>JAPSFT010000005.1 GCA_035063765.1 Deltaproteobacteria bacterium
GTGGCCTCCGCCGACGAGCCCTTCAGCCAGTACGGCCTGCTCGCCGAGAGCGTGCAGACGCCGGCCGACCGCTCGTGGGTGCTCTTCACGCTGCGCCCCGAGGCGCGCTGGCACGACGGCCGCCCGATCACCCCCGCGGACGTGATCTGGACCTTCCAGACGCTCCTCGACAAGGGCCAGCCCTTCTTCCGCTTCTACTACGGGAGCGTCGACCAGGTCGAGCAGCGCGGCGAGCGGGGCGTCTACTTCCACTTCGCGCCGGGCACGAACCGCGAGCTGCCGCTGATCCTGGGCCAGCTCCCGGTGCTCCCGAAGCACTGGTGGGCGACCCGCAGCTTCGACGCCGTGAGCCTCGAGCCGCCGCTCGGGAGCGGCGCCTACAAGATCGCGAAGTTCGAGGCCGGACGCTTCGTCGAGTACGAGCGGGTGCCCGACTACTGGGGCCGGGACCTGCCCGTGAACCGCGGCCGCGAGAACTTCGACGTGCAGCGCTACGAGTACTTCCGCGACGCTACCGTCGCCCTCGAGGCCTTCAAGGGCGACCAGTACGACTTCCGGCTCGAGAACAGCGCGAAGGACTGGGCGACCGGCTACGACGTGCCGCCCGTGCACGACGGCCGGATCGTGAAGCAGGAGGTTCCGCACGAGCGGCCGGCCGGCATGCAGGGCTTCGCGATGAACCTGCGCCGGCCCGTGTTCCAGGACGCGCGCGTGCGCGAGGCGCTCGCCTTCGCCTTCGACTTCGAGTGGGAGAACCAGACCCTCTTCTACGGCCAGTACACGCGTACGCGTAGCTACTTCGAGAACTCGGAGCTGGCCGCACGCGGGCTCCCCGGGACGGCCGAGCTGGCGCTGCTCGAGCCCTTCCGCGGGAAGATCCCCGAGGAGGTGTTCACGACGGAGTACCAGCCGCCGGCGACGGACGGCTCGGGCAACAACCGCGACAACCTGCGCCGCGCCGCCGAGCTCTTCAAGGCGGCCGGCTGGCAGGTGGCCGGCGGGAAGCTCGTGAAGGACGGCCAGCCGCTGGCCTTCGAGATCCTGCTCCCGAGCGCGCAGTTCGAGCGCGTGGTCCTGCCCTACAAGGCGAACCTCGAGAAGATCGGGGTCACCGCCTCGGTCCGCACCGTCGACACCGCGCAGTACAAGCGCCGGATGGACACCTTCGACTACGACATGACGCTCTCGGTGTTCCCCCAGTCCGACTCGCCCGGCAACGAGCAGCGCGACTTCTGGGGCAGCGAGGCCGCCGGGCGCGAAGGCAGCCGCAACACGATCGGGATCCGGGACCCCGCCGTCGACGCGCTGGTCGAGCAGGTCATCGCGGCACCGGACCGGGCGAGCCTCGTGGCCGCGTGCCGCGCGCTCGATCGCGTGCTCCAGTGGGGCCACTACGTCGTGCCGAACTGGTACATCGCGAGTGACCGGATCGCCTACTGGAACCGCTTCGGGATGCCCTCGCTGGTTCCCAAGAACGGCCTCCAGCTCGACGCCTGGTGGTGGGACGCGGGGAAGGCGGCGGCGCTGGAAGCGAGGCGCTAGCCCGCGCGCATGGGGGCCTACGTCGTCCGCCGCCTCCTGCTCGTGATCCCGACCCTGTTCGCGATCATGCTCGTGAACTTCGCGGTCGTGCAGGTGGTGCCGGGGGGGCCGATCGAGCAGATCCTGGCCCGTCTCGAGGGCACCGCGGTGGGCGCCACCTCACGCGTCTCCGGTGGCGGCGGCGAGCTCGCTCCGGCCGGGCCGGCCGCGCCGGGCGGCGGCGGCCCCTCGCGCTACCGCGGCGCCCAGGGCCTCGACGCCGAGTACATCGCGCGTCTCGAGAAGGAGTTCGGCTTCGACCAGCCGCCCTGGAAGCGCTTCCTCGAGATGATGCGCCGCTACCTCCTCTTCGACTTCGGCAAGAGCTACTTCCGCGACAAGCCGGTGATGGAGCTGGTGCTCGAGCGCATGCCGGTGTCGATCTCGCTGGGCCTGTGGACGACGCTCCTCGTCTACGCGATCTCGATCCCGCTCGGCGTTCGCAAGGCCGTGCGCGACGGCTCGCGCTTCGACGTCTGGACCAGCGGTGTCGTGATCGCCGGCAACGCGATCCCCTCCTTCCTGTTCGCGATCTTCCTGGTCGTGGTCTTCGCCGGCGGGCGCTACCTCGACTGGTTCCCGCTGCGCGGCCTCGTCTCCGAGAACTGGCGCGAGCTCTCCTTCCCGCGCCTGGCCCTCGACTACCTGTGGCACATGGTGCTGCCGGTCACGTCGATGGTGATCGGCGGCTTCGCCTCGCTCACGATCCTGACCAAGAACTCGTTCCTCGACGAGATCCACAAGCAGTACGTGACGACCGCGCGCGCCAAGGGGCTCGGCGAGCGGCAGGTGCTCTACGGGCACGTCTTCCGCAACGCGATGCTGATCGTGGTGGCCGGCTTCCCGGCGGCCCTGATCGGGATCCTCTTCGCGAGCTCGCTCCTGATCGAGGTGATCTTCTCGCTCGAGGGGCTCGGGCTCCTCGGCTTCGAGGCCGCGATCAACCGCGACTACCAGGTGATGTTCGGGACGCTCTACGTCTTCACCCTGATGGGCCTGGTGCTGGGCCTCGTCGCCGACCTCACCTACACCTTCGTGGATCCCCGGATCGACTTCGAAGGGCGCGAGGTCTAGCGCGTGCTCGGCGAGCTCGGGCGCCGCCGCTTCGAGGCCTTCCGCGCGAACCGACGCGCCTGGTGGTCGTTGTGGATCTTCGCGGCCCTGTTCCTGGGCACGCTGCCGGCCGAGCTCGTCGCGAACGACAAGCCGCTGCTCGTCCGCTACGAGGGCCGCTTCTACGTGCCCGTCCTGCGCAGCTACCCGGAGACCACCTTCGGCGGCTTCTTCGAGACCGAGGCGCAGTACCGGGCGCCCGAGGTGCAGGAGCTGATCCGGGCCAAGGGCTGGCTCGTCTGGCCGCCGATCCCGTACTCCTACGACACCCACGTGCGCGACCTCGCGGGCCCCGCGCCCTCGCCGCCGAGCGCGAAGAACTGGCTCGGCACCGACGACCAGGCCCGCGACGTGGTGGCGCGCCTCGTCTACGGCTTCCGGATCTCGGTGCTCTTCGGGGGCATCCTGACCCTCCTCTCGTCGCTGGTCGGGGTCACGGCCGGCGCGGTGCAGGGCTACTTCGGCGGCCGGATCGACCTCTTCTTCCAGCGCTTCATCGAGATCTGGTCGAGCATGCCGACACTCTTCCTGCTGATCATCCTGGCCAGCGTCGTGCAGCCGAGCTTCTGGTGGCTTCTCGGGCTGCTGCTGCTCTTCTCGTGGATGAGCCTGGTGGCGGTGGTGCGCGCCGAGTTCCTGCGCGCGCGCAACTTCGACTACGTGCGCGCGGCCCGCGCGCTCGGCGCGCGCGACCTGACGATCATGTTCCGCCACATCCTGCCCAACGCGATGACCGCCGCGCTCTCCTTCCTGCCGTTCATCCTGTCGGCGGCGATCACCTCGCTGACGGCGCTCGACTTCCTGGGCTTCGGCCTGCCGCCGGGGAGCCCCTCGCTCGGCGAGCTCCTGAACCAGGGCAAGAACAACCTGAACGCCCCCTGGCTCGGGCTCTCGGGCTTCTTCGTGATCGCGATCCTGCTCGCGCTGCTGGTCTTCGTCGGCGAGGGGGTGCGCGACGCCTTCGACCCGCGGCGGACCTTCCGCGCTGCGCCGCCGCCGCCGGAGCCCGGCGCCGTCGCGGAGGCCGCGTGAGTCTCCTCGAGGTGCAGGACCTCGCGGTGCGCTTCGAGGGTGGCGGCAAGCCGGTCGACGCCGTACGCGGCGTCTCGTTCACGGTCGAGCGCGGAGAGACGGTGGCGCTCGTCGGCGAGAGCGGCTCGGGGAAGTCGGTGACGGCGCTCTCCGTGCTCCAGCTCCTGCCCCCGGCCGCGCGCCATCCGGCGGGCCGGATCCGCCTCGACGGCCGCGAGATGATCGGGGCGCCCGAGCCCGTGCTGCGCGAGCTGCGCGGCAACCGCGCCGCCATGATCTTCCAGGAGCCGATGACCTCGCTGAATCCGCTCCACCGGGTAGGGCGCCAGATCGGCGAGATCGTGACCCTGCACCGGAAGGCCTCCGACACCGAGGTGCGGGTACGCGCGGTCGAGCTGCTGTGCCAGGTGGGTCTCGACGAGCCCGAGCGCCGGCTCGAGGCCTACCCGCACGAGCTCTCCGGCGGCCAGCGCCAGCGCGTGATGATCGCGATGGCGCTCGCGAACGAGCCGGACCTGCTGATCGCCGACGAGCCCACCACCGCGCTCGACGTCACGATCCAGGCCCAGATCCTGGCGCTCCTGCGCGAGCTGCGCGCGAGGACGGGGATGGCGCTGCTCCTCATCACGCACGATCTCGCGATCGTGCGCCGGATGGCGGATCGCGTGTGCGTGATGCAGGGCGGCCGGATCGTCGAGCAGGGCCACGCCGAGCGCGTCTTCACGGCTCCCGAGCACCCCTACACGCGACACCTGCTGGCGTCCGAGCCGCGGGGCGCTCCGGCCCCCGTGGCGCCCGATGCGCCGACGGTGCTCGAGGCGCGGGACCTGCGGGTCTGGTTCCCGATCCGGCGCGGAGTCCTGCGCCGGGTGACCGGCCACGTGAAGGCGGTGGACGGCGTCTCGCTCGCGGTCCGGGCGGGCGAGACGGTGGGCATCGTCGGCGAGAGCGGCAGCGGCAAGACGACGCTCGCCTTCGGGCTCCTGCGCCTCGAGCGCAGCGAGGGCTCGATCCGCTTCCACGGCCGTGAGCTCCAGGGCCTGCCCTGGGCCGCGACGCGGCCGCTGCGCCGCGCGATGCAGATCGTGTTCCAGGATCCCTTCGCCAGCCTCTCGCCGCGCCTGCCGGTCGGGCGCATCGTCGGCGAGGGGCTCGAGATCCACGGCATGGGCTCCCCGGCCGAGCGCGAGCGGCGCGTGATCGAGGTGCTCGAAGAGGTCGGCCTCGACCCCGCGAGCCGCCATCGCTACCCGCACGAGTTCTCGGGCGGCCAGCGCCAGCGCATCTCGATCGCGCGCGCGCTGGTGCTGCGACCCGAGCTGGTCGTCCTCGACGAGCCCACCTCGGCGCTCGACGTGTCGGTGCAGGCGCAGATCGTCGAGCTGCTCCGCGAGCTCCAGCGCCGCCACCGGCTCGCCTACCTCTTCATCAGCCACGATCTGCGCGTCGTGCGCGCGATGAGCCACCAGATCCTCGTCCTGCGCGGCGGCCGCGTGGTCGAGCAGGGTGCGGCGGAGGTGCTCTTCGCGGCTCCCCGCGAGCCCTACACCCGGGCGCTCCTGGCGGCGGCGATCGACCTCGAGGCGGCGCCGGCGGGGGCGGTGGCGACCTGAGGCCTTCGGGTGCACGATCGAAGGGGGAGGACCGATGACCCGAACCATCCTGCGCGCCCTGGGTCTCCTGCTCTCGTTGCTCGTGCTCGCGGCGGTCGTCCTGACCCTGCGCGCGCTGCGCCTGCCCTCGCGCCAGGTCTCGGTGCCGCCGGCACCCGCGCGCGCGGTCGACGCCGAGCGGGTGGCCGCGCACCTGGCCGAGGCGATCCGGATCCCGACGGTCATCACCTCACCCGACCCCGCAGAGCTCGAGGCCGAGCCCTTCCGCGCCTTCTCGGCCTGGCTTGCGGCGACCTACCCGCGCCTGCACGGGGCACTCGCGCTCGAGCGCGTCTCCGGCCACTCGCTCCTCTACACCTGGCAGGGGAGCGACCCCGCGCTCGCGCCGCTGCTCCTGCTCGCGCACCAGGACGTCGTGCCCGCTGGCAATCCCGAGCGCTGGACGCATCCGCCCTTCTCGGGCGCGATCGCCGAAGGCCAGGTGTGGGGGCGCGGCGCGATCGACGACAAGGGGGCGCTCGTCACGATCTGCGAGGCGGTCGAGGCGCTGCTCGCCGAGGGCTACGAGCCGCGCCGCACCGTGATCCTGGCGTTCGGCCACGACGAGGAGGTGGGCGGGCCGAGCGGCGCGGTGAAGATGGCCGAGCGCCTCGCCGCGCGCGGCGTGCGCCCGGCGCTCGTCCTCGACGAGGGCTACGTGCTGCTCGAGCCCGGTACGGTGCCGGGCTTCGACGGCCCGGTGGCTCCGATCGGTGTCGCCGAGAAGGGCTATGCGACGCTCGCGGTGGTGGCGCGTGCGGCCGGCGGCCACTCCTCGACGCCGCCGCGGCGGACGGCGACCGGCGCGCTGGCGCGTGCGATCACGCAGCTCGAGGAGCACCCGTTCCCGATCTCGGTGGGCGGCGTCACGGGCTCGTTCTTCGCGTGGCTCGCCCCCGAGCTGCCGCTCCCCGGCCGGGTCGCGCTCGCGAACGCCGACCTGCTGGCGCCGCTCCTGTCGGAGGCCGTCCGCCGCGAGCCCGGCGTGAACGCGCTCCTGCGCACGACCACCGCGGTCACGATGCTCTCCGGCTCGCCGAAGGAGAACGTCCTGCCGGTCGAGGCGCGCGCGCTCGTGAACTTCCGCATCCTGCCCGGCGAGACGGGTGAGAGCGTGCTCGCACGCGTCCGCGAGACGGTCGCGGCGCCCGACGTCGAAGCGCGCTTCGAGGGCGAGCACCGCGATCCGAGCCCGGTGTCCCCGAGCGACGGTCCTGCTTTCACGCTGCTCCAGCGCACGATCGGGGAGCTCTTCCCCGGCGCCGTCGTGGCGCCCGCGCTGGTCGTGGGCGGGACCGACGCGAGGAGCTACCACGTCGTCGCCGACGCCGTCTACCGCTTCGGCCCCTTCCGCTTCGGCCCCGCCGACATCAAGCTCCCCCACGGCATCGACGAACGGATCGCCATCGACAACCTCGGCACCGCCGTCCGCTTCTACGCCCGCCTGATCGAGAACGCCAGCCTCTGAGGGGGACAGACCCGGCGATCCGGCGATTCTCTGGACGCTTCCGCCCTCGGCTCGGCTCCTCGTAGAATCGCCGGATCGCCGGGTCTGTCCCCCTCAGGCGAGCCAGAGGAGGCCGATGCCGCAGGCGAGGCCGGCGAGGAAGGCGAGGGAGCGGAGGACGTCGAGGTTCGCGAGGTAGGCGATGGGGTGCACGATGCGGGTGGCGAGGAAGCCGAGCGAGAGGTTGGCGGCCGTGGCGCCGCGCGCGGCCTCGGGGTTGGCGAGGTGGAGCACGACCACCGCCGCCGTGAAGAAGCCGAGCGCCTCCCAGGCGTTGGCCTGGGCGGCGTAGGCACGCGCGCCGGCACCCTCGAGCTTCATGGCCTGCAGGCGCGGGTGCTTGTTGTCGATCCCACCGAGCTGACGCATGCGGAAGTAGCCGCCCGAGAAGGAGAGCACGTAGGGCAGCAGGGCGACGATCACGAGGCACCAGAGCGGGGTCGTCACGAACGATCTCCTTCGAGGCGGGTGCGAAGCACGATACACCGTTCAGGCGCAGTCGATCAGCACCTTGAGCGCGCCCGGCCGGGCCGCGTGCTCCAGGGCGAGCGCCCCGTGAGCGAGGGGAATCCGCTCCGACACCAGCGGGTCCACGTCCACGCGGCCGGCCGCGAGCGCCGCGAGAGCGGGCGGGAAGGGGCCGCAACGCGAGCCGACCACGCTGATCTCGTGGATCACGAGCGGCGCCAGGTCGAGCGGCTCGCGGGCGGCGACGGTGCTCTTCAGCACCAGTGTGCCGCGCGGCTCGGTGAGCTCGACCGCGCGCCGGAAGCCCGAGAGGGTCCCGGTGGCCTCGACCACGATCGGAGCCCGCTCGCCGTGGAACTCGGGGCCCGGGAAGGTCTCGATGCCGCGCGCCGCCAGCACCGCGAGCTTCCCGCGATGGCGCCCGATCGCGGTGACGCGTGCGCCGGCGTCGTGCAGCACCTGCGCGATCAGGAGGCCGAGCTTGCCGTCGCCGAGGACCAGCGCGCGCGCGCCGGCCGGCACCTCCACCTGCGCCAGCACCTCGAAGGCCGCCGCCAGCGGCTCGACGAAGACGGCACGCTCGTCGGGGACGCCGTCGGGCACGCGGTGCAGGTTCTCGACCGGCACCCGCACGGCCTCGGCGAAGGCGCCGTCGGCCTCGTGGATACCCATGACGCGGCGCTGCGGGCAGTGGCGGCGCAGGCCCCTCGCGCAGGTGGGGCAGCGCCCGCACGCGAAGTTGATCTCGCCGACCACGCGCTGGTCGCGCCACTCGGCGGGCCCGTCGAGGACGCGGCCCACGAACTCGTGGCCCAGCACGCCGCGAAAGGCCATGTAGCCGCGCACCAGCTCGAGGTCGGTGCGGCAGACGCCGGCGAGCGACACCCGCACCAGCGCCTCGTCGGGGGAGGGCTTGGGGTCGGGCCGCTCGACCAACGCGGCGCGCTGGCCGTCGAACGCGAGCGCGCGCATGCCTTCCCTCCCCCTAGCCCGGCCAGCCGGCTCCCGGCACCTCCACCTCGATCGCCTCGATCCGACCCTGGCGGTCACCGGTCTCGGCGGGATCGTGCGCCCGGGCCGTGCAGACGAAGAGGGTGCGTCGCTCCGGTCCGCCCAGCATGCACGCGATCGCGGAGCGGTCGACGGCGATGCGCTCCGCCACGGCCCCGCCCTCGCGCACGCGCAGGACCTCGTTGCTCACCGGCGACGCCACCCAGATCGCGCCCTCCGCGTCGAGGCAGATCCCGTCGGGCACGGCCTTCTCGAGCGGTGCCCACACGCGCCGGTTCGAGAGCCGCCCGTCGCCGGCGACGTCGAAGGCCGTGAGCCGCGCGCCGAAGCTCTCGCCGACGATCAGGGTGCGGCCGTCGGGCGTGATCACGGTGCCGTTCGGGAACTGCAGGTCCGAGGCGGCGATCTCGGCGTGCCCGCCGGGATGCACGAGGACCAGGTTCGCGGGAGCGGGCTTCGCTCCACCGTGCAGGTCGAAGCCGAAGTTCCCGACGTAGGCGCGGCCGCCCCCGTCGACGACCATGTCGTTGCAGTGGAAGCTCGCGAAGGGCGCGAGATCGGCGACCCGGGCGAGACCGCGAGCCTCGAGCCGCAGCAGGCGGCGGTCCTTCATCGAGACGACCAGCAGCCGGCCCTCGGGATCCCAGCCGAGCCCCGACGGCTGGTTCGGCACCGCGACGATCGTCTCCACGCGACCCGCGAGGTCCACCGCGAGCACGACGCCGGCGTGCATGTCCGAGAGCCACAGCCGGTCTCCGCGCCAGCGCGGGCCTTCCGGGAAGCGCAGGCCGTCGAGCAGGACGCGGGACGCGCGGGGCATCGCGGTAGGATCCCCCCGCTCGCGCCGGCGCGCCAGCACCGCTCGGCCAGGCTTGGGCCGACATCGGGAGGCGACCGTGGACCTCGTGATCTGCCTGCTCTTCGTCGCCTACCTCTTCCCCTTCGCGGTGGCCGCGCGCTACGAGCACGAACGCCTCGGGCGGATCCTGGTCGCCAACCTCGTGTTCGGTGGGACGGCGATCGGCTGGCTCGCCGTGCTGGGCTGGGCGCGCACCCGGCGGTGCGGCCGCCCGAGCCGGTCATGCACGGCCACCTGCGGCGCCCTGCCGCCCCAGGTCACCGCCTGCACGCCCGCGCCCCCGCCCGGCACCACCGGTCCCGTCACCTGGTCCTTCAGCGGCGCGCTCGCTCCGGGCGCCAGCGGCACGGTCACCTACTCGGTCACGATCGTCCCGCCCTGAGGCCGGCGCCCGGGCCTCGCGCCCCGTCAGGACGCGAGCGGGAAGGGCTCGATCGGGGCCTCGCAGCGCGCCTCGCCGGCGTCGACGGCAGCGAGCGCCCGGCCGAGCGTCGCCGGATCGCGCAGCACGCGCTCGATCAGGAGCGCGAGGTCCGCCCGCCGGAGGAAGCCGTGGATCCGGGGGTCGCTGCTGAGGAGGCCCTGCCCGGTCGGCTCGCCGTCGCGGAGTCCACCCGGTCGCAGGATCGTGTAGGGCAGGGCGCTGCCGCGGAGGTGCTCCTCGGCGCGCGTCTTGGCGTCGACCACCGCGCCGAAGGCCGCCCGCGCCCGCTCGGATCGATACGCGGCCATCTCGCCGCAGCCGATCGCGGTCACGAGCACGAATCGTTCCGGGCGCGCGGCGAGCGCCTGGTCGATCACGATCCGGTTGCCGGCCTCGTCGACGGCGCGCGCGCCGCCGCCCCGGCTGCCGAGGGTGGAGACGACCGCCGCCCCGGCGGGCGTGAGCGCGAAGGCACGCCCCACGTCCTCCGCCGCGAGCGCGTCGCCGCGCACGATGCGGACGCCGAGGGCGTCGAGCGCGGCGGCGTCCGAGCCCGGCCGGACCAGCGCCGTGACGCCCACGCCCTGCGCGCGCAGCCGCCGCGCGAGCTCGAGGCCGGCGCCGCGGCTCGCGCCGAAGACGAGGACGGAGCGCCCGCTCATGCGGGCGCCCGTGCGGCGAGCCGGCGCTCGAGGGCGTCGAAGCGCGCGAGCTGGTCCGCGCACAGCTCGCCCGCGTCGTCGCGCCCGACGAAGAGCTTGAACATCGCGCCGCCCGCGGCGTTGAAGAACTGGATCGAAGCGGTCTGCTTGCCCATGAAGGGCCGGCGCAGGAAGACGATCGAGCGGCAGCGCTCCGCCCGCAGGTGGCCCGAGAGCGCCCCCGCGCCCTGCAGGTTGAAGAACCCGTGGCCGAGCGTGCCGGCGGGAAGCGGGCCCGAGAACTCGAAGACGCCGTCCTCGGTGTGCACGATCAGCCGGACCGGGCCCCACGCAGCCACCTCGGCCATGACCTCGCAGAAGTGCTCGCCGCCGGCCTCGCTCCAGAGCTCCTCCGGCAGGCAGCCGATCACGGTGCGCAGCGAGACGCCGTGCTCCGCCGCCACGCTCTCGAGGACCCCGCCCACCCGGCTCGCGAGCCTCGCGCGCAGTGCCTCGAGGGCGCTGCCGTTCGTCCCGGTCTGGATCTCGCTCATGTCGTCGTCCTCCTGGGTTCGTCGGGATGCAAGACGTCGCGCAGGCCGCGCGCGAGGTTCGGCGCCCAGAAGCGGCCCGCCACCGTGAGGCGGAGGCGCGGGCCGGCGCCTTCGAGGAGACCCGCGCGCTGCCACTGGCCGACGAGCGCGCCGGCGCGCTCCCGCGCGTCCGGCCCGAGCGTGGCGAGGTCGAGTCGCCCCACCTCGAGCTGCGCCGCGAGGTGCTGCTGGAGGCGCTCGTCGGCGTCCGGCTCGCGGATCGCGCGCAGGGGCTTGCGGCCCGCCCGCACGAGCGCGGCGTAGGCCTCGAGCTCCGCCGCCAGCGCGTAGGAGTGCTCGGCGAGGGAGCCGCCGGCGCCGGCGCCGTAGCCGAGGCAGTCGGCGCCCTGCTTGATCAGCAGGTTGTAGAGGTTCCGCTCGCGCGTGGCGCGCGCCCAGTGGCTGTTGCTGATCTGGCGCCAGCCCGCGTCCTCGAGCACGCGCGCGCCCTCGCGGTACAGCGCGCCCTGCTCGGGGAGCGGCAGGGCGGGGCCCGACTTTCCGGCCGCGATGGCGCCGGCGAGCGGCGTCGCCGGATAGACGTTCAGCGGGTAGAGGTCGACCCCGTCGAGCTCGAGGTCGATGCAGGCCCGCAGGTCGTCCTGCCAGGTGTCCGGCGTCTGGCCCGGGAGCCCGATCAGGAGATCGGCGACGATGGCGGCGCGGTCGCGGTCGACGAGCTCGGCGAGGAAGCGCAGCAGCTCGTCGCGCGAGGCGCGGCGCCCCTGGCTTCGGCGCACCGCGGTGTCGAAGCTCTGGACCCCGATCGAGAAGCGGTTGGCGCCGGCCTCCAGGCACGCGTCGACCTTCTCGGCGTCGAAGCCGAGCCAGCGGCCCTCGACCGTGATCTCGCAGTCCGGCGCGAGTGGCAGGGCGCCGCGCAGGGCGCGAAGCAGGTGGTGGAGCTCGCCGGCCGGCAGGGCGCTCGGCGTGCCGCCGCCCAGGTAGAGCGCGTGCACCGGCGCCCGGGCGACGCCGGCCGCGGCGCGCTCGCGCTCGAGCTCCTCGATCACGAGCGACGCGTACCCCGCGATCCTCGCCGGCTGGGCCGGACCCCGGTAGAAGCCGCAGAAGAGGCAATGGTTCGCGCAGAAGGGGACGTTCACGTAGGCGACGCGCTTGCCGCGCGGCGCGGGCGTGCCGATCAGGCGCTGCCACGCCTCCTCGAGGGCGTCCGCCGGCACCGGGCGCTGCCCCCGCCACGGCACGAGCGGGGCGCGTCGCGCGAAGGCGTCCCGGATCGGATCGCCGCCGAGCCGCGCGTGGTGGTCGCCGAGCCTGCCTGTCTGCATCGCCAGCCCGCCCCTCGTCGGGTCATCACGCAGCTGGCGGGTGGCTGGCTCGCGCGTAACGGCGGGCAGGATGGGCGCGGCGGCGGCGTCGCGACATGACGGAGATCATGTCGCCGGGCGGACTCCGCCCCCAGTCAGCCGAGGGTCCGGCGCACCATGAGCCGCTCGTAGGCTCCGGGCCAGAGCGTGGCCAGCCAGAAGGAGGCCCGCGCCTCCCGGCCGACCCAGACCGTCCGCCGGCCCGCCGTGACGCCGCGGAAGATGACCTCGGCGGCGGCCTCGGGGCCGAGCTCGCGGCCCACGCCCGTGCGGGCCCCGGCGCCGGCCGGGCGGCCGTCGGCGCCGAGCGCCCGCGCGCCGATGTCGGTGCGCACGAACGAGGGGCGGACCAGCGTCACGCCGAGCCCGTCGGCCGCGTGCTCGGTGCGCAGCGTCGCGAAGAAGCCCTCGAGCGCGTGCTTGCTCGCCACGTAGCCGCTGCGGGTCGCGAGCGGCGCGAAGCCGGCCACGCTCGAGAGCGCCACCACCCGGCCGCGCCGGGCGAGCAGCGAAGGCAGCGCGGCCTTCGTGCAGTGGACGGCTCCGAAGAAGTTCACCTCGACGACGCGCCGCAGCACCTCGACCGCGGTCTCGCGGACACGGCCCACGTGGGTGATCCCGGCGTTGTTCACGAGCAGGTCGATGCCGCCGAAGGCGGTGAGCACGCGATCGATCGCCGTAGTGCACTCGTCGGGAACGGTCACGTCGCAGCGGAGCGCGAGGCTCCGGGCGCCGGCGCGGCCGAGCTCGTCGGCGGTGGCGGCGGCGGCCTCGGCATCGAGGTCGAGCACGGCCACGGCGTAGTCCGCCTGCGCGAAGCGCTTCGCCAGCGCCGCGCCGATGCCGTGCCCGGCGCCCGTCACCACCATCTGCCTCACGATCCGCTCCCGAAGCGGACGCTGCGATAGTGGTCGAAGCACTCGCTGCTCGTGAAGCGCGGACGGAAGCCGAGCTCGCGCACGAGCGCGTCGTTGGCCAGCACCGGGCGGTAGCGCAGGAAGTCCACCTGCTCCGCGCCCCGCGACGAGAGGCCGAGCCGCCGCGCCAGCCCGAGCGCGCCCCCGAGCAGCGGGGCGGGGAGCGGGAGGTAGGGCCGGCCCAGGCGCCGTGCGATCTCGGGCAGGGCGATCGCCCCGTCGCCGCACAGGTTGTAGATGCCCGCCCGGCGCTCGAGGATCCCCTTCGCGATGGCGGCCGCCACGTCCTCGTCCCAGATCAGCACGAAGGGCGCGTCCGAGCCGGCCACCCCGATGATCACGCGCCGCTCGAAGAGGGCGCTGATGGGGCTCGCGACGCGCGCGCCCAGGATCGTCCCCACCCGGAACACGAGCTGGGAGAGGGCGGGGTGCGCCCGGCGGGCCTCGGCGATCGCCTCCTCCGCCAGCCGCTTGTGCCAGGCGTAGGCGAAGTCCTGGTTCCCGCGCAGGGGGTCCGTCTCGCGCAGCGGGACCGGGTTGTCGGCGTGGTAGCCGTAGGCCGCGCCGCTGCTCGTGTAGACGAGCTGGCGGACGCCCGCCGCCACGCAGGCCTCGATCACGTTGCGGGTGCCGAGCACGTCGATCGAGTACTCGAGCTCGCGCGAGCTCTCGGGGCCGGCCACCACCACGGCCGCCAGGTGCACCACGGTGTCGGCCGCGTGGTGCTCGAGCCGCTTCACGAGCCCGGCTTCGCGCACGTCGCCCGTCTCGTAGACGACGCCCGGCTGGCGATCGGCGGCCGCCGGCTCGCGCAGGTCCACGGCCACGATCCGGCCGACCGCGTCGCGCTCGCGCGCGAGGCGCGCCACCACCTGCCGCCCGACGAGCCCGGAGGCGCCCGTCACGAGGACCGAGCGGGCGCCTCCGTCGCGCGCAGGGGCGGCCATCAGGCGGGCTCGAGGTGCATCTTCTTGAAGACGTCGAGGCCGGGCGCCCACATGTGCGCCACCGGGTCCACGTCCACGTGCACGACGGCCGGCCCGCCGCTCGCGAGGCAGCGCTCGAGCGCCGGGCGCAGCTCGCGCCCGCGCGACACCCGCTCGCCGTGCGCCCCCATGCTGCGCGCGAGCTCGTCGAAGCGGATCTCGCAGAGGTCGGTGTTGAGGTTGGCGCCGGGCGGGAGCACGCGCTCGCGCGCCATCGTCTCGGGGTCGAGCCCCATCGACTGGCTGAACTTCACCATGCCCCACTGCCGGTCGCACAGGACCAGGAAGACCACCGCGAGCCGGTGGCGCACGGCGGTCTCGATCTCCTGCACGTGCATGCCCATCGCGCCGTCGCCGAGGATCGCGTAGACGGGCCGTTCGGGGCAGGCGATCTTCGCGCCGAGCGCCTGGCCGGGGCCGGCCCCGAGCATCCCGAACTTGAAGGTGCTGAGCACCGCGCCGGGCGTGCGGTGCTCGTGGTAGAGGTTCGCCCACACGGCGGTGTTCCCACCGTCGATCACGAGCACGGCGTCGTCGCCGAAGAACTCGCGGCACACGAGCGGGACGAAGGCGGAGTGGAGGGGAGCTGCGTCCTCGTCCTTCGCCGCGCCGCGCAGGAAGCTGCGGAGCTGGCCCACCCGCCCGGCCCACTCGTCGATCCGCCGCTGGCGATCGGCGAGGCCGCCGGCGGTGAGGCCCTCGAGCTCGGCGAGGAGCGCCTCGAGGAAGGCCCCGACGTCGGCGAGGACCGCGAGCTCGAGCGGGCGGTTGAGCCCGAGGACCTCCTCGTCGCAGTCCACCTGGACGACGCGCTGCACCTCGGGATCGCCCCAGTAGGGCGGCTTGCCCCACCAGTCGGTCTCGCCGAAGCGCGCGCCGAGGGCGAGCACCAGGTCCGCCTCGCGCCGCACCTCGTCGATCAGCGGCGGGAGCATCGGGATCTTGTTCGGGAGCCGCTCGTCGACGGCGGCCCGGCCGCCCCAGCTCGTCGTCACCGGCGCGCGCAGGATGCGCGCCAGCTCCTCCACGAGCGCTCCCGCGCCCGCGTGCACGGCCCCGCTGCCCACCTGCAGGAGCGGCAGCCGCGCGCTGGCGAGCAGGGCGGCGGTGCGGCGCACGGCGTCGGCCGCGGGCACGAGCCGCTCCGTGCGGCGGTACTGGGCGGGACGCAGCACCGGGGGGGCGTTCTCGAAGCTCCCGTTGAGGACGTCCTCGGGGACCGTCACGTGCACCACCCCCGGCCGCCCCTCGAAGGAGCGCCGGAAGGCGCGCTGCATCGCCTCGGGAATGCGCTCGAAGCTGCGGGCCGCGCCGCTCCACTTCGTCATCGGGCGCATCACGCCCACCTGGTCGAAGTACTGGTAGGTGCCGCCACGGTCAGGCCCGACGATCGGGCCCCGCCGCCAGCTCGTGAGCACGAGCACGCGGTTGCCCTCGCCGTTCTCCACCGCCACGCCCGGGAGCACGTTGGCCGCGCCGGGCCCGTTGCTCGCGATGCAGACGCCGAGCCGCCCGGTCAGGCGCGCGTAGGCGCCCGCCATGTGCGCCGCGCTGGTCTCGTGGCGCGGTGACACCAGCCGGATCCCCTGGCTGCGCAGGCCCTCGGTGAGCCCGAAGTAGGACCCGTCCACGATCCCGAAGACGACCTCCACGCCCTCCGCGCGGAGCATCCGTGCCACCAGCTCGCCGCCGGTCGTCGCCACCGAGGTCTCCTTCCGGACCCCGACGGGCCCCGCCAGTGCTCCGTTCCCGCTCCGGGCCCCTTCGGGCCACCGCCGGACGCCGGGCCGCCCGGCGTCCGAACGGACCCTTGGTAGCGCAGCCCGGTGGACATCCGGAAGCCGGGCGCGCTTTGCACAATCGCCAGGGCCCTTCCGTGCTCGAGGCACCCCGATCGCGCCTGGCCGGGCACTTCCCTTGCAGGACATCTGCTCGACCCGTCGATTCCGGGAGGGACCGCGATGGCCGCCGCCGGCGCCTCGCCGCGTGGCTTCACGCAGCGAGGCATCCCGCTCTTCTCGATCCGCGACATCCAGGTGCGCCTCGATGCGTCCTGGTTCCTGATCTTCCTGCTGATCCTCGCGAGCCTGTCGCTCGGCTACTTCCCGCGCACCTACCCCGGCGCCGGCCTGGCTGGCTACTGGGCCGCCGGCCTGGTCGCCACCCTGCTCTTCTTCCTGTCGATCCTCGCCCACGAGATCGCGCACGCGCTGATGGCCGAACGCGCGGGGATCCGCGTGCCGGCGATCACGCTCTTCCTCTTCGGCGGGGTCTCGCAGATGGAGGCGGAGGCGACGTCACCGGCCACGGAAGCGCGGGTCGCCGCGGCCGGCCCGCTCGTGAGCTTCGCGCTCGCGGCGCTCTTCTGGGCCGTGCATCGCTCGCTCTCCGCCGAGCTGTTGCCACTCGCCGCCGCGGTGCTGCTCTACCTCGCCTGGATCAACGCGGCGCTCGGCGTCTTCAACCTGTTGCCGGGCCTGCCGCTCGACGGCGGCCGCCTGCTGCGCGCGGTGACCTGGCACCACACCGGCTCGCTCCGCCGGGCGACGCGGATCGCCGCCAACGCCGGCAAGGGGCTGGCGGTGGGGATCATCCTGCTCGGCGCGATCGAGCTCTTCACGGGCGCGCTGCTCGGCGGCATCTGGCTGATCCTGATCGGGATGTTCATGCGTTCGATGGCGGAAGCCAGCTACCAGGACCTGGTCCTCGTGCAGGCGCTCGAGGACGTACGGGTGGCGGACGTCGCCGTCGAGAACCCCGTCACCGTGGAGCGCCGCCTCTCGCTGCGCGCGCTCGTCGACGACCACCTGCTCCAGCGCGGCTTCCGCGCCTACCCGGTCGTGGACGGGGGGCGGCCGGTGGGCCTGATCTCGATCGAGGACGTGCGCGGCGTCGCGCCCGAAGCGCGCGACGCGACGACGGTGGGCGAGCGCATGCACCCGCTCGAGCCCGCCCTCCAGGTCGAGCCCGACCTGCCCCTGCGCGATGCCCTGCGCCGGCTCACCCAGGCCCCGGGCGGCCGGCTCCTCGTCCTGCACGACGGCGAGCTGCGCGGTCTGCTCACGAAGAGCGCGCTCCTGCGCTTCGTGCAGATCCGCAACGCGCTCCAGGAAGCCGGAGCGGCCTCCTAGGCCCCGCCGCCGAGGTCGCGCAGCAGGCCGTCGGCCCGCTCGGCGAAGAGCGCGATCTCGTCGTCGCCGAGGACGAGCGGGGGGTAGAGCTTCGGCACCGCGAGGTTCTGCGCCGAGGCCACGACGATCACGCCGCGCTGGAGCATGCCGAGGACGAAGAAGGCGCCGCGGATCTCGTCGGGGAAGTCGAGCGCCCACAGGAGCCCCGTGCGCCGCACGCCGAGCAGCAGCTTCGGGTGGCGGGCCTGGAGGTCCTCGAGCACGCGGCCGAGCCGGTCGCCCATCGCGTTCGCCTGCGGAAGCAGCTTCGCGGTCTCCTCGAGCGCCGTGCGCGAGACCACCGCGCCGACGTTGGACCACGCGTAGGACGAGATGATCCGGTAGGGGTCGTCGCCCCAGAAGTCGAGGACGCCCGGGCGCATCACGACCGCGGCCATCGGGAACAGGCCGCCCGAGAAGCCCTTCGCCGTGACCAGCAGGTCGGGCTCGATGCCGAAGCGCGCGCTGCCCCAGACGTGGCCGAGCCGGCCCATGCCGGTCACGACCTCGTCGATGATGAGCTTGGCGCCGTGCGCGTCGCACAGCCGCCGCACCTCGGCGAAGTAGCCGGGTGCCGGTGCGCGCCCGTCGTAGTCGGTGCGGACGGGCTCGAGCACCACCGCGGCGGTACGCTCGCTGATCGCCGCGGCGAGCGCGCTGGCGTCGCCGTAGGGGACGGCGCGGAAGCCCGGGATCAGCGGCTCGGCCCAGGCGCGCATCGACTCCGAGCCCATCATCGTGAGCGCGAAGCCGGTGACGCCGTGGTAGCCGTGGTCGGCGTGGAGCACTTCGGCCCGTCCGGTGGCGCCTCGCGCGAGCTTGATCGCCTGGTCGATCGCCTCGCTCCCGGTGACGCAGGGCCAGGTCACCTCGAGCCCGGGTGGGGTCGTGTGCGCGAGCGCCTCGGCGAGCCGGGCCTTCGCCTCGCTGAAGAAGAACAGCGAGCCGAAGTCCTGCTCGCGCATCGCCTGCTCCATGGCCGCTACGAGCGCCGGATGGCGGTGGCCGAGGCTGTTCACGCCGCCCACGCCCCAGAGGTCGAGGAAGCGCCGGCCCTCGGTGTCGGTGATCCAGCAGCCCTCCCCGGAGGCTTCGACGACGAGGTAGCCGAGCTTCTCGATCGCCTGGACCCGGCTCACGCCGAAGTAGCGCCCGTACTCGGCGAGGAACCGCTCGCGGGTCAGGGATGCGTTGCGTTCCATCTCGTCTTCTCCTTTGGACGAAGGGCCTGCGGTCAGATGACGCCGAGCGCGCGCACGGCCCTCGCGAGCTGCACGAAGGACGACGTGTTGGCACCGACGACGTAGTTGCCCGGCGCGCCGAACTCGTCGGCCGCGGCGGCGCAGCGGTCGTGGATGTCGCGCATGATGCCGTCGAGCCGCTGCTCGGTGTAGTCGTGGCTCCACGAGTCGCGGGACGCGTTCTGCTGCATCTCGAGGGCGGAGGTCGCGACGCCCCCGGCGTTGGCGGCCTTGCCGGGCGCGAAGAGGACCCCGGCCTCGAGGAAGGTGCGGGTGGCCGTCGGCGTGCACGGCATGTTCGCACCTTCGGCGACGACGCGGACCCCGTTCTTGACCAGCACGAGGGCTGCGTCGCGGTCGAGCTCGTTCTGCGTCGCACACGGGAGCGCGATGTCGGCCGGAACGTCCCAGAGGCTTCCGCCGGCGACGTAGCGCGCGCCCTCGCGCTCGTCGGCGTAGACGCTGATCCGGGCGCGCCGGTCCTCCTTGACGTCCTTGAGCAGGTCGAGGTCGATGCCCGCCTCGTCGACGACGTAGCCGGTGGAGTCCGAGCAGGCGACGACGCGGGCGCCGAGGGCCTGGGCCTTCTCGATCGCGTAGATGGCGACGTTGCCCGAGCCGGAGACGACGACCCGCTTGCCGTCGAAGGACTCCCCTCGCACCTTGAGCATCTCGGAGACGAAGAAGACGGTTCCGTATCCGGTCGCCTCCTTGCGGACACGCGAGCCGCCCCAGCCGAGGCCCTTGCCGGTGAGGACGCCGGACTCGAAGCGGTTGGTGATGCGCTTGTACTGCCCGAAGAGCCAGCCGATCTCGCGCTCTCCGACGCCGATGTCACCGGCGGGCACGTCGGTGTACTCCCCGAGGTGACGGTAGAGCTCGGTCATGAAGGACTGGCAGAAGGTCATCACCTCACGGCGGCTGCGGCCCTTCGGGTCGAAGTCGCTGCCGCCCTTGGCGCCGCCGATCGGCATGCCGGTCAGGGCGTTCTTGAAGATCTGCTCGAAGCCGAGGAACTTGATGATGCCGAGGTTGACGCTGCCGTGGAATCGCAGGCCGCCCTTGTACGGGCCGAGCACCGAGCTGAACTCGACGCGGAAGCCCCGGTGGATCTCGATCCGGCCCTCGTCGTTGACCCAGGGCACGCGGAAGATGATCTGGCGCTCGGGCTCGCACAGGCGCTCGAGCACCTTCGAGTGGACGAACTCGGGGTACTTGTCGACGACCGGCGCGAGCGACTCGAAGACCTCGAGGACGGCCTGGTGGAACTCGGCCTCCCCGGGGTTGCGCCGGAGCACGACCTCGTAGATCTCCTGGAGGTGGGGGGAGAGGGTGGGCATCGGGTCTCCTGGGGCATGGGCACGGAGCGAGCGAGCCTCGCCCCGCTTCGTCGGCACCCCGATCGCATGCAAGGGCGGCGGGAGTGTGCCACGGGATGATCCAGGGCGAGACGGCAGCTCGGCGCGAGAATGCCGGGTGGCCGGATGGAGACCATCGTTGCGCAGGACCCGAGACGGAGACAAGACCTCGGGTGAGGCGCCGCGCCCGCCCCCTCGGGCTTAGCCGTGAAGTCGTCTACCCGACGATCCAGCTCGAAGGATCAGCTCCGCCGGGCGATCGCGGTCCTCTCCGCCCGGGTGCGGCGGCGGCGCCTCCCGATCGCAGCGAGCACCAGGGCGAGCTCCCCACCGAAGCCGCAGGCGGGCGGCGTCTCCCAGTACGGCCAGCCGCTGGCGCACTTGGGATCGGCGCTGTCGGCGAGCCCGTTGCCGTCGTCGTCGCGACCGTTGTCGCATTGCGGGTCCTCGGGCGCGCCTTGCGGGAACGGGCAGCCGGGATCGCCTGCGTCGACGAGGCCGTCGCCGTCGTTGTCCGCACCGTCGTCGCAAGCGTAGGCGGAGCTCGTCTCGTCGGGGTCGAAGACGTCCTCGCAGCCGGGATCCTGCGGATAGGCCGCCAAGCCGTCGCCGTCGTCGTCCGCCGTGTCGTCGCACGGGCCGGAGCCGCGCTCGCTGAGCCAGCTCTCGACGCCGCAGCTCGGGTCGTCGAGGTCGGCGAGCCCGTCGCCGTCGTCGTCGATCCCGTTGCCGCATTGCGGCTCGAGCGAGCCCGGGCCCCAGCTCGGCTCGCGATCGGCGCCGCTCGTCGTGAACACCTGCGACCGCGTGCCGTCCGCCGTGCTCCAGAAGAGGAAGCTCTGGCCACCGCCGAACGAGTAGGTGCCGGCCAGGCTCTGCCCGTCCGGCGACCATGCCGGATCGCGTCCGCCGAGCTGCGCCGTGATCGATCCCGCACCGTCGAGGACGGCGATGATGCCGTCCTCCGGCGTCAGGTCGTCGTAGGTGTACGCGAGCCCCGCGCCATCGGGCTTCGCGGCGGGATCGCCGACGAAGAGGACGCCGCCGCCGCCGGTTCCGAGCAGCGTCTCGACCGGCGGGCTCTGCCCGAGATCGAGCTCGTAGAGGTCCACCTGCACGAGCGTGCCGGCGCCATCGTCCACGCCACGCTCGAAGTAGAGGCGCGTGCCGCTCGGATCGAAGGCGGGGCTCGCGTCGCGCGGGTCGTTCGTCACGTCCTGCGGCGCCGCGCCGTCGAAGGTGACGAGGCGCAGGCCATTGGCGGTGGCGACCGCGAGCCGCGTGCCGTCGAAGGACCATGCAGGCTCGCGCCCTTCGAGCGGAGTCCCGCTGCCCGCTGCCGACTCGACGGGCCGCACGTCGAGGCCCGTGAGATCGGTCGTGTAGACGTGCCACGAGCCGTCGCGATCGCTCGCGAATGCGATCCTCGCGCCGTCCGGCGACACGGCCGGCTCGACGTCGCTCGACGCCGCGTTCGTGAGATTGCGCTCGTAGCCGCCGTCGAGCTCCGCGACGTAGATCTCGTCGTTGCCGTCGCGGCTGCTCGTGAAGGCGACGAAGCCGTCGGCGCGGAAGCGCGCCTCGATGTCGGCGAGCTCGACGACGGGAATCGCGTTCACCGTCACGTCCTGGCTTCGCGGCGCGAACCCGTAGCCGGCCAGCTCCGCAGTGAGCATGTACGTCCCCACCACGGGAACCGCGAGCTGGTAGCGACCGTCCGCATCGGTCACGGCCTGCGCCGAGAAGCCCGGGGCCTCGGCGCGCACCGTGACACCCGCGAGCGGAGCGCCCGAGCCGAACACGGGCGCCGTGACGACGCGACCCGTGATCTGCACCGTGCCGGTGGCGCCGAAGAGGTTCACGCCGTCGGTGCTGCCCGTGAGCTCCGGCACCACGCGGAACTCGAAGCTGACCTTCGCACCCGGCACCGAGAGCAAGCTCACGCCCCAGACCCCGCCGTTCGGAAGGCCGGTGAACGAGTAGCGGCCGTTCGCGTCGGTCGTGGTCGTCTGGTAGACGCCGACGCCGCTCAGCGCGACGACGGCGCCGGCGGCGGGAGTGAGCGCACCGCTCGGCGAGTCCACGACGTAGATCGTCCCGTTCACGCTGGCGAGCGCCTGCGTCGCCGTGCCCGTCTCCCAGTCGAGCGGGGAGAGGTACCCGCCGGGCTGGCCGGGGACGTGCTGCACGTCGCATCCGCCGGCATCGGTGAGCGCGAGATCGGCGTTCTCGTCCGAGAAGGCGAGCTCGCGGCCGTCGGGCGACCAGACGACGCCGTCCAGCTCCGTATGGGTCACCGCGCGCAAGAGCGGACGCGGCGGACCGAGGTCCGGGTCGAAATCGATGGCCTCGGGCGCGCTCGGCACGTTCGAGACGAAGATGCTGTAGAGCGGCCGGGCGTTGATCGGGTGATAGTCCCCGAGCCAGTACAGGAAGGCGATCTTCTGGCCGTTCGGCGAGAAGCGCGGCGAGAAGATGCCGTACGCGGTGAGCAGCACGCGCGCCCCGCTGCCGTCGCCGCGGATCGTCGAGACCTCGTCGAGTTCGTTCCCGAAGATCGGACGGGGCCGGAATCGCAGCAGCGTGTAGCAGCCGGGCGTGCGCTGCGCGGGCGCGATCGCCGCGCAAGCGGGATCGATCTCCGGCGATACGTCTTCGAGGTTGTGATCCGCCACGCGTACGAGGTCCGTGCCGTCGGGCCTCACGAAGTAGATGCCGCGCTCGCCGATGCTGCCGGGGATCGACGGGATCGCGTCGTTCGTGAACGCGATCCACTGTCCGTCCGGCGTCCAGCGCGGCTGGAGGTGGCCGGGGCCGGTGACGATCTGGCGGCGGCCCGTGCCGTCTGCGTTCATCAAGAAGACGCCGGCCGTGAAGTTGTTGGCGTGCACGTAGACGATCCGCGTCCCGTCCGGCGACCAGCGCGCGTGGGCCCCGCCGCTCAGGGTCGCGGTCGAGTTCTGCGTGACGCGAACGAAGCTCTGGGCGGGCGTGTTGAGAACGAGCAGATCGGGATCGAACCCGAACTGCATATCCCCGAAGAGCAGCTTCCCGCTCGCCGTGCCGACCGTCCCGCACACGCGGAAGGTCCGGAACGCGACGTCGGAGTCGCCGTCGTCGTCGGTCACGGTGAGGCTCGCCGTGTACTCGCCGGGCTCCGCGTAGACGTGCACGGGGTTCACGTCGGTCGAGGCTTGTCCGTCGCCGAAGTCCCAGACGTGCGAGACGATCGTGCCGTCGGCGTCGGTGCTCGTGTTCGCGAAGGCGGCCGGCTGGCCCACGAGGGGATCGGCGGGCGGCACGAAGGCGGCGACCGGCGGGAGATTGGGCGGATCGGCCACCTGCGCGCTGCGCGTCGTCGTGGCACTCGCGCCGTCGTCGTCGGTGACGGTGAGGCGCACGGTGTAGGTGCCCGTCGCGGCGTAGACGTGCTCCGGGTTGCGATCGTTCGAGGTGCCGCCGTCGCCGAACTCCCAGCTCCACGCGACCACCGTCCCGTCGGGATCGGAGCTCGTGTCGGTGAAGCGCGCGGGGCCGCCGGCGTAGAGCGTGGCGGGCGGCGTGAACAGCGCGTTCGGATCCTGGTTCGTCACCGGACAGGCGTCGTAGGCTGCGTTCGGCGCGATCGGCGTCTCAGCGCCGCCGAGCAGGCCGAAATGGTCGTCGGCGTTCGTGCCGAGCTCGACGCTTTCGAACGCGAAGGCGACGGCGCCCGTGAGCGCGGTCGTGCTCGGCGCGAAGGTGTCGTAGAGCAGCGCCGACGCGCCCGGATCCGCGAAGAACTGCTTGTAGACGATGCCGAAGACGTCGCCGCACGGGCTGAAGCCCCACTTCGCGCTCGGGTGGTTCAGGTAGCGGGTGGCGGACCCGCCGGTGCGCACGTTCACGAGCGTCTGCGCGAATTCGTCGGGGCTCGTGCCGGTGCGCCACGAGTAGACGAAGCGGGTCGGGTCCGGTCCCCAGCCCCAGCCCGCGATGGAAGGGTTCTGGTTGCGATCCCACTCCCCGTCGAGATCCTCGTCGACGTCTCCGGGCAGGTTGTCGACCGGGAAGGTCTGCGCGTGGACGGCACGGGTCGGGATGTCCACCACGTTCAGCGTGATCTGGTCGACGTTGCGCACGCCGGCGAAGAGATAGGAGCTTCCGTTGTCGCTGAAGCGGTGGCGCACGCTTGCCCAGACCGAGCCGCCGAGCGCCCAGATCTCCCTCGCGCGGCCGTTCACGCTGAGGTCCGTGAGGTCGAAGAGCGCGAAGGACTGGAGCGCGCTCGCGTCCTGATCGGTGGTGGCGAGGCGGTGGTCGTCGGGGCTCCAGGTGAAGTCGTCGGCGACGATGCCGGGATGCAGCAGCGCGCCGTCCGACACGCGCTCGACCCGCCAGGGATCGTGCGGGTTGCTGCCCTGCCGCACGAGCCGGTACCGGCCGCCGGGCGAGGTGATCACGTCGAACGACGGGTTCATCGGACCGATGGCCGGCCGCACGCCGGGGTCCGGCACGAGGTAGGCGCCGGTCTCGGTGCAGCCGCAGTCGGTGCCGTCCAGGGCCGCAGTCGCCGGCGGCACGGGGAGGAGGGCGAGCAGCACGAGGAGAGGGGCGACGCGGAAGAGGGACGCTCGGGGATCAGGCATCGGTCGGGTTCTCCGAAACGGGGTGCGTCGGGCGGATGCTCCCACCCGAGAGTGCTCGCGGTGCTCCCCCGGTGCTTCGGTGGAATCGCCTAGACTCGCAGCCCGCTGCCAGGGAGCGGGTCCAAGGGCGAGCGCGTCGCACGCAGTTGCCGGGGGAAGCGGTTGCTGGGACGGAAGCAGGAGCTCGCCGAGCTCGACGGGACGCTCGAAGCCGCGCGCGTCGGCTCGGCGACGGTCCGTGTGCTCGAGGGGCCCGCGGGTATCGGCAAGACCACGCTGCTCGATGCAGCCTGGGATCGGGCCCAGGGCTTCGAACGACTCCGGATCGTGGCGCGGGAGGCCGAGGCGGAGCTGAGCTGGGCGGGCCTCGCGAGCCTCCTGCTCGCCTGGCCCGACGCCGCCGACCCGGTC
This sequence comes from Deltaproteobacteria bacterium, assembly GCA_035063765.1. Lineage (NCBI taxonomy): Bacteria > Pseudomonadati > Myxococcota > Myxococcia > Deltaproteobacteria bacterium. The sequence goes on from JAPSFT010000005.1 coordinate 24,924, forward strand.
CTCGCGCCGATCCGGGCCGTCCTCGATGGCGAGCCGCGGAGCCTCCTCGCGGTCGGCTCGGCCCTGCACGGAGCGCTCACGAGGCGCGCCGAACGGGCGCCGCTGCTCCTCGTCGTCGACGACGCGCAGTGGCTCGACCCTCCGTCCACGGCGGCGCTGGCCTTTGCCGCGCACCGGCTCGGTGCCGATCGTGTCGCCGTCCTCGTCGCCCAGCGCTCGGGCACGCCGCGGCGCTTCGGCGAGGCTCCCGTGCTGCCGATCGGCGCGCTTGCCCGGGACGATGCGCTCGAGCTCGTACGCTCGCGTTTCGCCCTCGGCCGGGACGTCGCTGGCCGCTGCCTCGAGCTGACCGGCGGCAATCCGCTCGCGCTCCTGCATCTCGGGGCGGCGCTCGCCCCGGCCCAGCGTCGCGGCGCTCGCCCGATCGACCCGGTGCAGGCGCTCCCGAAGCGCCTGGCCGACGTCTTCACCGCGACGCTCGCGGCGCTCCCGGCAGCGACGCTGCGGGCGCTCGCCGTGCTTGCCGCCGGCGGCGCGGAGGCACGACTCGAGAGCGTGCTCGCGTCCGTCGAAGCGAAGCCGGCCGATCTCGCCGCGGCCGAGGAGGCCGGCATCGTCGCGATCGACGGCCGGCCGGAGCTCGTCCATCCGCTCTGGGCGGCGGCGGTTCTCGAGCACATCGGCCCGGTGCAGCGCCGGCGCGTGCACCGGGCGATCGCCGAGCATACGAGCGACCCCGACCGGGCCGCGTGGCAGGCGGCGCTCGCCGCCGAGCGGCCCGACGAGGGCGTCGCGCGGGCGCTCGAGGAGGTCGCGCGGCGTTCCGCGTCCCGTGGACTCTCGGTGATGGCTGCGCAGGCCTGGAGCGCTGCGGCACGGTACAGCGAAACGCAAGCGGCCTCGTGCCCACGCGAGATCGCGGCAGCCCAGGCCTCGTGGGACGCGTCGCTGCCGGGAGCCGCGCGCGAGCTCCTCGACGCCGTGATCCCGCGTCTCGAAGACGCACGCGAACGGGCCTCGGCGGTGATGCTGCGCAACCAGGTCCGCGCGTTCACCGAAGATGCACGGGGCGCGGCACTCGCCCTGCGCGACGAGGCCGATCGCGTGCGCGGCGCCGCCCCCGATCTCGAGGCACCGCTCCTGTGCGAGGCCACGATTGCGGCGCTCCTTGCCGCGGATGGGACGCTCGCCCTCGAGCTCTCGTCGCGCGCCGCGGATGCCGCCGTCGACGATGCCCAGCTCGGCACCGCGCGCGTCCTGCGAGGAGTGGTCGCGACGAGTCGGGGCCAGGGCGTCGAACCCACGTCGCTGCAGCTTCTCGAGCGCTTCGGGAGCGCGCCGCCGGTGGATCCCGGCGACCCGGAGATGGAGATCCTCCAGCTCGCGGGCTACCTGCTCCTCGTGAGCGAGCGCTGGCCGGCGGCCGAGCGCGCGCTGCGCGCCGCCGTCGGCGCTGCGCGCCGTCGCGGGCGCGCCTCCGTCGAGGCGTACTCGAGCGCCTGGCTCGCCGAGCTCGAGTTCCGGCGGGGTCGTTGGCTCGACGCGCTCACGGGTGCAACCGTCGACATCGCGCTCAGCGAGGCTCGCGAGGAGGCGCGGGGCGCGCTCGGCCACGCCGTTGCGGCACGCGTGCTCGGCCACCTCGGAGACACCGAGGCATGTCGTGCGCGTGCAGGTCACGCGCTCCGCACCGCGCGGGCGCTCGGCCTCGACAGCATCACCGCGTTTGCCCACGCCGCGCTCGGGGCCGGCGCGCTCGCGGCCGGCGAGGTCTCCACGGCCGCCGCCGAGCTCGGCGCGGTGTGGGAGATCCGTCTCCGTGGGGGCCTCGCCGAGGCGGGGATCACGTGGTTCCAGGCGGACCTGGTCGAGGCGCTCGTGGCGACCGGACGCACGGTCCAAGCGGAGGAGATCGTACGCGACGTCGCGCGCAACGCGCGGGCGACGGGCGGTGCGTGGGCGGCGGCAGCCGCCGCCCGCGGGCGCGCGCTGCTCGGGAAGGGCTCGGCGCGCGAGGCCGTTGCCGCCGCGGAAGCGCTGCCCGCACCGTTCGAGCGCGCGCGGACCCGGCTGGCCCTCGTCGAGCACGATCGGGCAGGCCCGGACGAGGTGGGCCTCGGCGAGGCGCTCGCGACCTTCGAGCGGCTCGGTGCACGGCCGTGGGCCGAGCGCGCGCGAGCACGCCTCGGCCGGGGTGGCGAGGCGGTGTCGTCGCTCGCGCGCCAGCTCAGCGATGCCGAGCTGCGGGTGGCGATGCTGGTCGGCCGCGGTGCCACGAACGCCGAGGCCGGCGAGCAGCTCGTGCTCTCCGTGCGGACCGTCGAGGCGCACCTGCGTTCGATCTTCCGCAAGCTCGGCCTGCGCAGCCGCAGCGAGCTGGTGATCCGCGTGACGCGCGAGGAGGGCGGTGCCTGACCGCCGGGCGCCCCCGGCCCGGCGCCCGTCGCGGGCCGGGGCCCGCCGGCCGTCTCGTGCATGGCCGCGCCGGCGCGGGGCCGGCTCCCCGAAGGGCGGCGCTCACAGGAGGGTCGCGAGGGGCCGCGCGTCGCGGCGCGCCGGCTCCCCGGGGCCTCCAGCAGCCGGTGCGGATCTGCGATACTCGCGCGCCCGATGGACCCCCAGGCCGCACCGCGCCCCTTCCCGCTCCCGAAGCTGCTGCTCTTCTCCACGGTCGTCGTCGTCGGCTTCTTTGCGATCGTCGAAGGCCTGCTGGCCCTGGCCGGCGTCTCGACCCGGCTCGAGCGCGAGGACCCGTTCTGGGGCTTCTCGGGCCTCGTGTCCGTCTTCGAGCGGCACGGCGACGAGTACCGCACCCGCTTCCTCGAGCCGAACCGCGTCTTCAACGACCAGCAGTTCGCGGCCGAGAAGCCCGGCAACGGACTGCGCATCTTCACGCTCGGCGGCTCGAGCGCCTACGGCTACCCGTGGAGCGCCGACGCTGCCTTCAGCGGCGTGCTCGGCGACGTGCTGGCGGAAGCGCTCCCCGAACGGCACGTCGAGTCGATCAACGCCGCCGGCATCTCCTATGCCCTGCACCGCCTGCGCTTCGTGGCACGCGAGGTGGTGGAGTACCAGCCCGACGTCCTGATCCTCTACAGCGGACACAACGAGTTCATCGAGCCGGACTTCTTCGCGGCGCTGAAGAAGCAGACGCCCCGGCGCAACCGGCTGCTCGAGCTGCTCTGGCACTCGCGGCTCTACTCGGGGATGGAGCTGCTGGCGTCGCGGTTCTCGCCCGAGGATCCGGCGAGCGCCTCCGCCGCTCGCTTCGACATGTTCGTCCGGCGCAACGAGACCGTCGCCTACGACGCCGCGCAGAAGCAGGCGATCGTCGATGCGTTCCGCGACGGGCTGCGCGAGATCGCCGGGCTCGCGCGGGCTCACGGCGCGCATCTGGTCCTGATGCCGGTGGTCGCCAACCTCCGCGACTGGCGCCCGGTCCGTTCGGTGGTCTTCGAGAAGCTGTCCGAGGCCGAGTACCAGGAGTGGGCCCGAGCGCTGGCCGAAGGCCGGCAGCAGCTCGCCGGCGGACACCCGAAGGAGGCGGTGGACGCGCTCGAGCGAGCCCGCCGCCTGGCGCCGTCGTACGCAGAGACCTGGTTCCTCCTGGGCCGCGCCTACGAGGCGCTGCAGCGCTGGGACGACGCGCGCTCGGCCTACGCCCGCGCCGCCGACCTCGACGCATCGCCGGTGCGCCGCATCTCGGGCACCAACGATGCGGTGCGCGCCGTGGCGGCCGAGGAGGGCGCCCTGCTCGTGGATGCGGAGCGCCTCTTCGAGGCGCAGAGCGAGCACGGGCTGGTCGGCTTCAACTGGATCGAGGACTACGTGCATCCGACGCGGGAGGGGCACCAGCGGATCGCCTGGAAGCTCTGGCAGGCGATGGCGGAGGCGGGCTGGCTCGGCGGGCAGCCCGCGCAGCGCGAGGTGTTCGATCGGGTGGTTGCCCGGCGCCAGGTGTCGGGCTCCGAGCACAACGCCGTCTGGCTCTTCAACCAGGCCTCGGTGCTGCGCCACCAGGGGTACCTCGACCAGGCGACCGCTCGCTACCGGGATGCCGTGGAGCTGCGTCCGACCTACGCGCCTGCGCAGGCAGGCCTCGGCTACGCCCTCCAACAGAGCGGTCACTACGAGGAGGCGCTCGTGCATCACGAGCGCGCCCTCGCCCTCGGCCTCGACACCGCCGAGTCACGCACCAATCTCGGCACCACGCTCTTTGCGATGGGCCGCCTGGACGAGGCGCTGCGCCACCTGCAGCGCGCCGTCGAGCTCGACTCCGGCTTCGCTCCCGCCCAGATCAACCTGGGCGCGCTCCTCGAGGCGCGCGGGGAGCCGGCGCAGGCGGTCCCGTTCTACCGGCGCGCCGTCGCGATCGACCCGACCGGCGTCGAGCAGGTCAACAACCTGGCCTGGGTCCTGGCGACCGCGAGCGACCCTGCGGTACGCGATGGAGCGGAGGCGGTACAGCACGCCGAGGAGGCTGCCCGCCTGACCGAGCACCGCAACCCGCAGGTGCTGGACACCCTGGCCGCCGCCTACGCCGAAGCCGGCCGCTTCGACGACGCGACGCGCACGGCCGGCCAGGCGATCGAGCTGCTGGCGGGAAGCCCTGACGCGGCGCCGGTCGCCGAGCGTCTCGCGGGCTACCAGGCCGGCCGCCCGTACCACGCCGCGGCTGCCCGGTAGCCAGGCGCTGTGCAGCACGCTCCCTCCTCACGCGGCGCTGGACCTTGGCCCGCTTTCGCGAGGAGGCTGGCGGAGCAGTAGCGGCGCCCATCCGATCGCCCCGGGTCCCAGCCGGGGGGACGCGCCTGCTCGGTCGCTACTGGATGGACCAGCCTCCGTCGCTCGTGAGGATCGCCCCGTTGACGTTCACGCCGTCGTCCGACAGCAGGAACGTGATGGACGCGGCGAGCTGCGCCGCCGTCGCGAGGGTCGGGATCTGGGAGTAGAAGGGCTGCAGCCGAGCCAACCCGGCCGCGGACACCTTCGCCGGGAACGGGATGCCGGTGGCGACGGCGCCGGGTGCGACGGCGTTGACGCGGATGCCCGTGGGACCGTACATGAAGGCTGCGCTCCGGGTCATGCCGATCACGCCGTGTTTGGAGACCGTGTACGCGGTGCCGGATGCGTTGCCGCGCAGGCCGGCCTCCGAGGCGACGTTCACGATCGCGCCGCGGCCGGCCGCGACCATCGCGGGAAGCACGGCGCGCGTCAACTTGAACGCTCCACTGAGGTTCACGTCGAGGACGCGATTCCAGATGGCATCCGTCGTCTCGGCCAGGGGCGAGAAGTCGTCGTTGATGCCGGCCACGTTGGCGAGCCCGTCGATCCGGCGACCCGCCGCGGCGACGATCGCGTCGATGGACGCCTGCTCGGTGATGTCACCGGTGACGAGCACGAGGTCGGCGCCGGGAAGGGACGCTGCGAGCTCGCGGAGGCGCTCGCCGGAGACGTCGAACGCGACGACCCGGCCCCCCTCGCGTGCGATGCGCGACGCGCTCGCGCGCCCGATCCCGGAGCCTGCGCCGGTGACGATCACCGTCTTGCCGGCGAAACGGCCGGCGGTGACCTGCTCCTGCCAGGCCGTGCTCGCGTCCTCGGCGGGCAGCGCGGTCAGCACCTCGTTCTCGGACATCGGCTTCCTCTCTCGCCCCAGCGCCTCGCCGGGGTCCGCGCACACGGTCGCCGATCGGCAGGCCGATGCGCGAGGGCGGACATCAGGAGCGGGTCTTCGCGATCCGGAGCGCCAGCACGCGCGGCGCCGCGTGGAGCGCAAAGGCTCCGAAGCCCGACAGCCACGCGGCGGCCTCCAGGGCCGGTGGGAGCGCCGGGGCCAGGAGCACGCGTGCGGCCTGCAGGGCCAGGCCGGCGTCGAGCAGGACGATCGCGGCGATCGCCGGCACCGGATGGCCGCGTGCCCCGCCCCTGCCGCGGGGGAGGATCCAGTAGGCGACGGCGAACGCGAGCTGCGTGATGCCCCCGAAGAGCATCCACGAGCCATGGAGCTGCGCCCACGCGGGCGAGAACGCCACGAATCCGCTCCTGGCCGTCGCGAGCAGCGCGCCCACGAAGGCGGCGGCGACCACGACCACCAGGGCCGACCGGATCCCGATGCGCGTGAGCGGAGGCATCAGCGGATCCGCGGCCAGAGCGAGACCGCCATCGCGGTGCAGGCAGCGAGCTGCAGCCACGCGGCCAGGGTCAGCGCGACCGCCGCCCAGGGCGCGGGGCCGGCCTGCGCGAGCCACGGCTCGGAGACGGCCCGCAGGGGCACACCGGCGTTGAGCCCGGCGAACGCCAGCCAGTTGAGCGCCGCCGGGCCGCGCGGGTCGGCCCCGGGGTGCTTCGGGAACAGCCACAGGGCGACACCGAAGATGAGCTGGGTGATCCAGCCGACCGTGAGGGCATGGAACAGGCCCAGCCGGACCGCTCCGAGCCAGGCGGGCGCGAGCAGGGCCACGCCGAGCCACCCCGCCAGACCCCCGAGCAGCCAGCCCAGCGCCGCGCGGATGAACCAGCGGGAGACCGGCGGCATCAGGATCCCGGGGTGATCGCCGCGCGCTGCACGATCACGACGGCTTGCGGCCGTAGAAGGCGTGGAAGCTGTCGCCGGGGACGAGCGAGCGGCTGTGGGCATCCTCGAAGCCCGCTTCGCGGAGCTGCGCCACGAGCTCCGGCGGCGCCGGCAGGCGCCCGCAGCCCTGGGTCCCGGCGCTCCAGATGTCGAGCGCCACGGTTGCCGGGCTCCCGCCACGGCACGCGGTCGTGAGCAGGATGCGCCCGCCCGGGACGAGGAAGCGCGCCGCATGACGCAGGAGCGCAACGCGCTCCGTGACGGGGAAGTAGTAGATGTTGTTGTGGAAGGTGACGACGTCGAAGACCGGCTCCGGAGCGCGGTCGCGCACGTCGCCCTTGTCGACCGAGGCGCGCGCCGCGCAGCCCCAGGCGTGCAGGTTGGCGTTGGCGAGCTCTGCGACCTCGGGCTGGAGCTCGAGGCCGAGCGCCGTGAGCTCGCGGTTCCGCTCGGCCGCGTAGCGGATGTAGGTGCCCGAGCCGGCGCCGACCTCGAGAAGGCGGAGCACGCCTCGCGGCGGCACCACCCGGTCGATCGCCTCGTGGACGAAGGGGCGCACGAGGGGCGAGGAGCGTGCGATCAGGACGCCGTCCTGGTCGGCGAGCGTGAAGCGCCGCCCGGCGGCGAAGCGCTCGGGCGACTCGAGCACGAGGCGGTGGTGCAGGGTCGCCACCTCCTCGAGGATCGCCGCGATGGCGTCGTTCCCGGGCCGGGCGAGCGCGCGCGCGAGGCGGCTGCGCAGCCCATAGCACGAGCCGTCGGAGCGGAGCGCGCCCGTGCGCACGCCGAGCTCGAGCCACGTCTCGAGCCAGGCGCGGTCGGCCTGGTCGCGCAGGGCTTCGCCGGCGAGCGTCTCGAGCGAGGCGGGCCCCCGCGCGAGCCGCTGCAGCACGCCCGCGCGGAAGGCGGAGGCCAGCCAGACGACGCGGTAGTACGGGGTCGCCAGGCGCAGGACTGCGAAGAGGGGGCCGAGCTGGCCTCCGCGGACCAGCTCGAGAGCGGTTCGGACTCGCACGATGCCTCCAGGGTGGATCCGCGCGGCGCGCCGCTCAGGGTACCGGCCGCCGATAGCTGCCCGCCTCGGCCCGGAAGGCGATGGCCAGGCGGTTCCAGCCGTTGATGGCCACGATCGCCAGCGTGAGGTCCACGAGCTCCTTCTCCGTGAAGACCGCGCGGGCCGATTCGTAGGCTCCATCGGGAACGTGGGTCTCGGCCACCCGCGTGACGGCTTCGGTCCACGCCAGGGCGGCGCGCTCTCGCTCCGTGAAGAACGGCGCCTCCTCCCAGGCCGACAGCGTGTAGAGGCGCTGCTCGGTCTCGCCCTGGGCACGCGCGTCCTTCGTGTGCATGTCGAGGCAGAACGCGCAGCCGTTGATCTGCGAGGCGCGCGTCTTGACCAGCTCCAGGAGCGACGCCTCGAGGCCGCAGTGGTGGACGTATCGCTCCAGTCCCCGCATGGCCTCGATGCCCTCCGGAGCCGTGGCCTTGTAGTCCATTCGAGCCTTCATCTCCGAGTCCTCCACGCGGCGCTTCCGCCCGCGCACGGCGGCCGCGATCCCCCGCCCCGTGGCAGGGTAGCCCCCCGGGCCGAAAGGTCGGTCGCCAGGGGCCCGCGTCGAGGCAGGCCGGCCCGCGCGCGGAGTAGAATGGGCGCCATGAATCTCCCCTACTTCCTGCGCCGGGTGAATCGCGTCTTCACCAATCCCCTGATGCGGACCTTCGCGTGGCTCGTCCCGCCGCTCGCCGTCGTGCACCACGTCGGGCGCACGAGCGGCCGGGCGTACCGCACGCCCGTGGTCGCCTTTCCTTCGCCGAAGGGCCTCGTGATCCCGCTGACCTACGGCCGCGACGTCGACTGGGCGCGCAACCTCCTTGCCGCACGCGGTGGCGAGGTCGAGCGGACGGGGCGGCGCGTGGCCCTGCGCAACCCGCGGATCGTCGCCTTCGCCGCCGCCGAGGCCCACCTGCCCGCGCCGCTGCGCCCCTTCTTCCGCACCCTGGACCTCCCCGGCTACGTGCTCCTCGACCGCCCCGGCGGCGGGCGCACGCACGCCGCCCGCAGGGCGTGAAGCCCCAGACCAGCGGCCCCGGTCGGGGGGCTGGCTGCATCCGCGTCCGTCCCCGTCGCCCGGTGGACTACGTTCGCTCCGGACGGAGGCTCGATCGCGATGCGGAACCCGACCCGCCGCGGCCGGCTGCTCTTCTGGGGCCTCACGCCCCTGGCACTCGTGGCCTTCGGCCTGCACGTGCACGAGGTCGCGCGCTCGGGGCTCGCGCAGCTCCCGGTCTGGGCGCTGCGGGACCCCGACGGAGGCTACCCGCGGGTCGGCGGCTACCGGGTCGAGACCGACAGCTCGGGAAGCCGGCTCCTGCCCGGCGACCGCCTCCTCTCGGTGGGTACCACGGATCTGCGGGGAGCCGGCTTCATCGGCTTCGACGCCGCGGCGCTCGCTGCGACCGGGCCGCTCGGCGAGGCGCGCCTCGTCTTCGAACGCGACGGCGTCCGGACCGAGGGCTCGATCCGGGCGCGCGCGCGGCCCTATCCATGGTCTCGCGTGCCTCCGCTCGTCGCCTCCTTCCTGTTCTGTGCGCTCGTGCTCCTGCGTGCGCCCGGAAGTCCCGATGCGCAGCGCTTCTTCGCCGCCGTCATGAGCTACGGCATCGTCCAGGCGCAATTCTACGGCGGGCCGGCCTGGCAGACCTGGCTCTCGCTCGGCATCTGGAACCTGGGCGCGCCGATCGCGTCCGTGCTGATGCTGCGCTGGGCCACCTACTTCCCGGCGGAGGTTGCCGCGTCGGCACGGCCCTGGTGGGGCTGGGCATGGCTCGGCCTCGCGCTGTGGATTCCGATCCGGCTCAGCTACCTGCGCGGAGGGCCGCTCCCGCCCGCGTGGCTGCCCCTGGTCTCGCAGGCGCTCCACGCGCTCTTCATCGTCGGCACGATCGCGCTCCTGCTCCGCAACTACGCACACGCCGACCCGGTCGGACGGCGCCGGCTCAAGTGGGTGCTCTGGGGCTGCGCGGTGGGCAGCGCGCCGCTCGTGCTGGCGCAGGCGAGCCTGCTGCTCTGGCCCGGGTGGCAGGGCTTCCCGGCCGCCTTCGCGCTCGGCACCACGTGGACCACGCTCGCCGTGGCCGGCATGCTCGTCGCGATCGCCCGCTACAACATCTTCGACATCGATCGGCTGCTGACGGCGACGGCGTCCTCCACGCTGGTGGGCGCCGCCTTCCTGGGCGGCCTGCTGTTCGTGCTGCCGGAGCTGGCGCGCGCGCTCGCCGCGTGGGCACCGATCGGCGAGGGACCGGCGAGAGCGCTCCTGGCGCTGGCCCTCGCGGCGCCGCTCGTCCCCGCCTACCGGCGGCTGCGGCCGGGCATCGAGCGGATCTTCTTCCCGGAGCAGCGCGAGCGCGAGCGCGGCATGGAGCAGCTCCTGCACGATCTTTCGCAGTGCGCCGCGCGCAGCGAGGTCCTCGACCTGGTCTCCGAGCGGCTGCCGGGCGTGATGCGGCCCCGGAGCTGCGTGGTGTACGCGGCGAACGGAGAGCGGCTCGAGCCGGTTCCGGTGCGCGGCACCGCGCCCTCCGGCTCGCTGCTGCGGCGCGGTCCGCTGACGCTGGCCCTCGAGCGCGATCCGCGGCCGGTCGTCGTCGACGAACGTGCCTTCACGCGCGCGGTCCCGGATCTCGCGCCCGCTGAGCGCGACGAGCTGCTCGCGCGCGAGGCCGCCGTGCTGGTGCCGCTCCGGTGTGGGAAGGATCTCGCGGGCTTCGTGGTGCTGGGTGCCCCGCGCTCGGGCGACGTCTACACGAGCGGCGACCTCACGCTGCTCGCTGCGCTTGCGCAGAAGGCGTCGGCGGAGTTGCTCCATCTGCGCGACGCCGAGACGATCCGCTCCGAGCGGGGCCGGGCCGCGGAGCTGGCGCGGCTGCGCGTCGAGGCGGAGCAGCTCCTCGCGCGCCGTTCGCGCTTCCTGGCCGCCGCGAGCCACGACCTGCGCCAGCCACTGCATGCGCTGCGGGTGCTCGCGAGCCTGCTCGAGGAGCGGATCGGTGCCGGAGAGACCCGGGCGCTCGTCGAACGGCTGCAGCAGTCCGCGGAGGCGCTCTCGGAGATGTTCTCGTCGCTGCTCGATCTCTCGCGCCTCGACGTGGGGGCCGTGGAGCCGCGCCCCGTTGCGCTCGCGCTCGATCCCCTGCTCGAGGGGCTCTGTGCGGAGCTCGCACCGTCCGCGGAGGCGAAGGGGCTCGAGCTGCAACGGGAGGAGAGCGGTCTGGCCGTGCACAGTGATCCCGTGCTTCTCGGCCGCATCGTGCGCAACCTGTTGACCAATGCCGTCCTCTACACCGAACGAGGGAGGGTGCGGGTGGTGGCGCGACCCCGCGGCTCCCGGGTGACCGTCGAGGTCTCCGACACGGGGCCCGGCATCGCGCCCGAGCGCCAGGCGGAGGTCTTCCGCGAGTTCGTCCGTCTCGAACGCGGGACGGGCGGGGGTGGCGGGCTCGGCCTCGGGCTCGCAATCGTCGAGCGGCTGGCGCAGGCGCTCGGCCACGAGGTGGCGGTCGAGTCCGAGCCCGGGCGCGGCTCCACGTTCCGGCTGACGCTCCCGGCGCGCCGCCTCACCCGCCGCGCGCCCGCCGTGGCGGCGGCTGCCGGCCTCGAGGGGCGGGTGGTGCTGCTCGTGGACGACGATCTGGAGGTCCTCGCGGCGACCCGCGACCGGATCACCCGCTGGGGCTGCCGGGTGGTCGCGGCGGCCAGCACGGCCGAGGCCCTCGAGGCGCTCGAGCGTCGCGGCGTCCGGCCCGAGGCCCTGCTCGTCGACTACCGGCTGGCGGCGGCCACGACCGGGCTGGAGGTCGTGGCCGCGATGCGGGCTGCGTTCGGAGCCGCACTCCCCGCTGCGCTGCTCAGCGGCGAAACCACCCCGGAGGCGATGGGGCGCATCCGGGCCAGCGGCCTCCCGCTGCTCCTCAAGCCCGCCGCCCCGGCTCGCCTCCGCGCGCTCCTCGCCGAGCTGCTGCGGCGCGGCGCGAGCCCACCCTCCTCCGAGCCCGGCTCCGCGCGCCCGGACTAGTCCGATCGGGGGAGGCCGCGGCGCGCAGGGCAGGCGTATCGTGGCCCCATGCACGTCGCTTTGCTGCGTCCCGGGATGGTGCGCCTCCTCGCGCTCGGCCTCGTCTTCGGTGCCGCCGGCCTCGTCGCCGCTCCCGCGCAGGCGCGCACGCGCACCTTCTGCGGGGTCGTGAATCGCTCCTGTGGCGGCCACCTCGAGCCGGTCTGCACCTCGGGCGCGGCCTGTGATCCGGGACACACGCGCTACAGCGGGAGCCCGTTCCCGATCACGATCAACTGCCCGTGGCCGGTCCCGGACGTGCGGGTGAGCGCCGGCTGCTACGACGAGCGTCCCGACTGCGGCGACTGCAGCGCCAACGGCCAGATCCCCTGCCCGGAGGAGGCGGAGCCCTGGTGCACCGCCGGCTGCGACCCCGGGCTCGCCGTGCACCCGATCACCACGCTCTGCTCCGATGGCAGCATCGAGCTGCCCGACGCCGGGCCCAACGAGACCTGTGCGCCCGGCCTCGTCGATTGCGAGGAGGGGCTCCAGTGCACGCTCGCGCTGCTCTGCTCCCACGAGCCGGTGCAGGAAGGCGAGACCTGCGACGCCACGGCCCCGTGCGCGTCCGGCCTCTACTGCCAGGCCGGCGTCCCGCAGGTGTGCCGGAGGAAGCGGACCGTCGGCGAGGGCTGCTCCGCCTTCCATCCGTGCGCCGAGGGCCTCTCCTGCGAGGCCTGCTTCACCGAGCTGTGCAACGCGCCGCTCCAGTGCTTCCCGAACGCCAACGAGGGCGCGATCACCGAGCAGCAGTGTCGCAAGCTCTACAGCCCGGTGATCGGGGACGGCGTCACGGGCGGCGACGTCACCCTCACCTGGGCCGGCGGCAACGGAGCCTCGGCGGTCGTCTCGGAGTCGCAGGCCTTCGGCGTGGCCTACGGCCAGAACGGTGAGTACGGCTGCTTCACGAGCCTGTGCTTCGGGGTGAACAGCGACGTCGAGATCACGGGCGCCTTCAGCTCGGTGGGCCTCTCGACCACCTTCGAGGCGGTAGGAGGCAAGTCCTACGTCGTCACCGAGACGGCGCAGACTCCGGCCTCGCTGCTGAGCTTCTCCACCTCGCAGATCTGGGAGCGCCTGAGCGGCGACACCGACTTCCCGCCGGTGCTCGGCGCCCTGAACGGCACCGAGAATGCCCTGGCGGTCGGTGGCGGGCTGAACCCCTCGCCCTTCACCGCCGGGACCCTGTACTGCGACACCGTGCTCGACCCGGTCGCGGTCGACCCCGGCCAGAACCAGCCCCCGCCGCTCGGCCTGCCCCCGCTCGAGTTCGTCGTCAACCCCGACTTCGAGACCGACACCTTCGGCTGGGCCTGTCGCGACGGCGGAGTCTGCGGCTGGGCCTGGGACTCGCCCTTCGCTCCGGGCAGTACGGGATCGGGGCGCGTGACGAGCTCGCCCGCGGGCTCGCCCTCCGAGGTCGGCCGCATCGAGTCGAGCTGCGTGCAGGTCCAGGGCGGCCTGCCGTATCGGCCGTCGGTCTGGATCAAGACCACGGGGGCCGCCGCCGGAGGGGCGAACGTGCGGTGGAGCGCGAGCGAGAGCTGCGCGGGAGAGGAGGTCGGGAACGATCCGCTCGGCTCCTCGCCCGCCGATGGGATCTGGCGCCGGCTCTCGGCCGATCTGGTGGCGCCGGTGGATGCGCGCACGGCGAAGCTCGAGGCGTTCGCCGTGCGCGGCGCCGCGGGCGCGGCGAGCGAGACCTTCGTCGATCACGCCTACGTCCCCGAGCCGGCGTCCGCGGCGGCGGCCGCGACGGCGGCGGCGGTGCTCGCGGTCCTCGCCCGCCGGCGGCGCGGAGCGCGGGCCCGGCGCTAGCGGGGATCCTCGAGGCCCAGCTCGCGCATCACGAGCACCGCCTCGGTGCGGTTGCTCACGTCGAGCACCTCGAAGAGCGTCCGCAGATGGGTCTTGACGGTGCCCTCGGCGATGCCGAGGACCCCGGCGATCTCCCGATTCGTGAGCCCGCGCGAGAGCAGGCGCAGGACGTCGAGCTGGCGCGCCGTCAGCTCGGTCCCCCGGCCTCCCCGCGGCTCCGCCCCGGGAGCGGGGTCCGCCGCCGAGAGCGCGGCGACCGGGACGAAGACGCCGCCGGCGATCACGAGCGCGAGCGCCCGCCGCAGGACCTCGGGGGTCGACGACTTGGGCACGAAGCCGGCGGCCCCTCCCTCGAGAGCACGCCGCATGTCGGCGGGATCCTCGGAGCCGGAGACGATCACCACCGGCACCGTCGGGTGTCGCTCGCGCAGCCGCCGGAACGCGGTCCAGCCATCCGTCCCCGGCATGGCGAGGTCGAGCAGCACCAGCTCGATCTCCGGATCAGCCGCGACCCGTTCCAGGGCGGCGCTCGCGTCGGGTGCCTCCGCGATCCCGGCGGCGAGCTCCGCGAGGACCTCGCGCAGTCCCTCGCGAAACACTGGATGATCGTCACAGATCAGGATCTTCACGCTCGCGGCGAGCCTACCGCAGCAGGCGCAGCGGGACTCGGCACCGGGCACCGGCCGCCGTGCCACACCCCGGCCAGCCCCGCCGCCGGAGCGGGCACGGCGCGACGAGCCGCTTCGTGGCCGGCCTCAGGCGGGCTTGACGGCGAAGACCCGTACGCTCGCGGCGTACTCGTTGAGGTCGTAGCGGCCGAGCAGCTCGCGCAGGTCGCCCTCCCGCGGCGCCGGCGAGGAGCAGCCGCACGACGGGGCCGGCACGGGCGGCGCCGGATCCGCGCACGAGCGCGCCGGTGCATCCAGCGCACGGTAGATGTCGAGATCCGAGCCGGTATCGAGGACCTCGGCGTGGGCGAAGCCGGCGTCGAGCAGCCCGCGGCGATAGGCGTCGATCGGGATCGCACCGGCGACGCAGCCGACGTACGCGAGCAGGTCCGCACCGATCCCTTCGGGGAGCGGCTTGCGGAGCGCGATGTCGCTGATCGCGACGCGGCCTCCCGGCCGCAGCACGCGCGCGATCTCCCGGAACACGGCCTGCTTGTCGGGCGCCAGGTTGATCACGCAGTTCGAGATCACGCAGTCCACCGAGGCGTCGGGGAGTGGCAGCCGATCGATCGTGGCCAGGTGGAACTCCACGTTGGCGAAGGGCCTGCCGTCCGCGCCGCCGCGCGCGGCGTTGCGGCGCGCGCGCTCGATCATCTCGGGCGTCATGTCGATCCCGATCGCCTTCCCGCTCGGCCCGACCTTCGGCGCCGCGAGGAAGACGTCGAGGCCGCCGCCGCAGCCGAGGTCCACGACGGTCTCTCCCGGCCGCAGGTGCGCATGGGCCGTGGGGTTGCCGCACGACAGGCCCATGTTCGCCTCGGCCGGAATCGAAGCGAGCTCCTCGGCGGAGTAGCCGAAGGCACGGGCGACCTGTGCGATCGACGCGTTCTCGCTCGACAGGCTGCTCTTCGCGAACGAGCCGTAGCGCTCCCGGACTGCACGTTCGAGGTGGCTGGACACGATGGTGGTCTCCTTGTGAGTGGATCGGCACGGCGCGCAGTGCACATTCCATAAATCCAAGTTTCTATGATCATAGAATCTTGTCAATGGGGCGGTCCCCCGTGTCGGCCGACAGAGGGCGAAGGCCCCTCCGGGGAGAATCCCTCGGGATCCCCTTGCCCGCGGCCCCGGACCGGACACAGGATCGCGCGCGACGGCGGGCGTGTCGGTGAGCCGTGCCGGCGCACCTTCGCCACGGTGACTACGAGGGCCCCTGCGAGACCGGCGGCGCCGAGGACTGACCGGGCCGTACCCCCGACCGGCGAAGGCGCGGGGAGCCGCGCGCGGGCTGGAGGAGATCACCCCGTTCGCTGCACCCGCCTCCGACTCTCCGCGATCAGGTCGGAGCGGAGAGGCAGGTCCGGGATCGCGCCTGCAGGCGGGCGTAGAGGTCGCCGAGGCGCGCGCGCAGGAAGTCGGCATCCGCCTGCGCGAGGGGCCGCTTGTTCGGAGCGGCGGACACGCCGTCGCCGAGGAGGCCAAGCTGGAAGCCCGGGAGTCCGAGATGGACGCACAGGCGCTCCACCGCACCGCGGTCCCGTAGATCGGTGTCCTCGAGGAAGAAGCCTTCCTGCTCCAGGTACCAGCCCCCGAGCGTCTCGACCTGAGCGGCGAAGAGCTCGATGTCCTCGGCTTCGGGCCATCCCTTCTTGGTCTGCACCGAGGGCCATTGCGCCAGCGGATCCCGGAACAGGAAGACGAATGCGCAGTTCGGGAACAGCTCGCGAAGGGCACGGAAGGTGAGCGGGCTGCGGACGCGGATCTCCTTGAAGCCCAGGCGCCGGGACGGAATCGGCGGGGCGAGCAGATCGAGCAGGGCCTGGCGTACCTGCGTCAAGCTGCTCTGCCAGTCGGCGCGAGCCATGGCGGTCTCGATGCTGAAGTCGTCGCGGCGAAAGGATTCGCTGACCGCCCGCACCCGGTCGCTGCTTCGCTCGGCATCGAGGCGGTGCAGGATCTGATGGTGAGCCTCGACGAGGTTGTCCACGAGGAACTGCCCCGGCTCTCCCCAGATGCAGATCGCGCGCGTCGAGTTCAGGATCCGTTGCAGGGCGGTGGTCGAACTCCGGCCCCAGACACCGAACACGAAGACGTGCCGTTCCTCGCGCACGTCCTCGTAGGCGACGGAGTGATGGCTTGGTCGGGGACGCAGCAGCCGCCGGGCGAGTTTCTTCACGGGTCACGATTCAGGAGGTGGCCGCATCCGGCACGGGACGGCATTCTAACCGGCGAAGCTGCGGCGGCAAGCACGCCGGCTCGCTGCGAGCGGACGCCTCCGCACGGCCACGCCTCGGATTCGCCTGAGCCGGATCGGTGACGGGCATCGCCCGCTTCGGTGGCCGCCACTTCGGGGATCGCTACGCAGCGCGCAGCGCGCAGCGCGAGCGCCGATGGCCGGCGCCTCGCCCCGGCACCGAGCCTGCCGGCATCACGCTCGCGGTGATCCCGCTCGACGGCGCGCTGGCGAGGCGCCACCTGCGACCCGACTCCCGGGCGACGTGCAGGAGCGGCCGCACGCGCTCGCCGGGAACCCCGTTGACGGGCCCCGGGAGCACCGATAACTTGCTTGTTGAATAACAAGCGGCTGTCGGAAGGAGGGCCCATGCGCCGCCTCGCGGCTGCCGCGCGCGGCACGCAGGAAGAGCGCCGCAGCGAGGCGGAGCGACGCCTGGTGGAGGCCGCCGCCGAGCTGATCGGCGAGCTCGGTGTGGCGCGCGTCACGCTGGCCGGGGTGGGCGAGCGCGCCGGCTACAGCCGCGGCCTCGCGACCCACTACTTCGGCTCGAAGGGCGCGTTGATCCAACGCGTCGTCGACCTCGCCACGGCGGAGTTCCGCGCGGCCCTGGGCCGGCGGCGCCGCCCCGCCGCCGCGCTGGACGAGCTCCGGGCCCTGGTGCAGACCTTCTTCGAGATCGTCTCCGCGCTCCCGCCGGTCCATCGCGCCTGCCTGGTTCTGGGCGCCGACGCGGTGAGCGCGGGCGCCGCGGAGGTGCGACCCGCGATGGTGTCGTTCGACCGCAGATTCCGGGAGGAAGTTGCGAAGGGCATCGAGCGCGGGATCGCCGCCGGCGCCTTCCCGCGCTCCACGGACCCCACGGGTCTCGCGGCCGTGGTCGTCGGCATGCTGCGCGGCGTCGCCTTCCAGTCGATGATCGACGGCGAGCTCGACCTGGACGCCTGCCGCGTCGAGGTCGAGCGGCTGCTCGCTGCCCGCCTCGGCCCGGCCGCTGCGCCACGGCCGAAGCGCCCGCGGAAGGGGCGCCCGCGCTGACCCGCGCCGGCGCGGCCGGCGCAAGGACGGAGCGGCCACGGGCGCCGTCGAGCGGCGACCGGGACGCACCCGCAAGGAGAGAGGAGTCACCATGGAAGCGATCACCGGGGGAGAGCTGCTCGCGCGATGCCTGGCGGCGGAGGGCGTCCGCTTCGTCTTCGGGCTGCCGTCGCCCGAGATCGACCCGCTGCTGCCCTGCCTCGCCACCCACGGCATCCGGCTGGTGCCGATCCGGCACGAGGCTGCCGGCGTCCACATGGCGGAGGGGCTCTACAAGTCCACGGGGCAGGTCGCGGCCGTGATCGGGAATCCCGGGCCCGGCTCGGCGAACCTGCTGCCCGGCCTGATCACGGCTCGACACGAGGGCGTGCCGGTCCTGGCGCTCACCTCGCAGCACCGGCTCGGCATCGTCTACCCCTCGACGCCCGCGACCTTCCAGGGCCAGGACCAGCTCGACGTGTTCCGGCCGATCGTGAAGTGGGGCGGGCCCGCGCTGTCGTGGGAGCGGATCCCGGAGGTGCTGCGCCTCGCGTTCCGCGAGATGTGGACCGGGCGCCCCGGCCCGGTCCAGGTGGAGCTGCCGGCTCCCGTCCTCTACGCGACCGGGGATCCCGCGACGGCACCGGTCCTCGCGCCCGGCGCCTACCGCCCGCCGCAGCCGCAGGCTTCCGAGCAGCAGCTCGCCGCGGCGGCCGATCTGCTCGCGTCGGCGAAGCGGCCGCTCGTGGTCGCGGGCTCGGGCGTCGACCGTGCCGGTGCGAACGCGGCGCTGCTCGAGCTCGTCGAGCTCCTGGGCTGCCCCCTCTTGCCGACGATGGCCGCCCGCTCGGTCGCTCCCGCGGACCATCCGAACGCCGTCATGGGCTACTCGCCCGCCGGCGACGCCGCGCGCCGCGAGGCCGACGTCATCCTGGTCGCCGGCTCGCGGCTCGGGAACCTCGATCTTCCCTTCGACAAGTACTGGGGCGATCCGGGCGGCCAGCGGCTGATCCAGATCGATCTCGATCCCCGCAACATGGGCGTCACGCGGCCGCTCGCGCTCGGCATCGTCGCGGACGTCGCCGACGCGCTGCCGGGCCTGCTGCGGGTGCTGCGCGCGCGCGGCCTGCGCCCGCGCGACGCGGCGCGCGCGCACGAGCTCCATGCGGCGACCGAGGCGTGGAAGCTCGAACAGGCGGGATCGGTGCTCGCGTGGTCGGGAGCCGGCATCCACCCGGCGCACGCGATCGGCACGATCGGTGCCGCCTTCGGCCGCGACGCCATCTACGTCGCCGACGGCGGCAACACCTCGCTCTGGGCGTCCGCCGTGCTGCCGCCCACGCGGCCGCGCTCCTATCTCTCGATCCTCGAGCTCGGCATGCTCGGCACGGGGATCCCCCAGGCCATCGGCGCGAAGCTCGGGGCGCCGGAGCGCGAGGTCGTCTGCATCACCGGCGACGGAGCTGCCGGCTTCAACGTGATGGAGCTGCAGTCGGCCGCCCGCGAGGGCCTCGAGGTGACGGTCGTGGTCTGTGCCGAGGGCTCGTGGACGATGGAGATCCCGAACGAGCGCGCGCTCTACGGGAAGACCTTCGGGACCGACATGGGCCTCGTGCGCTGGGACCGCGTGGCCGAGGGCCTCGGCGCACACGGCGAGCACGTCGAGAAGATCGACGAGCTGCCGGCCGCGCTCGAGCGCGCGCGACGTGTCCGGGGCCCGCGCCTGCTCTGCGTGCGCACCGATCGCGAGGCGAACCTTGCCGTCCCGGACGAGATGATGAAGCGCTTCTTCGAGGTCTACGCGGGGGCGACGCCCTGAGCGCCGCGGCGCAGCCCGGCTGTCCGCGCGCTCGCCGCCGGGATCCACGCGGGGCCCGGCCGGCGAAGGCCGGCGCCGCCCCTTCTGGGAGCATCCGGCGCGCCGCCTCCGGCGCGTCGCGCAGGAGGTCGAGATGAGCCGGATCTTCGGGGCCGTGCGCCAGAACGGCTACGTCGTGCGCGACGTGCAGGCGGCGATGCGGCACTGGGTCGCCCGGATCGGCGTGGGCCCGTGGTTCTACTTCGATCGCGTGCGGATCGACTGGTTCCGCCACCGCGGGCAGGACTCCGCCGTCGAGCTCGGCATCGCGCTCGCGAACTCGGGCGACCTCCAGATCGAGCTGATCGAGCAGCGCAACGCCGCGCCGTCCCTGTACCGGGAGTTCCTCGACGCCGGCCACGAGGGCCTCCAGCACGTCGCCTACTGGACGACCGACTACCAGGCGCTCTACGACCGGGCCCTCGCGGCGGGCCACGTCGTGGGGCACGAGGGCCAGATCGGCGGCGCCCAGGGCCGCTTCGCCTACTTCGACACGGGCGGGCCTCCCGGGACGGTCGTCGAGATCTCGGACGTGAGCGGGCCGAAAGGTGCGTTCTTCGAGCACGTGCGGAAGGCGTCCCTCGGCTGGGACGGATCGGATCCGATCCGCGCGATGTGACGCTTCGCGCGGAGCGGAGCGCTCGCCGCCGATCCTGGTCAGCGCCGTCGCCTCGAGTGCAGCACCGCGAGACCCAGCGCGAGGAGTGCCGCCAGACCGGGCTCGGGCACGAAGGTCACCCGCCCGGCGCTGTAGAGCGCGCTCGTGTCCCAGAAGCCGCTCCCGCCGAGCTCGGGAAGGTCGAGCTCGGCGAAGGCGCCTCCGACCCCTGCCGGTCCGAAGCCCAGGATGTCGAAGGAGTCGCCGGGCGCCGGCACGAAGCCGTCGGTCAGGATCATCTCGAGCACGCCGCCGAGCTCCGCACGGCCGAGGACCGAGAGCACGTCGTGCTCGACGCTCGGCTGCGTGCCGCCGAGCTCGATGCGCAAGCGTCCCGTCTGTGTGTAGTCACCGTCGATCGTCAGCATGCCGGGCGACGAGCCCGGCGCGACCACGCCCTCGTTGATCACGTCGACGCCCAGGACGGCCGCGCCTTCGAGCCGCGCCCGCTCGTCGACGATCAGATCCCCGTCGCCGCTCCAGAGCGAGCCGTCCTCGATCGTCGTGACGCCGCGGACGCGAAGGTCGCCGAAGAGGGTCGTCTCGGAGCCCGACTCGAAGCGCAGCGTCTGGGTGGCGATCTGCGATTCGCCGCCGATGCCGAAGGTCGTGATCTCGCCCGCCTGGACGAAGTTCGACGCGATCACGGGCAGGGTTCCGAGCAGCGCCTGCCCTTCGTGTCGCACCGTGCCGTCACCGCTGAACTCGCCGCGGTAGCCGTTCGAGCCGGTGAGCTCGAGCGTCGCGCCGGCGGCGACGGCGACGGCGCTCGTGTCGGCGAAGCTCACGTTCGAGTCGATGCGTGCGAGGCCGCCGGTCACGGCCACGTCGTCCTCGATCGTCAGGTCCTGGCCGGCGATGCCCTCTCCCTCGGAGAACCGGCCGGTCCGAGCCGCTGGCGTGGCCCGCGCCCGCGCGACGCGCTCGGGGCGCCCATCGCGCGGGCGAGCTCGGCGCAGCAGCTCCTCGAGCTCGGGCTTCCAGCGCATGGCGAGAAGGTGGCTTCGCCTTCCGCGCTACGCGCCTGCGTGGTAGGATCCTCGTGCGAGGCTCCCCTTGTCGCACCGGTACGTCACCCTCCTCGCCGTGGTCCTGCTCGTCCGACCAGCGCTGGCCACTGCCTCGCCGTGGATCACGATCGCCGCCGAGGGCGAGGACTCGCCCGACGGGCGCCCGTACGGACCGCTGGTCCTCGCTTCGAGGATCTCCGACGACGGCGCCGTGTCCTTCGGTGACGCGCCGGAGGGAACGCCGCCGAGCCCGCCGTTCACCCTGTGGCGCTGGTCGGAGGCGAGCGGCGCCGAGCACGTGGCCGCGATCGAGGGGGTCGCCTGGAGCTCGTGGGCGCGCCCTGAGCTGTTCGCCAACGGCGCCGGCGACCTCGCGCTGCGCGAGGGCAGTGGTCCGGCCCCGGTAGCCTGCGGCGCGGGGGGCACGAGCGAGCAGGTCCGGGAGCGTCTGCACGGCGCGCCGCGCGGCGGCGATCCGGCGCTCGTGACCGCGACCGGGGCGCCGGCGCCCGGGGCGCCGGACCTCACGATCGCCCGTCTCATCCAGTTCTCCTGGGAAGGCGGTGGCTTCGGTAGGCGGGCCTGGCTCTTTCCCTTCCCCGCTCCTTCGCTCGATCCGGGCGGCGCCCTGACCTTCTATGCCCATACCGCGCACGATCCCTGCTTCCTCGACGACCCGGGGGCGAGCCTGCCCGCGGCGGTGTTCGCGCCCGACGGGGCCGGCGGCAGCGCGCTGGTGGCGCGCGACGGCGATCCGCTGCCCGGCGCCGGCGACGGGGAGGTGATCCGGCTCGATTCGTTCGAGCGCGTCGCCGCCGCGGACGCCGTGTTCGTGTCGTCGTTGCTCGGGGAGATCGAGCGCGGGGAGCCCCAGCCCGGGGCGCTGCTGCGCTGGCGGGGGGGTCTGCTCGAGACCGTCGTGCGCCCGGGCGAGCCGTCCGCCTTCGCGGGCGGCGCGGTCCTCGCCGACGTGGGCCTGCCCGCGAGCAGCCCCTCCGGGACGATCGCGCTCGCGGCCAAGCGTGCGGCCGAGGACGGCACGACCCCCGACCCGGCGGGCGCCGGCATCTGGCTCGGCGATGCCGACGGCGTGGCCGAGCGCTGGCCCCTGGTGGGCGCCGTGCCGGGCGGGCCGGCGGGCGCCGTCTTCGTCGAGGCGAGCGCCGAGAGCGCGCTGCCGGGCGCGATCCGCGTGAACGACGCGGGAGAGGTCGCCTTCGTCGCGAAGTTCCGGACGGCGCCCGGAGCGGAGCCGACCTCCGGGCTCTTCGGCCCCGGGGCGGACGGCTCGCCGGTGTTGCGGCTCACCGCCGGCGCCAGCACGTCCGGCGGGAGCACCCTCCTCTGGTTCGAGCCGCTGCACCTGGCCGAGGACGGGACCCTGCTCGTGCGGGCCGGTCTCCCGGTCGGCCCGGGCGTGTGCTGCCGCTCCTCGGACTACTCCTGGCATCTCCTTCCGCGGGCAGGCGGACCGCGGCTCCTGCTCCGCGAGACGGATCTGGTCGAGGTCGCCCCCGGCGACCTCCGCTCCATCGGCAGCTACCGGATGGCCTACGATACGGCGCTCACCCGCTTCGGCATGGTCTTCGGCGTTGTCGGCCGGCTCTCGCGCGAGCCCACCGCCATCGCCGTGCTCACGGTGCCGGAGCCCCGCGCACCGCTTGCCGGCGCGGGGGCGCTCGTTGCGCTCGGCCTGCGGGCCTCGCGGCGGCGCGCGCGCCGGCCGATCCGTAGGGGAGGCTCCGCACGCACTCCGCTCGCCTCCTGATCCGCTCCGCGGCGCTGGCCCTCGCGGTCGCGCCCGCAGCCTTCGCCGACCGCTTCGACGTCGGCCCCGGCCAGCCGCTCGCCGCGATCGGCGACGTGCCCTGGGACCTGCTCGAGCCGGGCGACCTGGTGCGCATCCACTGGCGCGCCGAGCCGTATCGCGAGAAGTGGGTGATCGGGCGCAGCGGCACGGCCGAGGCGCCGATCGTGGTGCGCGGTGTCCCGGGGCCGAACGGCGAGCGGCCGGTGGTCTCCGGCGACGGCGCGACCACGCCCGAGCTGCTCGACTTCACGGGGAAGGCGCGCGCCGTGATCAAGATCGGCACGGCCAACGTGCCCGACGCGTACGTCCCCGAGCACGTCGTGGTCGAAGGCTCGAGGTCCGCTCCGGCCACGAGTCGTACTCGTTCCATGACGACCACAGCGCGACGCAGGCCTATGCGAAGAATGCCGCCGCGATCTGGGTCGAGAGCGGGCGCCACGTGACGATCCGCGACTGCGTCATCGCGGACTCGGGCAACGGGCTCTTCGCGTCGGCATTCGACGGCGAGACCCGGGACATCCACATCGAGCGCAACCGGATCTTCGTGTACGGCAACGTCCTGGTCGAGCCCGACGGCGCCGGCAACAGCCAGATCGTCCACTACGGCGGTGACAGCGGCGATCTCTCGATCTATCGCAAAGGCATGCTGCACTTCTTCCACAACACGGTGGTGTCGAAGCGCAGCGGGCACACCACTCTCCTGCGCCTCTCCAGCGACGACGAGACCGCGGATGTGCGCGACAACCTGCTCTACGTGACGGCGGAGGGATCCGAGCTCGCACTGCTCGACGGGTCCGGCACCCTGCTGCTCTCCCACAACGGGTTGAAGTTCGGCTGGGTCGAGAGCCACTCCGGCTCGGTCGTCGACGTGGTCGACGCGGGCGGCAACCTGGAGGCTGCCGATCCCGGCTTCGCGGACTCCGCCGCGCAGGACTTCCGCCCGCTGCCGTGCTCGCGCTCGCCGCTGCCGCCCGCCGCGGAGCTCGCGGCTAGACTGCGTCCAGTCGACGACGCTCATGGCAGCACGAAGGAGCGCAGGAGCGAGACATCGAATGCACCGAGGCGTACTGGCGCGATTCCAGAGGCCAGGGTCGTGGCAAGGCCCAGGGTCTTTCGGGAGCACCTCCATCGGATGCTCTCCGAGAACGGGTATCCGGAGCTGCGCAGCCTCGAAGCGCTCCTCGACGCTCTCGGGTTCCGTCTGAGCGTCGAGCTGAAGCCGGCCGGCCCGGTATCGTAGCCGCCGGAGAGGTGGCCGAGCGGTCGAAGGCAGCGGTCTCGAAATTCGTCTCGGCGTCGCGGGGATTTCACGAGGTACTTCTGCAGCTTGCGTCGCTCTACTGCGCCGCGCGATGCCAGCAGGGCTGATCCCCGCAGATCCCTCGTCATCCCTGTTGATTCGAATGGATCCAGGATGATCTCTCTTGATCCCTCTTGATCTCCAAGGCTCCACGAATCCCGCTTGCGATTATGATGACGGATACGTTAGCATTCGACGACGCATGATCGAGGTTCGCGAGTACGTCCCGGAAGGAAGGACCGCGAGCCTCTTCGCCGAGTGGTTCCTCGCCCTTGATTCCCGCGGACGTCAGCTCGTGGACGATGCCGTTGCGCGCATGCGCCTCGGCAATCTCGGTGACTGCAAGCGGGTCGGCGCCGGCGTCGTCGAGCGCCGGATCGACAGCGGGCCCGGCTATCGCATCTACTTCGGAAGAGACGGAGACAAGCTGATCCTGCTGCTCGCGGGCAGCACGAAGCGCCGTCAGCAGAAGGCGATCGCGACGGCCCAGGAGCTATGGCGCGATTACAAGCAGCGCAAGCGAAAGGGAGACTGACATGGCCCTCACCCGAGACTTCCGCGAGACCGTGATGGCCGCCGCTCAGAAGGACGCCGCCTATCGACGCAGCCTTCTGACCCGGGGATTCGCGCTCGCGCATTCGGCCGACGAAGAAGACCGGAACGTCGGCAAGTCGCTGCTCCGCGACTACGTCAATGCCACGCTGGGATTCCAGGCGCTGGCCAAGGAGCTGGACAAGAAGCCGGAGAGCCTCATGCGGATGCTGAGCGATTCAGGGAATCCCCGTCTCAGCAACTTCGCCGAGTTGGTGGAGTGCCTCTTCGAGCACGAGGGAATTTCGCTGCTGGACGAGGAGGCGTAGCGCCCGCCTTCTGGGTCGAGTCCCCGGTCACGATCGCGCCGCCCGCTCGTGGCCGAGGTCTGGGCGCTCCTCCGCCTCCCCGTGATCGCCATGGATCGCCTGCGCGATCACGCGCTCGGTGACCGCCTGGAGATGGGCGCGCAACGTGGTGTGGAGCTGCTGGAACTCCGGCCACAGCACCTCGTCTGCGAAGCGACGCGCCACGCGTGCCATCACCGTCGTGCGGCGCTGCCCGGCGTAGCGGTAGGGACGGATGCCGTAGCGGCGCAGCAGCGCGAGGAAGAGCGCCCGAGACCAGTCGTCGGGAAGCGAGAAGCGGATCTCGACCGGTGGCTCCGCGCGCTCCAGCCTGGCGAGGCGCTGCAGGATCCGCTCCCGCGCGCTTTCGGCCGCGAGCCGTTCCCCGTCGCTCCCGGGGCGGGCAAAGAGTACCTCGATCTTGCGGAGCTTCTCGACGAGCCGCCACTCCTCGTCCTCGAGGCCGCGGGCCCGCGCGCGATCCCTGGCTGCGCTCATCGGGCGTGGCGGCTCGTTGCGCGACGGGCGCGGCTGCGAGGCTTGCCATGGAAGCGTTGCAGCAGCTTGGTGGTGGCCTCGGCGTCGAACGACTCGGGGTCGAACCCGGCCGGTGTCCACTCGGACGCACTGTGGTGTTCGGGATGACGAGGATGCCGAAGTCCGTGCTGCATGGGCGGCGCGAGGGCAGGGCCGCCGGACGATTCGGCTCGCCTTGTGGGCATCCGGGCTCCTCCGCTGCGGGACGCTACCGCCTTCTCGGGGCCGACCGTCAGGCCTCCTGCATGGCCCTGCGAGTGGCCCATGGTCGACGCTGTGCTCGGCGTCTGATTTTGCTTGCATCACGGTCTCGGGCGATCCTGCACGCGGAGAGGTGGCCGAGCGGTCGAAGGCAGCGGTCTTGAAATTCGGCTCGGCCAGCGGGCCGATTCCGTCGCATCGACGGCGCTTTGGCGCCAACTTCGTCCCGTCCGATGCAAGCGGGTTCGATCCCTCCGAACCGTTCTTGCGCCATCGTGATCCGGGCTGCGCCCGATCGATTCGTCGTGATCCTGGATGATCCCTCGTGATCCCCGCCGACGACCGCTCCTGGCAGGACCTGTAGCGTTTAAGCTACGATTCCCCGGTGCCGAGAGAGATCGAAGTCCGGATCTACGTCACGGCAGCCGGCACCGAGCCCTACACCGAGTGGGAGCGAAGGCTCGGGGACCGGATGGCACGGGCCAGGATCCGGGCGCGGATCGGGCGGCTGCGCCTCGGCCACTTCGGGGACGCGAAGCGCGTGGGCCAAGTGTACGAGCTGCGGATCCACGTCGGGCCTGGCTACCGGGTCTACTACGGTCGAGAAGGAGACGCCCTCGTGATCCTCCTCTGTGGAGGAGACAAGGGATCGCAGGAGCGAGACATCGGACGCGCCGAGGCGTACTGGCGCGATTACAGGGGCCGGGGTCATGGCAAGGACTAGGGACTATCGGGAGCACCTGGACGAAGTCCTGAAGGACGACGCGGAGGCGGTCGCCTACCTGAACGCTGCACTCGGGGAAGACGATCCCGAGATCTTCCTCCTCGCGCTGCGCGACGTGGCGCGCACCCGCGAGGGTGGACTCGCAGGCCTGGCCGAGAAGGCACAGCTCAACCGGGAGCACCTCTATCGGATGCTTTCCGAGAACGGCAATCCGGAGCTGCGCAGCCTCGAGGCGCTCCTCGATGCCCTCGGCTTCCGCCTGAGCGTCGAGCTGAAGGCGACGGGCTAGGTATCGTTGCCGCCGGAGAGGTGGCCGAGCGGTCGAAGGCAGCGGTCTTGAAAACCGCCAGGCGCGCGAGCGCCTCGAGGGTTCGAATCCCTCCCTCTCCGCCAGCCCCCTCGCGGCCCTCGCGCGCTGCCCGGCGCCCGCGACCGCCGCCCTCCACGGGGAGGGGCGCCGCGCGGTCCGGAGGCAGGGTCGGCCGCCTCGGACGCGGGGCCGGACCGGCACGGCAGGGCCGGGCGCCGGCGGCTATGATGCCCGGCCCTGTGCGCGGAGAGGTGGCCGAGTGGCTGAAGGCACAGGTTTGCTAAATCTGCATACGGGAAACCGTATCGAGGGTTCGAATCCCTCCCTCTCCGCCAGCGTCACGCCGCGTCCGTGCCCCCCGGCCGCCCCGAGCGGCTCCCCGGCGGCCGGGCGCGCCCTGCAGGAGCCGGAGCTTCTCCGGAGAGATGGCCGAGCGGCTGAAGGCACGCGCCTGGAGAGCGCGTGTACCGGAAACGGTACCGTGGGTTCGAATCCCACTCTCTCCGCCAGCATTCGGATGGCCGGCGGGATTCGCTAGAGTCCCCGGCCTCGAGCGCCCGTAGCTCAGTTGGATAGAGCGTCAGGTTGCGGACCTGAAGGTCGCATGTTCGAGTCATGCCGGGCGCGCCAGTTCCAGGAGGCCCGACGCGGGGTTGCCGCGTCGGGCCTTTGCGCTTGGCGGCGGGACGTACCGCCGGGCGTCACCCAGGAGCGCAACCCGGAAGCCCGCGCGAAGACGACGAACCGCATCCCGCAGCAGGCGGTGGGCGGAGGCGCGATCCTGCGAGCGCCGGCCCCCGGCGAGCGATTCCTCTCGGGCCCGGCCCGGGCGGTGCCGATACCGGCGCCATGCCCGGTCTTCTCGCCATGGCGGTCGCCTCGGCGGCGGGATGGGCCGTTGCCGCCGTCGTGCGCCCGGTCGCAGGCGGCGCCGGATCCCTGGTCGGGAGCTTCGTCCTCGGCGCGGTGGTCTTCGTGATGGCGAAGCGCTGCTTCGCCGAGCTGCGCGGCGACCGGTAGCCGCCGCAGCCACGACATCCGTCCGCTCTCGCATCCGGCTCCCAGCGCCTGGAGGAGGGGTTCCCGGGTGAGCCCGCCTCCCGGCCCTTCGAAGAGCCGGGTCGCGCGCTACTCGAAGGCGATCACCTGGCGCGCGGCTTCGCCCCTGCGCAGGCGGTCGAAGGCGTCGTTCACGCCGTCGAGGCCGATGCGCGACGAGATCATGGCGTCGAGCTGGAGGCGGCCGTCGAGGTAGAAGTCGACGTACTTCGGCATGTCGAAGCGGAAGCGGTTCGAGCCCATGTAGGAGCCGATCACCTTCTTCTCCTGGAGCGTCAGGTCGGCGGCCGGGATCGGCACCATCTCGGTGACCGGCACGACACCGACGAGCACCGTCGTGCCGCCGCGGCCCGTCATCGCGATCGCCTGCTGCACGGTCGGGACGAGGCCGATGCACTCGAAGGCGAAGTCGACGCCGGCCGGGGCGAGTTGGCGCACCGCGGCGACCGGATCGCCCTTCTTCGCGTCGACACCGTGCGTGGCACCGACCTGGGTTGCGAGGTCGAGCTTCCACGCCTGGGCGTCCACGGCGATGATGCGGCTCGCACCCGTGATGCGCGCGCCCTGGATCGCCGCGAGCCCGACGCCGCCACAGCCGATCACCGCGACGGTGGCACCGGCTGGAACGTCCACGGTGTTGAGCACGGCGCCGAGGCCCGTCGTCACGCCGCAGCCGATCAGCGACGCGCGGTCGAGCGGCATGTCGTCGCGGATCTTCACGAGCGAGCGCTCGGGGCAGAGCATGCGCTCGGCGAAGGAGGACAGGTTCGCAAACTGGAGGATCGGCGAGCTGTCGGCCGCGGTGATGCGCGGCTTCGCCCCGAGCGGGCGGCCCGTGAACTGGGTCAGGCACAGGTAGGGTCGCCCCTCGGTGCAGAACGAGCAGACGCCGCACCACGAGGTGATGCAGCCGATCACGTGATCGCCGGGCGAGAAGTCGGTCACGCCCTCGCCCACCGCATCCACGACGCCCGCGGGTTCGTGGCCGAGGATGCAGGGCGGCGGCATCGGCAGGTGGCCCTCGACCACGTGCAGGTCGCTGTGGCAGATCCCCGAGGCGACGGTCCGGACCAGCACCTCGCCGCGGCCCGGTGCGTCGATGGCGACGTCCTCGAGCACGAGCGGGGCCTTGTTCGCGCGCATCACGGCTGCTTTCACGTCGATCTCCTCTCGTGATCTCCCACGATACATGGGCTTGCATCGATCGGCGAAGGCGCGCGGTCCCGCGCACGCGGTCCCCGGCGGCGGCGAGGAGCCCGCCGGTCTCGAGCTCGTGACGACGAGGACGCGACCCTCGCGCTCGACGCGTCGGTGCTCGGGGTTCCTCGGGCCGGCGTCCGGTACGGGGTCGCCGCTTGCGTCGGCGGCGGGGGCCGGGCCGAAGGTGCCCTGTTCGGCGAAGGCGGCGACGCTGGCGGGCGAGGACGGGATCGCGAGCGTGTCCACCGCGGGCTCTGGACACCCGTCTCTACCGCGTGCAGGTGCGGCGCGCGGCCAGCTCCTGATCGGCCTCGGCGACCTCGCGGGAGGTCCCTTCGAGAGCGTAGCGAGCGCCGTGTCCGACGACGGCTCGGTCGTGGTCGGCGAGAGCATCGGGAGCATCAGCCAGTACGAGATCGGCCGGAGCGCGGTCCGATGGACGCTCGCGGGCGACGTCGTGACGGGCATGGCGAGCCTCGGCTGGCTCGCGCCGAGCTCCCACGAGAGCCACGCCTACGCCGTCTCCTCGGACGGTGGGATCGTCGCAGGGACCAGCACGGACCCGGCGGACTCCCTCGCCTTCCGCTGGACCCAGGCGGACGGGATGCGCCGCATCGAGGATCTCGCGGGGGGTATGGTCCGGAGCAGTGGCCTCGGTGTCTCGGACGCGGGCCGCGTCGTCGGCGAATGCTACGACGCCGGTGGTGCGAAGGCGTGCTTCGCCGACGAGGAGCAGTTCGCCACGCTTGCCGACCCGTTCTCCGCTCCGATCACGGGCAGCGCGGAGGCCATCACGCCGGACGGGGTCTTCGTCGCGGGCACGCGCGACACGCAGGAAGGTCGCGAGGCCTTCCGCTGGTCAGCGACCGACCTCGCTCGGGGCGAAGGTGCGATCACGGAACTCGGCGACCTCGAGGGTGGTGCCTTCGCGAGTACGGCGCACGCCATCTCGGACGACGGCTCGACGGTCGTGGGCAGCTCGGAGGTGGGCGGTGGGACCGAGGCGTTTCGCTGGACCGAGGCCGGCGGGATCGTGAGCCTGGGCGATCTGCCGGGCGGCAGCGTGAACGCGGTGGCCACTGCGGCCTCGGCGGACGGCTCGCTCATCGTGGGCCGCGCAAACGACGCATCCGGCTCGCGCGCCTTCGCGTGGGACGCCGCGCACGGCATGCGGCACCTCACCGACCTGCTCGACGATCGCGGCGTCGAAACCACCGGCTGGAGGTCAGGAGGGACGGCGCCTCGTCACCAGGACAGGTGACACCCATTCGATTCGGCTGACACGCCGAGCCTCTCCCGGCCACCTCGCGTGCAGGCAGCGCAGCGGAAGGGACCGCTCGGCAGGGAGCCGGGAGGCCTGGTGGGTCCCTCGTGCGCACCCGGCCCCGGCCGGCCCTTCCACGGTTCGGCCTGGAGGATCGTGATGGCACCCGTACGGACCTCCGTCCTGCTGGCTCTCGTCCTCCTCGTCGCGGCGCAGCCCGCCCGCGCCGTGTCCCTCGTCAACGGCAGCTTCGAGGACGACGCGCTGGCCGCCGACTCGTTCTGCGTCTCGTTCGCCGCGCCGCTCTGTGCATCGCTCACGGGCTGGAGCGGCGACGTCTACCTGGTGAACGGAAGCCCCGGCCCGATCGCGCCGCAGCTTCCGATCCCGGATGGCGAGCAGTTCGCGATGATCCAGTCTACCGCCGTGATGCAGCAGTCGGTGACGATCGACGTCGCCGGCTCCTACCGGCTGACGTGGTCGGATGCCGGACGGGCGCACTACATCGGGGCGAACGGCAACGCGAGCTACGACGTATCGTTCGACGGGACCGTGCTCGGCTCGTACGACACCGTGACGGGCTCTCCGTGGGCCTCCCACTCGCTGACGTTCCACGCGAACGCGGGCGTCTTCACCCTGGAGATCGCCGGAACCACGCCGGCCAGCGCAGGAGACAACTCCGCCCTGCTCGACGCCTTCGTCCTGGTGCCCGAGCCGAGCGCCCTCTGCCTCGACGCCGCGGCGCTGGCCCTCCTTGCCTGCCGGAGCGCCGCGCTTCGTCGGCGAGCGCGCCGGGGCGGACGAGGACGGTAGGAGCGGCCTTCCCCCGGAGATCGCTCCCGGCACGGCGCTGCTCACCGGCGTCCAGGGCTATGCGGGACTCGGTGCGACGGGCAACGCGTTCGGCGGCCAGTTCCTCCGCAGCATCCCGGCCAACCACGCCGTCCTGACCCTCACGAACCTGCCCGAGCACACCACGCTGGATCTCGCCTTCCTCTTTGCCGCCATCGACTCGCTGGACGGGACCGGCACCTTCCCGGCCGGCGACTTCTTCGAGGTGCACGTGGACGGAGTGGTGGTCTTCAGCGAGTCCTTCGCGAACGCCACCGCGGGCCAGATCCAGAGCTACGAGCCCCCGGCCGGGGTCGAGCTCGCGCGCCATGCCGATCTCGGCTTCAGCGGGCCCGGCAGCTACTACACCGACAGCGCGTACGATCTCGGCGCAGACCCGATCTTCCAGGACATCCCGCACACCGGATCGTCCCTGACCCTCGACTTCTTCATGCAGGGCCCCGGCAACCAGGCGCTCGAAGACGAGTCCTGGGCGATCGACAACCTCTCGGTGCGGGTGGACACCGTGCCCGAGCCCGGCTCCGGTGCCCTGATGCTCGCCGGCCTCGCCGGTCTCGCCTTCTCTGCGACGCGGCGGCTGGGCTAGCCCGCCACGCCCCGGCGGTCGTTCGAGGGAGACCAGGAGCGGCCCGCCCCGCTCCCGAACGCATGCTGCTCTTGACCGCCCTCGATGGATCCAGGAGCTTCGAAGCATGCGCAACGAGGAGGTGATCGCGGCGCTCGCCGCGCTGGCGCAGGAGACGCGGCTCGGGGTGTTCCGCCTGCTCGTGCGGGCCGGCGCCGGAGGGCTGCCGGTGGGCGCGATCGGCGACGAGCTCGGGATCCCGGCCGCGACGCTCTCCTTCCACCTGAAGGAGCTGCGGAACGCCGGCCTCGTGAGCTGCCGCTGCGAGGGGACCTCGCGGATCTACACGCCGAGCTTCGCGAGGGTCTCCGAGCTGATCCGCTTCCTGACGGCCAACTGCTGCGCGGGCGTCTCGGGCTCGGGCCCCGCGCCGGGTGCCCGCCGCGGGGCTGCTCGCAAGACGGCGGCGAGCGCCCGGAGGGCGGCGGGAGGGAGGCGCCCGTGAGGCGCGGGCGTCCCGGCGCTCGCGGCCTTCGACGCCGGGGATGCGAGCCATGGCCAGCGGCAGCGCCGCCGATCGCCCGGGCGAGGTGTGGCTCGTCCGTCACGGCGAGACGCCCTGGAGCCGGGACGGGCTCCACACCTCGCACAGCGATCCGGATCTGACCGAACGCGGCGAGGCGAGCGCCCGGGCGCTCGCCGGGCGCCTGCGCACCGAGCGCTTCGACCTCGTCCTCACGAGCCCCCGGCTGCGCGCCCGGCGTACCGCCGCGCTGGCGGGCTTCGCCGCGGCCGAGGCCGACGGCGACCTGGTCGAGTGGGACTACGGGCGCTACGAGGGCATCTCGACGCCCGAGATCCGACGGTCCGTGCCCGGCTGGACGGTGTGGACGCATCCCTGTCCCGGCGGCGAGACGGCGCAGGAGGTGTCGGAGCGGCTCGACCGGGTGATCGCCCGGGCCCGGGCCGCCGGCGGCCGGACCCTCCTCTTCGGACACGGACATGCGTTGCGCGCCCTCGCCGCACGCTGGATCGGGCAGGAGGTCACGCTGGGCCGCTCGCTGCGGCTCGACACGGGCACCCTCTCGACGCTCGGCTGGGAGCGGGAGAGCCCCGTGATCCTGTGCTGGAACGCCGGGGCCCGGTAGCGGCGGCGGGAGGCCCGGCGCCGGAGGGCGCCCGGGCCCGGCGACGGGCTACGCGCCGATCCCCGCCTCGTGCAGGAGCGTGCGCCAGCGCGCGAGCTCGGGACGGGGGGCTGCGGCCAGGATCGTGCGGTCCGGGCGCACGAGCAGCGCGTGGGCGCCGCCGGCGGCGAGCGCCGCGCCGATGCGGCCCGAGCGGTCGACGAGCGTCGTCGTCTCGTCGCTCGCGTGCGCGCTTGCCTCGGCCTCCGAGGCGACGACGCGCACGAAGCGCGTGTCGAGGCGCTTCCAGAACGAGCGCTCCTCCGCCCCGGGCGGCCCGAGCGGGGCATGGCCGTCGCCGAGCACGACGAAGCCCGTGCCGAGGGCGTCGTCGAGGAGGTGCTCCGCGCCGTCGCGGGTCGTGACGGGCCCCTGCGGCAGGAAGCGCCCGGCGAGATCGCCGCGCCGGCGTGCCGGACACACGAGCGCCCCCCGGCCGAGCCGGCCGAAGAGATGCTCGGCGAGGAGGTCGTCGCTGCCGAGGAGCCCCCCGGCCGCGCGGGCGAGCCGGTGCTGCCAGGCGAGCCGGCCGGGCGTCCCCCGCGTCATCGAGCGGCCGATCCGCACGGCCGCGTGGATCACGCGGCGCGCGTGCGGGCGGCGCTCGCTCTCGTAGCTGTCGAGGATCCGCGCATCCGCATCGCCGCGCAGGTGCAGCGCGAGCTTCCAGGCGAGGTTCGCGGCGTCGCGCACGCCCGCGCACAGGCCCTGCCCGAGGAAGGGCGGCGTCTGGTGCGCCGCGTCGCCGAGGAGGAAGACGCGGCCGCGCCGCCACGGCCGCGCCACGATCGAGCGGAAGGTGTAGACGGCGGCGCGGAGCAGCTCCAGGGTGGACGGATCGCGATCGCCGAGCCAGGGCGCGACGAGCGCGCGGACCCGCTCGGGCCGCGTCATCTCGGCCGGTACGTCGCCGGGCATGAGCATGAACTCCCAGCGATGGCGGTCCTCGAGCACCGGCATGTAGGTCGAGGGCCGCCCGGGATCGCAGACCTGCTGCACGCCGGGGAAGGCGACGAAGGGTGCCGGCGAGCGTACGTCCACGACGAGCCAGGTCTCGTCGAAGCCGAGGTCCTCCATCGCGACACCGACGAAGCCGCGCGTGCGGCTGCGCGCGCCGTCGCAGGCGAGCACGGCCTGCGTCCACACCTCCGAGAGCACGCCGCTCTCGCGATCGCGGAAGGTGACGCGCACGGGGGCCGGCCCGTCGTCGCGGTCCTGCTCGATGGCCTCCATCTCCGTGCGCGCGAGGAGCGTCACGTTCGGGCGCCTCGCAAGGCCCTCGCGCAGGACGAGCTCGAGCTCGGGCTGGTCGAAGAAGCTCGATTCGGGCAGGCCGTGGGGCCCGCTCTCCGCCCGGCGCGGCAGCTCGAAGACCGGCCGCAGCGAGCGGTCCACGAGCTGCATGCCCGGGATCGCGCGCGAGCGCGCGGCGATCTCCGCGTGGAGGCCGATCGCCTGGAAGACGCGGAAGGTCTCGTCGTCGAAGTGGACGGCGCGCGGCAGGGGGTACGGCGCCGCCTCGCGCTCGAGCAGCAGGACGTCGATGCCGCGCTGCGCGAGGAGGTGCGCCGCCACCACGCCGGTGGGCCCGGCGCCCACGATCACCACGGAGACGGGACGGTGCTGCGCGATCGGCATGGGGCTCCTCCTCGGGAGGGGATTCAGCGGACGAGGTTCTCCTGCCCGCCGAGGTCGATCGCGCCATCCGGCGTGCGGATCGTGGCGGTGACGCGATCGCCCGGCTGCAGGTACGCGCGGCGCCGGGCCTGCGCGCGCAGGAAGAGCTCCCAGCGCCGGGCCTCGGGCAGGAGCGAGACGAGGCGCTGCACGAGCGCGGGCGGCGACCGGAGCGCGACGCCGCCCGGTGTCCCCGTCAGGATCAGGTCGCCCGGGTCGAGGTCCTCGATCTGGGTCAGCTCCGTGAGCGTCGCCGCGGGGTCGAAGACCATGTCGCCGGCGCTCGCGTCCTGCCGCACCTCCCCGTTCACGCGCAGCGTGAGCCGCAGCTCGCGCCAGCGCGCGAGCTCGGCCGGCTCCGGGACGAAGAGCACGGGGCCCGCCGGGCAGAAGGTCCGGTAGCTCTTGCCCTTGTAGAACTGGGTCTGCGGGAGCTGCACGTCGCGGGCACTCACGTCGTTGGCGACGACGAGCCCTGCCACGAAGCGCGGCAGGGTGGCGTCCTCCACCACGGTCGGGCCGCGCGTGGCCGTGCCGATCACGAGGCCGAGCTCGACCTCGTAGTCGAGCAGCCGCACGTGCGGCGGCCGCACGATCGCGTCGCGTGGCCCGGTGATCGCGGCCGACGACTTGCGGAAGAGCACGTTGAAGCGCTTCGCGTCCGGGTCGAGTCCGATCTCCTCGAGGTGCGAGCGGTAGTTCATGCCCTGGGCGATCACGCGGCAGGGGTGGGTGACGGGCGCGAGCAGCTCGAGCTCCGCGAGCGGCCGGGCGCCGCCGCCGGGCGTGCGCGCGAGCGCGCGCGCCGCGTCGAGGCCCTTCGCCAGCAGCCGGGCCGTGGTCGGGTAGGAGCCGGGAAGCCGGCGCACGCCGTCCGGGGCGAGCACGCCCCAGGCGCCCTCGGCGTCGTCGGCGTCGCGGAAGTGAACGAGCGAGAGGCCCATCGGTCTCCTCCTCCGCAGCGGGACCGCGCCCGCGCGGCGAATCCTCAGCGCGCGAGCGCCCGCCGCTGTGCGGCGAGGCGGCCGAGCCGCAGCTCCTCGTGGCCTAGGCGGCGGCGCAGCAGGTCCACGAAGAACCGGGGCCCCGGCGGCGGGCCCACGAAGTCCGCGGGCAGCGGCGGGCCCCACTGGTAGAGGGTCGTGCCGCGGAAGGGCGTGCGGCCCGTCCCGGCCGGCGCCGTCAGCACGTCACCGTCCGCGTAGTGCTCGAGCGTCCGGCCATCGGGGTCGCGCCAGTAGTCGAAGAGCTGGCTGCCGAGGATGTGCCGCCCGATGCCCCAGACGTGGCGCCAGCCGCGCTCGCGCAGCCAGGCGCCGCCGGCGGCGATGGCGTCGAGATCCTCGGTCTCGAAGGCGGCGTGCGCGAGGCCGTCGCCCGCGCCGGCGGCGATCGCGATCGTGTGGTGATCGCTCGGCTGCTCGCCGCGATCGCAGCGGGTGAACGCCATCACCGGACCGCGCCCGGGCGCCTCCTCGAGCCACTGGAAGTCCGACACGATCATCCCGAAGGTGCGCATCCAGAAGAGCAGGGTGCGCGCGAAGTGGGTGGTCTCGAGCGCGACGTGCCCGAGGCGGGCGAGCTCGGCGGGCGCGCGCGCGGGGCGCTGCGTGCCGTCGACGCGGGGCTTCTCCGCGGGCCGGTTCGCGGCGAGTGCCGGGCGGCGCGGGAGCGGCGCCACCTCGGCGATCCCGTGGACCGCGTGCACCGCGAGCCCGCCGGGCGCGGCGAGGCGCACGCGCAGCCCGCCGCCCGGCTCGGTGATGCGCTCGATCGGCGCGGCCCCGGGGAGCGAGGCGAGCCGCCGCAGGGCGAGCTCCGAGTCGACGCGCATCGCGACGGCCTCGAAGCGCGCGCGCGGCCCGCGCCGCAGGATCACGGCGTGATGCGCCGGCCCGTGCGCGCGCAGCCAGACCGCGTCTGGCGAGCAGGCCGACGGGAAGAGGCCGAAGTCCTGGTAGAAGCGCTCCGCACGCTCGAGATCGGGCGTCACGAGCGCGACGTGCGCGACGTCCTCGGCCCGCACGAGCGGGTCGAGCACCCGCCCGCGCTCGACGTCGGCCCGATCGGTGGACGAGAGGAACGGGAAGGGACGGCTCATCGGCTCTCCTCCGCGGGCGCAAGACCCTCCCGGACGCGGCGCCCGCCCGCACGCGCGATCTCCGCGGCGTCGGCCACGCCGAGCAGGCGCAGGACGTGGGTCACGAAGGCGACGTCCGCGTCGGGGCCGAGCCGTCCCTCGAGCCGTGCCGCGAGCGCGCGCATCACGCCGCCGCTCACCATCTCGATCACGACCTCGAGCGCCTCGACCTGGAAGCGCCCGGCCGCGCGGCCCCGGCGCAGGTCGGCCTGCATGCGCCGGCGGAGCGCGTGCCAGAGCTCGGGATGCCCGCTCATGGTGAGCGCGAGGGCGAAGGACGCCGTCGCGGGATCGCGCCCGGCGAGCGCGAGCACGTTCGCAAGGCCGATCGCGAGCAGCTCGGCCGGGTCTTCGAGCCCGGCCGAGAGCGCGTCGTTCTCGGCGGCCACGCGGTCGAGGACGTGGCGGACGGTCGCGAGCAGCGCCGCCTCGCGCGAAGGGAAGTACGAGTAGAAGGTCCCGAAGCCGACGTCCGCGGCCTCGGCGATGCGCGCGATCGTCGCGGCCTCGAGCCCGCTCTCGGCGATCACGCGGCGCGTGGCGTCGAGCAGGCGCTCGCGGGTCTCGCGGCGGCGGCGCTGGCGGCGGCCCTCGGGCGCGGCCGGCGGCGCGGGAGCGGCGTGGCGGGCGGGCAGGCGGGCCATCGGTCCTCGGCGGGCCGCACCCCGGCGACCCGGAGGCAGGTTAGGCGAAATCCGATGGGATCGTCAAGTTCGATTTATCGATCGGATTCTATCGGCTTGCCTCCGTCCCGGGTCAGGGGCTTCCGCGTCAACCGCGGACCTCGATGACCGCCGGGTCGTCCGCGTGCTCGAGCAGCAGGCGGCGCACCCGGTCCTGCCAGAGCGCCTGGAAGGTCGAGGCCTCCTCGCCGCTCGCCTCGCCGCGCAGGCAGCGCCCCATGAGCTGCGAGGTGCGCGGATCGCCGCCCACGCGCTCGAGGTGCGCCGCGACCTCGACCGGCGTCCCGGCCCCGTCGACGCGCGAGAAGCGGAGCTCGCCGAAGGCGAGGGGGCGCCCGAAGAAGAGCCGCTCGCGCCGGCCGAAGCGCCCGCCGATCCCCGGGAAGCCGCTGTCCCCGGTCGCCCCGGTGACGAAGGTGCAGACCGCGGCGACCACGCCGGTCACGCCCGCGTCGCGCGCCTCGCGGAGCTCGACCCGGATCCCGCCCCGCTCGGGCGCCCCGCCCCCGTACAGCCGGCCGAGCGCCGCGCGCGTCATCAGGAAGGCCGACGCGACCGTCGGGCAGGAGTGGCCGGCCATCCGCACGACGTCGGCGTAGCGGTAGCGGAGGCGCCCCGCGCCGGCCGCGCCGAGGAAGCCGGCGAGCGGGTCGACGACGTCGATCACCGGCGCGTCGTCGAAGAAGGACGGGAAGGACTCGTGCGAAGCGGACCCGGCGGACATGGTGGCGGAACCTCTGGCTGGGGGGAGCCGCGATCGTAGCGGCCGGCCCCGGGGCGGGTCGGCCCGGGGCGCGGCGCCCGCGCCGTCTCGCGGCCCGGGCCCCGGCCTCCGGTATGACCGCGGTCATGCCGGGACAGCGCCTCCGGTCCCTACCTATTTCTGCGTTCCCTCCAGGACCCGCTCGCGTGCGCGGGGGTCGCGATCGCGCGGGGGTGACGGCAAGGGTCCGCGCCCCGTGGCCGGGGTACGGGCCGGAGGTCGCACGATGGCGGCTCGTCCCGGCCTGCGCTGCGCCGGCGCCGGCCTGCTCGTGCTCGGTCTTGCCCCGCTCGCGGCGCCGGCCGTGGTCGACGTCACCTACGACCTGCACTTCCGGGTCTACTGCGACCCGCCGAGCGGCCCGGAGCTCTGCTTCCAGGGATCGGGATGGACGAGCGTGGCCGACATCCGGGCGGCCTACGCGAAGCGCGTGGTCCCGGTGCTGAACCGGATCTACGAGCCCACCGGGATCTCGTTCCGGCTCCATGCGCTCGACTACGACGAGTCGCGGCCCGACTTCACCGCCGTCGAGCGGCCGAGCAAGCTCGACCCGCCGACGACCGCCGACGACGCGATCCGCGACATGCGCGAAATCGCGCGCCTGCCCGCCAACGCCGGGCGCATCCAGGTGTTCGCGCTGCCACGGCTGAAGACCGCGTTCTCGGCGGTTGCGCCCGAGTCCGCGTGCAGCGGCGGCACCGACGACCTGCGCGCGTGCAACCCCGCCGATCCCGGCGCCTGTCCGGGCGGCAGCTGCGACTCCCTGCCCAACTACGGCGTGTTCGTCGGTGTCGGGCTGCCCGGCGATCCGATCCTCCTCGCCCACGAGCTCGCGCACCACTTCTGCCTCGGGCACACGCAGTCGGGCGCCGATCGCGGGGACCAGGGCGGCGTCTGCGGGCCCCCGGTGAACCACAGCGGAGACGGCATCGCCGACACGCCCCCGGATCCGGGGCCGATGGAGCGCAAGAAGCGCAGCGAGTACGACGCCGCCAGCCCCGCCGAGCAGGCCGAGATCGCGACGCTCTTCGACGCCATCGTGCCGGATGCGAAGGCCCATCTCCGCCACCCCAGCTACCTGGACCTCGACTTCTTCGGCTGTCACCAGTGGTGCGACTGGAGCCGTTCGAGCGTGGGCTTCTCCTCGCCGGTCAACGAGATCCTCGGCGAGCCGAAGCGGGTCCAGCAGTGCAGCCCCGTCTGCTACGAGACGGGCCCCGGGCCCGCACCCGCGCTCCAGGTGGACCTCGGCCACGCGCCCGACACCGCGCTCGTCATCTCCTACTACTTCCGGGAGTGCAGCGGGCCGTGGGTGATCGGAGGCAACGTGGTCCCGGCCTTCACGCCCCAGCAGGCCGCGCACGTCGAGAGCTGCATCGGGGACGTTCCCGAGCGGGTGGGCTACGCCGACGTGTGCGAGACGCGCGGCGGCGACAGCGACCGCGACGGCATCTGCGACCAGGACGACGGCTGCAAGCTGGCCTTCGACCCCGCCCAGACCGACAGCGACGGCGACGGCAAGCCGGACGCCTGCGACCTGGCGCCGCTCTACGTCGGAGACATCGGGATCGACCACGACCTCGACGGCTTCGGCGACCTCGTCGACCCGGATGCCGACAACGACGGCTGTCCGAACGGGGGCGACCAGCACCCGCACGACGCCCAGCTTCCGGTGGCGACAAGGCTCCAGCCCGGCTGCGAGCCGCCGTCCGTGACGCTCTACGCCTTCGAGGGCGCCGATGCCGACGCCGACGACCTGCCGAACTGCGCCGACGCCGACGACGACCAGGACGGCATTCCCGATCCGCAGGACCCGTGCCCGCTCGTCCCGGGCACGAGCGGCTGCGTGATCGACGGCGGCATCTGTCCGCCGCCCTGGCTCACGCTCTGCCTGGGTCCCGGCTGCCTGCCGATCTTCGACCTCGTCGTGGTGTCGCTCGTGAACCCGGCCGAGGCGCTGCACTTCGACTTCCAGATCGTGGGCGAGCAGCTCGTCGTGGCGCCGCTGCCCGGGCGCAGCCTCGGCGAGACCCTCTACGCGCTCCAGGGAGGCTTCTTCACGGGGTCGCGCGGCGCCCCGCCGAGCCTCCAGCTCGAGATCCGCTCGCGGGCGAGCGGCGCCACCGAGGCCGTCGTGCTCTCGGGCTTCGACGCCGGGGACGTGACGATCGACTTCGACCGCACGGGACGCCTCCTCGCGCTCACGCCCGACGGTGTCGGAGGTCTCCTCCTCGAGCCGACCTTCGCGGCCGGGGCCCCCGCCGGCCTCGCCTTCCCCGACGGCGACGCCGACGGCGTCCCGGATCTCGCCGATCTCTGCCTGGAGGTCGCGGATCCCGATTCGCGCGACACCGACCACGACGGCTTCGGCGACGCCTGTGACCTCGACCTCGACCAGGACGGCGTCGTGTCGGCCGCGGAGCACGCGCTGGTCGGCGCCTGCGACGGCGTGGACCTCGCAAGCCCCGTGGCGCTCCTCGCGGCTGGCGAGGACGGCGAGCCCGAGCCCTCGCGGAGCGAGCTCGAGCGGCTCGGGCTCCAGGCCCGCTGCGGGCCCGCCGACCTCGACGGCAGCGGGTTCGTCGACCTCGCCGACGCGCGCCTCGCCGGCGCGCTGCTCGGGCGGCCGCCCGGGCCGTCCGGCGTGACGGCGATTCCCGAGCCGGCCGGGCAGGCGCTGCTCGCCCTCGCGACCCTCGCCGGGATGGCGTGCGGGCGGCGCGGCCCGGGCCGGCGGCACAGGGCCTGTGAAGGAATCGGCGACCGAGCAGCGCGCCGTCGCCGGTAGGCCAGATGCAAGGCGCGACGACGAGTCCCATCGAGAGAGGGCGAGGAGGAGCAACGCAGCAGATGGCCTGCCGCCGCAAGCGATGCGACCGAGCCGATGTCTTCACAGGCGCTCAGGAGCGCCGGCGCGCGAGGAGCACGAGCGCGAGCGCGGCGAGCGCGGGCAGGGCCTGGACGAACAGGATCGCCGGCTGCGCGCTGAGGGCGCCGAAGACGCCCGCGACCGCGGCACAGCCGAGGAAGAAGATCTGGGTCGCCCGCCGATCGCCGGCGCGGAGCAGGCCGAAGACCAGCCCCGCCGCCAGGAAGCCGTTGTAGAGGCCCTGGTTCGCCGCGAGCACCCGGGACGCCTCCGCGAACGCGGGGGTCAGCCCGAAGGTCCGCAGGCCGAGCGGCTCCGTCCACAGGAACATCTCGAGGACCAGGAACCCGAGGTGCTGGAGCGCCACGAGCGCGACCCCGAGGTCTGCCCAGCGGCTCATCGGGTCGCCGCCGGGGGTGGTGCGGCGAGCTTCGCCGCCCGGCGGCAGGCCTCCCGCCAGCGGGCACGGTCGAAGGAGCCGGCGGGCTCGACGCGGCGCGCCGGCGGCAGGGCGGCGGCGACGTCGTCCCAGCCCTTCCAGGTGCCGATCGCGAGGCCCGCCAGGAAGGCCGCGCCGAGCGTCGTGGCCTCGGGCTCCGCCGAGACGGCGACGGGGCGGCCCGTCGCGTCCGCGACCGCCTGCACGAAGGTCGGGTTCGCGCTCATCCCGCCGTCGATCCGGAGCGTCGCGATGGCGCGCCCGCCGTCCACCTCCGCCGCTTCGACGAGGTCCGCCGCGCGCTGCGCGATGCCCTCGAGCACGGCGCGGACCACGTGGGCGCGCCGCGTCGTCCGGCTCAGGCCGAGGAGCGCGCCGCGCGCCTCGTAGTCCCAGTACGGCGTGCCGAGCCCGAGGAGCGCGGGGACGAAGACGACGCCCTCCGACGACGCGCACGACGCGGCGACGGAATGACAATCATCGGTGTCGGCGAGGAGGCCGAGCCCGTCGCGCAGCCACTCGACGTTCGACCCGGCCGCGAGGACGAGGCCTTCGAGGAGCCAGGTGAGGGCGCCGCGCACGCGCCAGGCGACGAGCGGCACGCAGCCCTGCGGGCCGGTGAGCTCGAAGCCCGGGCGCTCCGGGCCGAGAC
Organism: Deltaproteobacteria bacterium; assembly: GCA_035063765.1. Taxonomy (NCBI): domain Bacteria; kingdom Pseudomonadati; phylum Myxococcota; class Myxococcia; species Deltaproteobacteria bacterium. Next base: position 66,987 of record JAPSFT010000005.1, read on the forward strand.
ACACGTCGAGCATCGCGCCGGTCCCGAAGGTGATCTTCGCCATCCCCGGCGCGACGCAGCCCTGGCCGGCGAGCGAGGCCTGCTGATCGCCGGCGATCCCGGCGATCGGCGGCGCGCCGGGGAGCGCGCGCGCCGGCCCGAGGATCCCCGAGGAGTCGACGATCGCGGGCAGCGCGTGCCGCGGCACGCCCACGGCCCGGAGGAGCTCGCCGTTCCAGTCGCCCGCCGCGGCCGACCCCATCCCGCTCGCGGAGGCATTGCTCGCGTCCGTGACGTGCAGGGCGCCTCCGGAGAGGGTCCACGCGATCCAGGCGTCGACGGTCCCGACGCACACGTCGTCCCGGTCGCGCACGCCGGCGTGCTCGAGCAGCCACGCGGCCTTGGTCGCGGTGCCGTTCGGCGTGACGGGGAGGCCGGCGGCGTGGAGCCGCCTGCAGTGCTCGATCGTCCGCAGGTCCTGCCAGCCGAGCCCGGGGCCCACGGGCGCGCCCGTCGCGCGGCTCCAGGCGACCGCCGACGCGCGCTGGTTCGCGATGCCGACGGCGGCGACGGGGCCCACCGCGGCGATCGTCGCCCGCGCCACCGCGAGCGCCGCCCGGGCGAGCTCGTGCGCGTCGAACTCGACGAGCCCGGGGCCCGGCGAGGACGGCAGCACCTCCCGCCGCTCCTCGTGGACGATGCGCGCGTCCTCGCCGACGGCGGCCGCGCGCACGCCGCTCGTTCCGACGTCGACGACGAGGATCTGCGTCCGGGCAGCCATCCGGGGCCGATCCTACACCCGCCCCGAGGTGCCCGGCCGCTGCGGGTCGCGGGGCCCTCTCCTCCTCGGGGTCCGTTATCGTTCCCCGTCGCGGGTCGCGATCGTCGCGCGGCCCCGCGGCGGCTGGCCGGCCGCCGTCCTCCGTGACGAGGGGAGCAGGAGATGACCGTCGAGCCGAGCCTTGCCGAACGCGTGGAAGGCCTCGTCGCCCGGGGTGTGCTGAGGCTGCCGGTCTCCGTGCTGCGCTGGATCGCCGGGAGCCAGCCGATCTCGATCGACGGGCAGACCCTCGACCTCGAGGTCCAAGTGCTGCTCCGGCTGCTCGCGGTCGCAGGAGGGCGCCCGCTCGACGAGATGACCCCGGCCGAGGGGCGCGAGTCGATCCGTTCGACGACGCGCGCGCTCGCGAGCGAGAAGCTCGAGGTGGCGCAGATCGAGCCGATGAGCGTGAAGGGCCCCGCCGGCGAGATCGGCGCGCGCCTCTACCGGCCCGACCGCGGGCGCGAGCCGCGGCCGCTCGTCGTCTACTACCACGGCGGCGGCTGGGTGGTGGGCGACCTCGACACCCACGACGATCCCTGCCGCTTCCTCGCCGTCTACGCGGGCGTGAACGTGCTCGCGGTCGACTACCGGCTCGCGCCCGAGCATCGCTTCCCGGCGGCGGTCGACGATGCCGTGGCGGCGTTCCGCTTCGCCGCCGAGCAGGCCGGGGATCTCGGCAGCGCGGGGCAGCCGATCGCGGTCGCCGGCGACAGCGCGGGCGGGAACCTCTCGGCCGTCGTGGCGCAGCGCACGGTCCGCGACGGAGGCCCGGCCCCCGCCTTCCAGCTCCTGATCTACCCGGTCACGGACCTCTCGAAGAAGCACGAGAGCTACCGGCTCTTCTCCGAGGGCTTCTTCCTCACCGAGAAGACCATGGACTGGTACCGGGACCACTACCTCCCGGACCCCTCCGCGGCGCGCGATCCGGCGGTCTCCCCGCTGCTCGCCGCCGATCTCTCGGGGCTTCCCCCGGCGCACGTGGTGACGGCCGGCTTCGACCCCCTGCGCGACGAGGGCGAGGCGTACGCGCGGCGCCTCGAGGCCGCCGGCGTCAAGGTCTCGCACCGCCGCTACGCGGGCCTCGTGCACGGCTTCGCGAACGTGACCTCGCTCGGCAAGAGCGCCCCGCGCGCGATGGAGGAGGTCGCGACGGCGCTCCGCGAGGGGCTCGCCGCGCGCTGACCCGGCCTCGCCGCGGCGCGTCCGGCGCGCCTGCGCTTCCGCCCCGGCCCTCGTCGTCGCGCCCTCGTCGTCGGGATGGCGCGAAGCGTTAGGCTCGGGGAGCGGGCGCGCCCGCTCGCGAGGAGGCCGCCATGGAGCACGCGCACGACTACCTGATCGTCGGTGCCGGGATGGCCGGCGAGGCCGCCGCGCAGGCGCTGCGCAGCGCCGACGCGAAGGCCCGCATCGCGCTGCTCGGCGCGGAGCCCCACCCGCCCTACGACCGCCCGCCGCTCAGCAAGAAGCTCTGGAAGGACGGCCAGGAGGCGGAGATCTGGCGGCCGATCGAGACGGTGCGCGCGGACCTCGCGCTCGGCCGCCGCGCCGTCGGGATCGACCGCGCGGCGCACGTGGTGAGCGACGACCGGGGCGACACCTGGCGCTACCGCAAGCTCCTCCTCGCGACCGGCGGCACGCCGCGCAGGCTCCCCTTCGGCGGCGACGCGATCCTCCCCTTCCGCACCGTCGACGACTACCGGCGCCTGCGCGAGCGGGCCCGGCCGGGGGCGCAGGTCGCCGTCATCGGCGGCGGCTTCATCGGGAGCGAGCTTGCCGCGGCGCTTGCGACGAACGGCTGCCGGGTGACGATGCTGTTCCCCGAGGAGGCGATCGGCGCGCGCGTGTACCCGAAGGCGCTCGCCGCGGCGGTCACCGCCTACTACCGGGAACGGGGCGTCGAGGTGCGGAGCGGCGTCACGGCCACCGGCTGCCGGGCCGGCGGCCACGGCGTGGAGCTCGCATGCTCCGACGGCGCCTCCCTGCGCGCCGACGCGGTGGTGGCGGGCCTCGGGATCGTCCCCGACGTCGAGCTCGCGAAGGACGCAGGGCTCGCGGTGGACGACGGCATCGTGGTCGACGCCTGCCTGCGCAGCTCCGACCCCGACATCCACGCGGCCGGCGACGTGGCCTCGTTCCCGGCGCCCGCCCTCGGCCGGCGCATCCGCGTCGAGCACGAGGACGCCGCGAACACGATGGGAGCCCGGGCCGGCCGCTGCATGGCGGGCGCACACGCGCCCTACGAGGAGCTGCCCTTCTTCTACTCCGATCTCTTCGACCTCGGCTACGAGGCCGTGGGTCTCCTCGACGCGCGCCTCGAGACCGTCGAGCAGTGGGTGACGCCCTTCCGCGAGGGCGTCGTCTACTACCTCGAGGCCGGCCGCGTGCGCGGGGTGCTGCTCTGGAACACCTGGGGCCGGGTCGAGGCCGCCCGCCGCCTGATCGCGGCGCCCGGCCCCTTCGACGCCCGCAGCGTGCGCGGGCGGCTGCCCGTGCCCGGCTGAAGGCCCTCAGGTGCGCTTGCGGAACTCGAGCCCCTCGAACTTCCCGGAGCTGCGCCAGCCCTCGATGTAGGAGAAGTAGGCGACCGGCCCGGCCGGGTACCCGCTCGCGTTGAGCCGCTCGCGCCGCCCGATCGGCCCCCCTTCGTTGTTGTAGTAGCCGGGCGTGCAGTCGGGACTGCCGAGGAAGGCCCGGGGGCTGCTCTCGAGCAGCTTCACCCACTCCTCCTCGGCGACCTCCGTGGTCTCGACCTCGTCGGCGCCCGCCGCGAGGGCGTGGCCGATCACGGCGGCGATCGTGCTGCCCGCCTCGGTCAGGTTGTGGGTGATGTTGGAGATCAGGTTCGCGCCCTGCGCGAGGCTCACGACGAAGAGGTTCGGGAAGCCCCGGACGTGGATCCCGTGCAGCGTCCGCATGCCCTCGGCCCAGTGCTGCGAGAGCGTCTCCCCGCCGCGGCCGATCGTCGGGAAGCCCGATCGCCGCGCCGTGTCGGTACCCACCTCGAAGCCGGAGGCGAAGACCAGGCAGTCGAGCGGGTAGTGCCGCCCCGCGACCCAGACGCCCGCCGCGTCGATGCGCTCCACGCCCTTCCCGTCGGTGTCGACCAGGTGCACGTTCGGCCGGTTGTAGGCCTGCAGGTACTCGTCGTGGAAGCAGGGCCGCTTGCAGAGCTGGCGATACCAGGGCTTCAGCGCCTCGGCGGTGGCGCGGTCCTTCACGATCGCGTCCACGCGGGCGCGGATCTCGTCCATCTTCTCGTCGTCACTGTCCTCGTAGGCGCGCTGGATGAGCTCCATCCCGGGCTGCGCTCCCGGTACCCGCAGCGCCTCCAGGACGCGATCGCGGATGCGTTGCGCGATGTCGGTCCAGCCGTCCTTCACCAGGTCCTGGTCGGCGAAGCCCCCCGTCTGGAGCGTCGCGAAGTTGAGCAGCCACTCCTTCTGCCAGCCCGGCGCGAGCGTCGCGAACCACGCGGGGTCGATCTCGTGGTTGTTGCGCACGTCGATGGACGAGGGCGTGCGCTGGAAGACGAAGAGCTCGCGCGCGTCGCGCCCGAGCGGGGGGATGCACTGCACGGCCGTCGCGCCCGTGCCGATGATGCCCACGCGCCGGTCGGCGAGCTTCGTCATCGGGGCACCGGCTGCGTCGCCGCCGGTGTAGGTCCAGTCCCAGCGGCTCGTGTGGAAGGCGTGCCCCGCGAAGCTCTCGATGCCGGGGACGCCCGGCAGCTTCGGCCGGTGCAGGGGCCCCGTGCCCGTGCACACGAAGCGGGCGCGGATCTCGTCGCCGCGGTCGGTGCGGAGGACCCAGCGCGCCGCGGCGTCGTCCCAGGTGAGCGAGGTGACCGCGGTCGAGAAGAGGGCCTTCTCGTAGAGGCCGAAGTGGCGGGCGATGCGCTGGGCGTGCTCGAAGATCTCGGTCGCGAAGGTGTACTTCCGGCTCGGGCGGTGGCCGGTCTCCTCGAGCAGCGGCAGGTAGACCATCGCCGCCGTGTCGCACATCGAGCCCGGGTAGCGGTTCCAGTACCAGGCCCCGCCCACGTCGCCGCCGCCTTCGACGATGCGGAGGTCGTCGATGCCGCGCTCCACGAGGCGCGCGCCGACGCACAGGCCGGAGAAGCCGCCGCCGATCAGGGCGACGGTCACCTCCTCCCGGATCGGCGCACGCTCGACGCGCGGGGTGTAGGGGTCGTCGAGCAGGTAGGCGTAGCGGCCCTTCGGCTCGAGGTACTGGTCGTTGCCGTCGGGCCGCAGGCGCTTGTCGCGCTCCGCCCGGTACTTCGCGCGCAGGGCCTCCCGATCGCTGGGGCTCGACATGTTTCCTCCTCCGCGGGCGCGCGCGCTGGCCCGGGGGAGTATCCTCGGCCCCCGGCCGTGACGCACCCTCCTGCTCCCGCCGCCACCGACGCCCACTGGCTCGGCGTCCTGCCCGGGCCCGCCCGCGCGGCCGCCCCGGTCGCGCGCGGCTCGCGAATGATTCCGATGCGAGACGGCGTCTCGATCGCCATCGATCATCACGTGCCCGGCAACGGCCCCGCGCCGGCGATCCTCCACCAGACCCGCTACCTGCGCTCGCTCGCTCCGCGGGGTCTCCTCGGCCGGCTCCTTCCCGTCGGGACGCTCTTCGACGTGCACCGCGCGATCCGCCGGCGCTTCCTCGCCGCGGGCTACGCCTGGGTCGACGTCGACGTGCGCGGCACGGGTGCCTCGGGCGGGCGCTGGGTCACGCCCTGGCACGCCGGCGAGGTGCGCGACGGCGGCGAGGTCGTCGAGTGGATCGTCCGGCAGCCCTGGTCGAATGGCCGCGTGGGCTCGCTCGGGATCTCCTACGACGGCACCTGCGCGGACCTGCTGCTCATGGCGGGGCATCCCGCGGTGCGCGCCGTGGCGCCCCTGTTCTCGCTCTACGACGCCTTCACCGACGTCGCCTTCCCGGGCGGGATCCAGCTCGCCTGGTTCACCGCCGCGTGGGCCGCGTACAACCGCGCCCTCGACGAGGACGCCTTCCACCGCGCCGCCACCTGGCCGCTCTGGATCGGCCTGTGCTCGGAGCGCGCGGCGCCGCGCCCGGGCCCGCTCGGCTGGCTCGCGGCGGGTGCCGGCCGGCTCCCGGAGGACCGCGTCCGCCGGCTCCTCGCGGGGGTGATCGGAGGGCTCGTCGCCGGCGGCTCGGCGGTGTCGGGTGCCGGCAGCGCTGCCGACCGGGCGCTGCGCGCGCGCAACCTCGACGTGGACCGGATCGGCTCGCAGGTGGTCCATCGCGACGACGCCGGCTTCGATCCCGAGTGGCCTGCGCTCACGATCGACTCCTTCAGCCCGCACCGCTTCGCCGAGGCGCAGCGGCGCTCGGGCGCCGCGGTCTACTCGTACAGCGGCTGGCGCGACGGCGCCTACGCGCGCGCCGCGATCGAACGCTTCCTCACCGTCGGGACGCCCGGCTCGCGGCTCACGCTCGGGCCCTTCACGCACGCCGGCCTCGCGCGCGTCCACGCCTTCGCGCGCAGCGCCCCCTCGCGCTTCGACCACGCGGGGGAGCTGCTCGCCTTCTTCGACGAGCACCTGGCCGGGCGCCCCGCCCGCGGCGACGGGCGAACCGTCCACTACTTCACGACCGGCGCGGAGCGTTGGAACGCGGCGGACACCTGGCCGCCGCCGGGCCACGAGCCCCGGACGCTCTTCCTGTGGCCCGAAGCGCTGCGCTCCGATCCGCCCGCCGCCGAGACCGTCCTCGCGCGCCCCGTCGACCGGACCACGGGCTCGGGCATGCGCTCGCGCTGGCGGGCGCTGCTCGGCCCGTCCGCGGGCGACTACGCCGATCGGCCCTGCGGCGACCCCCGCCTCGTCGCGTTCACGTCGCCGCGCTTCGCCGAGCCCTTCGAGTGCACCGGCCAGCCCGTCCTGGTCCTCCGCGTCTCGTGGGACCGCGGCGACGACGGCCACGTCTTCGCCTACCTCGAGGACGTCGCGCCCGACGGGCGGGGCTGGCTCGTGAGCGAGGGCCAGCTCCGCGCGCTCCACCGCGCGCTCGCCCCCACGCCGCCCGCGGCGTGCGCGACGCCGCCGCGCAGCTTCGAGCGCGCCGCCGCGCGCCCGCTGCGCGCGGGCGAGCTCGCCGAGCTCGTCTTCGACCTCCTGCCCTTCTCGCACCGCTTCGAGGCCGGCCACCGCCTGCGCCTGGCGCTCGCTTCGACCGACCGCGACCACTTCGCCCCGCCGCCGCCGGCTGCGACCGAGCTGCGGCTCCACCTGGGCGGCGCCCGGCCCGCCCGGTTAGATCTGCCGGCGCGCGCAGCCCCGCGCTTCGCCGGCTGACGGCCGCCCGGCGGCGCCCGACGCCAGGGGCTTCGCGGGCTAGCGTCGAGAGCATGCGGCTCGTGCCCCGCCTCACGCTCTACCTCCTGGTGCCGATCGGCCTCGTCTTCGCGCTCGACACCGCGCTCAACCTGCGCGCCGATCTCGCGCTGCTCGACGCCGACACCCGGCGCGACACCGGTCTGCTCGCGCGCGAGCTGGCGATCGCGGTGGGAGAGGTGTGGCAGGAGAGCGGCGAGCAGGCGGCCTCCCGGCTGGCCGAGCGCTGGGACGAGCTCACCGCCGGCGTCGAGGGCCGGCTCGTGTTCCTCGACGCTCCTCCCGGCGCGCCGGACGCCCCGGAGGTCGCGATCGCCGCCTCGCGGTTCGGCGCTTCCGATCGTCCTGTGCAGGTCCGGAGCCTGCGGGGCGGCGAGCCGCGGCTGTTCACCTACATGCGGATCGACGCGCCCGGCGGGCGCCCGGCCGCGCTCGAGGTCTCGGAGCCGCTGCGCTTCGAGGAGACGCACGTGGCGGAGCGCATCCCGCCCAAGCTCGCGACGGCCGCGATCATGGTGCTGCTGTGCGGGATCGTCGCCTGGTGGGTGGGCCAGCGGGTCGTGGGCCGGCCCGTCGAGCAGCTCATCGCGAAGGCCCAGCGCATCGGCGCGGGGGACTTCACGGGACCGCTCCGGATCCCGGGACACGGCGAGCTCGCCGCGCTCGCGGGCGCGCTCGACCGCACCGCCGAGATGCTCGCCGAGTCCGGGCGCCGGCTCGCCGCCGAGTCCGACGCTCGCATCGAAGCGCTCGAGCAGCTCCGGCACGCCGACCGGCTGACCACCGTCGGCAAGCTCGCCGCCGGCATCGCGCACGAGCTCGGGACGCCGCTCAACGTGGTCTCGGGCCGCGCGCAGATGATGGCGACGGGCGAGACCGAGGGCCCCGAGGACGTCCTCCACTCGGCGCGGGTGATCCGCGAGCAGGCCGAGCGGATGGCGCAGATCGTGCGCCAGCTCCTCGACTTCGCGCGTCTCCGCACGGGCGAGCGCAAGGCGACGGAGGTCGGCCGGCTCGCGCGCGACGCGATCGGCCTCCTGTCCTCGTTTGCCGGCAGGCACGGGGTCCGGCTCATCGGCCTTCCCGCGGACGAGCAGCTCACGGTGCGCGCCGACGCCGACCAGATCCAGCAGGCGCTGACGAACCTGATCGTGAACGCGGTGCAGGCCTCGCCTCGCGGCTCCGAGGTCGCGGTACGGGTCTTCGCGCGCAGGTGCGACGCGGCGGACGGCTCGGCCCGCGCCGCCACGCGCTACGCGGCGATCGAGGTCGCCGACGAGGGCACCGGCATCTCCGCGGAGCAGATGCCCACGATCTTCGACCCCTTCTTCACGACCAAGCCGGCCGGCGAGGGAACCGGCCTCGGGCTCTCGGTCGTGCTCGGGATCGTCGAGGAGCACGGCGGGCGGGTCGAGGTGGCCAGCGAGCCGGGGCGCGGGAGCCGCTTCACGCTGCTCCTGCCGGCGGAGGACGCATGAGCCGCCGCGTCCTGATCGTGGACGACGAGCTCGAGATGCGCGACCTCCTGTGCGCCCGCCTCGCGCGGCGCGACTTCGAGGTGGCCGCCTGCGACGGTACGGACGCCGCCATCGCGGCGCTCGGCGCCGGCACCTACGACGCCGTCGTGACCGACCTGCGCATGCGCGGCCCGAGCGGCATCGAGCTGTGCGAGTGGCTGCAAGCGAACCGGCCCGACGTACCGGTGGTGGTGATCACCGGCTTCGGGAACCTCGAAGCGGCGATCGCGGCGATCCGCGCCGGCGCGCACGACTTCCTGCCGAAGCCGCTCGAGGTGGAGGAGCTCGCGTTCCGGCTCGAACGCGCCCTGCGCCACCGGCACCTGCTCGAGGAGGTGAAGCGCCTGCGCGACGCCCGGGGGCCGGACGACGCCGGCGAGCTGATCGGCGAGAGCGCCGTGATGCGGCGGCTCCGGCAGCTCGTGCAGCGCGTCGCGGCGGCGGACGGAGCCGTCCTGGTGCAGGGGGAGACGGGGACCGGCAAGGAGCTCGTCGCGCGTGCGATCCACCGGCTCGGGCCGCGGGCGGCGGCGCCCTTCGTGGCGGTGAACTGCGCCGCCCTGCCGGAGGCGCTGCTCGAGAGCGAGCTCTTCGGCCACGCGAAGGGCGCCTTCACGGACGCCCGCGAGGCCCGCGCCGGCCTGTTCGTACAGGCCCGCGGCGGCACGCTCTTCCTCGACGAGATCGGCGAGCTCTCGCCCGCCCTCCAGCCGAAGCTGCTGCGCGCGCTGCAGGAGCGCCGCGTGCGCCCGGTCGGCGCCTCCGAGGAGATCGCCTTCGACGCGCGGCTGGTCGCCGCCACCAACCGGGACCTCGAGTCGGCCGTCGAGGAGGGGCGCTTCCGGGGCGACCTCTTCTTCCGCCTCGACGTGCTCCCGGTCGAGGTGCCGCCGCTGCGCGCGCGCGGCGGTGACATCCTGCTGCTCGCGCAGCACTTCGCGCGCCGGCTCGCGGAGCGCAGCGGCCGCCCCGTGCTCGGCATCTCGCGGGGCGCCGCCGAGAAGCTCGCCGACTACCACTGGCCGGGCAACGTGCGCGAGCTCGAGAACGCGATCGAGCGCGCCGTCGCGCTTGCGGACCACGACCACGTCCTCGCGGAGGACCTGCCGGAGCGGATCCGCGCGCATCGCCGGAGCGACCTGCTGCTCGCGGGCGACGATCCCGCGACGCTCGTCCCGCTCGAGGTGATCGAGCGCCGCTACGTCGCACGCGTCCTCGAGGCGACCGCGGGCAACAAGACGCTTGCCGCGCGCATCCTCGGCGTCGACCGCAAGACGCTCTACCGCAAGCTCGACCCCGAGCCCGGCGCCTGACCGCCCGTGGAGAAACGCCACGCGGGGCGTTTCTCCACGGTGAGGACGGGCCGCCCGGCGCGGAGGAGGCCGCACAGCGGCACGCGGCGTGCAGTGGCCCTCTGCGCGAAGGGAGGCCACGATGCTCACGAGACGTGACTGGGCGCTTCGCCAGCGCTTGCTCGAGGAGGAACGCAAGCAGCTCGTCCCGGTGGCGGGCGGCGCGACGATCCTGCTCGTCGAGGACGACCACGAGATGCGCGAGATGCTCGCGCGGACGCTGCGCCGCGACGGGTACATCGTGATCGAGGCGGCCGACGGCGACGACGCGCTCGAATGGCTCGGCATCGGCGCACTCGCGGGCGAGCCGGCGCGCCGGCCGGCGCTGCTCGTCTCCGACATCCGCCTGCCGCGGATCTCGGGCTTCGATCTCGTCGAAGGGCTGTCGCTGGCGGGCGAGCGCCTGCCGATCGTCCTGATCACCGGCTTCGGCGACGCCGAGACCCATGCGCGCGCGAGCGAGCTCGGCGCGAGCTGCGTGCTCGACAAGCCCTTCGACCTGACCGAGTTCCGCTACGCGGTCCGTGCCGCCCTGCGCCACCGCACCCGGCCCGCACCCTCCTCGCGCGACGGCGATGCGCTCTGAGAGCAAGCGTCCGGTGACGATCCGCGGTGCGCACCCGGACCGCCTCGGGGCGGGCTACCGGCTCTCGGCGCCCGGCCTCTACCTCTGGGAGGAGCGGCTGGCGGAGGTCCTCGTCGCGGGCGCCGAGCTCGGAGCGCTCCCCGCGCGACACGCCTGGCGCCGGGATCGGCAGCCCGCCCCGGTCCCGGCGCGCCGGGGCGAAGCCCGCTCCGGCCGGTCGCACGCCTGACGGGGACCGGCGCTCGCGCCGGCGCGTGGCGTGCGGGTCCGCCGCTGGAGTAGCGTCGCCCGCGCCCGCCTCCGGAGGCCGCCATGCCCCCCAGCGTCCCGATCCACGGCACCTGCGACGAGCGCTTCGCGCGCGTGCGCGAGGTCTTCACCGCACAGCTCGAGGAGCCTGCCGAGGTCGGCGCGTCGCTGGCGGTCACGCTCGAGGGCCGCACGGTGGTGGACCTCTGGGCGGGCCACGCGGACACCGCACGCACCCGTCCCTGGGGCGCCGACACGCTCGTGAACCTCTTCTCGACCACGAAGGGCATGACGGCGCTCTGTGCGCACCGGCTCGCCGACCAGGGCAAGCTCGACCTCGACGCGCCGGTGGCGCACTACTGGCCGGAGTTCGCGCAGGCCGACAAGGGGACGCTCCCGGTGCGCTGGCTGCTCGATCACAGCGCAGGCCTGGTGGCGGTGGACGCGCCGCTGCAGCCGGCCGCGCTCTTCGAGTGGGACACGATGTGCGCCGCGCTCGCGGCGCAGACACCCTGGTGGGAGCCGGGCACGGCGCACGGCTACCACGCGATGACCTTCGGCTGGCTCGTCGGCGAGGTCGTGCGCCGCGTGAGCGGCCGGAGCGTCGGCGCCTACTTCCGCGACGAGATCGCCGGCCCGCTCGGGGCCGACCTCTTCATCGGCACCCCTGCCACGTACGACGCGCGGATCGCCGAGCTGATCCCGAGCACGCTCGCCCCCGACGGCGGCGGGGAGGACCTGATCGGGAGGATCCTGGCCAGCGCGAAGCCCTACGCGCTGAAGGCGTTCCTGAACCCGCCGATCTCGGCCGACACCTTCAACGGGCGCGCGTGGCGCGGTGCGGAGATTCCGGCTGCGAACGGACACGGCAGCGCGCGCGGGATCGCGCGCGTCTACACCGCACTCGCCAACGGCGGCGCCGCCGGCGGCGTGCGGGTGCTCTCGCCCGGGCAGATCGAGCGCGCGCGCGCGGAGCAGCGCAGCGGGCCGGACCTCGTGATCCCGCTGCTGCCGACCCGCTACGGGCTCGGCTTCCAGCTCGGTACCGAGGCGGAGCCGATCGGCACGGCCCCGGGTGGCTTCGGACACGCGGGCGCGGGCGGGTCGCTCGGCTTCGCCCATCCCGAGGCGCGCGTCGCCTTCGGCTACGCCATGAACCGGATGGAGGCGGGCCTGTTCCTGATCGGCCCGCGTGCGACCGCGCTGATGGAGGCGGTGTTCGCGAGCCTCTGACCGGCGCCAGCCGCCCGGCGGATCCCGGCGTTCGCGCCGGTCGTCGGCGCGCGCGGCGCCCGCCACGCGCAGGGCGTGCGCGCGCCCGGTCCTCGCCGGCCTCCTGGCAGTGGCGCTCGGCCCGGTCCTCGCGCTACGTCCGGGTGGCACCCCGGAGGAGAGGTCGATGTCCGACGAAGACCTGAAGGTGGAGCTCGAGCGGCTGCGCGCCGAGAACGCGGCCCTCAAGAGCCGCGGCCAGCGCAGCGTCTCGCTCAAGGTGAGCGAGAAGGGGGGCGTCTCCGTGTACGGCCTCGGCCGCTTCCCGGTGACGCTCTACAAGGAGCAGTGGGCCAGGCTGCTCGACATGGCCGACGACATCCGCGCCTTCATCCGCGAGAACGAGCCCCGCTTGAAGACGAAGGAGTGACACGGCGCCTGCCCGCGCCTCAGCTCGCGCGGTGCCCGGACTTCTTCCGGCCGTCGCCGGGCCGGCGCAGGATCCGGCCGACGATCCCCTGCTTCGGCTTGCGCATCGCGAGCAGGCGCAGCTCGCGCAGTGCCTCGGTCGAGTCGGGGCGGCGCTCGACCGCTTTCGTGAACATCTTCTCGGCCATCTCGAGGCGCCCCGCCGCCTGGCACAGCCGCCCGAGGAAGAGGTAGGGCTTGTCGCGCTCGGGGGCGAGCTTTGCGCCCCGCCTCACCAGCTCGAAGGCCTTGCGGAAGACCTGCTCGTCGTGGCCGTGGGTCAGGTAGTAGGACCAGCCGTAGAAGGCCAGGTACTCGCCCTCGTCCGGGTAGAGCTCGCAGGCGCGCTCGAAGTGCGCGAGCGCACCGGCCCAGTCGTAGGCGCGCAGGCGCGCCTCGCCGCGCTGGAACTCCTGCTCGGCCGCGAGCGCGCGCTGCGCCTCCTCCTGCGCCTTGGCGTTTCGGGCGTCGCGGATCGGGTCCGCACGGTAGGCGGCGAGATCGCTCGGGTCCGAGAGCGCCTGGTAGGCGCGCGTGATCTCCCGGAAGGCCTCCTCGGCGAGGTCGCGGACGACCTCGCTGGCGGCGGCGAAGCGATCGGGGTGGGCGCGCTTGGCGAGTTCCGTGTAGGCGGTGCGGATCTCGAGCGCCGTGGCATCGGGACGCAGCCCCAGCTTCTCGAAGGGGCTCGGCGATCGCAGCCGTACCAGGAGGGCGGCGAGCGCGGCGCGCTGCTCGTGGTCGGCGGCGTAGTGGGCGTGCTCGGCGGGCTCGCCGGCGGCGGCGGTCCTCGCGGTGGCTGCCGTGGCCGTTGCTCGCGGGGTCGGCCTCGGGGCAGGCGCCTGCGCGGGCGCGGGATCGGCGGCGGGGCTCGCGGCCGCCGCGCGGGCGCCTTGCTGCGCAGCCGGCGGCGCGGCGCCTGCGCCGGCCCTGGGGGGCTGTCCGTGCAGGCGCACCCGAGCGGCGGGCCCGCGGCTGCGGACCGACGCACCGTCGCGCAGCTCGAGGAGGGCGGTCTCGAGCAGCGCGTACGCGCTCCGGCGCACCTCGATCGGCCGCACCAGCAGCGAGCGCAGGGCGATCCCGCGCTCGCCCTCGACCAGCAGCTTCACGTCGGCGTCGTCGAGCTCGATCTCCTGGAACGAATAGAAGGGGTTCGAGCTCGCGAACGCGAAGTGATCGGCGTGCGAGCGCAGCACGGCGTCGATCCGCTCGATCGGGAAGCGCGTTGCGACCCCCACCCGGATCACGTCGGCAGGGCTGCGCCGCACGGCGAGCGTGCTGGCGCGCTCGAGGCGTGCGCCCAGCGTCAGCTCGTAACGGCCGCGGCGCCAGGCGAAGATCTCGAAGAGCTTCTCGTCGGCGTGCTGCTGGAGCGCGTCGGCCAGCTCCTCCTCGGTGAGCGCCTGCATCGCGCGCAGCACCTCGCCCTGGAGGCCCTCGCCGCGGTGCATGCGGCGGATCGACTCCTGGAAGACCGTGCGGTCGATCCGGCCGCTGCGCAGCAGCCACTCCCCGAGCCGCTCGCCCGGCAGGTTGGAGCGCACCGACGCGGCGCGGCCGTCGACCAGCTCGATGTCCTTGCGCCGCGGGCCGTCCTCGAAGCGCAGGACCCCCGATGCCCGCAGTCCGTGCACCTCGTGGAGCAGCGCCGGGAAGGGCAGCGCCTCGAGCGCGCCCCGCAGCGGGGCGGTGCGTACGGCGCGGCCGCGCGGTGCTGCCGCGGGTTCGGCGTTCGCGCGCGGCAGCAGCTTGCCGATCCGGCCCGTCAGGTTGTCGAGCGCCACGGGCTTCATCAGGATCGCGCTCGCACCGAGCTTGCGTGCGCGCTCGACCTGCGGCGCGCTCGGCGCCGCGGCGGTGAGGAAGATCGCCGGCATGCCCGCGCACGCGTCCTGCCGCGCGCGGATCGCGCCGAGCACGGCGAGCCCGTCGCGACCCGGCAGGCCCAGGTCGATCACGACGAGCTGCGGCCGCGACTCGGCGACCACGCGCAGGGCCGCCGCCCCGTCGTGGGCAGCGTGCACCCGGATCCCATCTGCCCCCAGCGCACGCGCCAGGACCTGGCAGAGGTTCCGGTCGGGATCGGCGCACAGGATGGTGGGCGACATCACGGCGGTCCGGGGCACCTGATCGCACGGTCGGGGCCGCAGCTTGAGGGCTTCTGGGGGGTTGCGCCCTCACTGCCGCTGGCCTGCCGGCGGACGGTGCGGGGCTGCGCTGCGAGCGGGCGTGACAGGCGCAGGCGGAGCATGGGAAGATCCCGGCAGTGCAGGAGGTCGAGTCATGGGAATCCTCACGTGGATCCTGATCGGACTGCTGGTGGGCGTGCTCGCCAAGTGGCTGATGCCGGGGGACGACCCCGGCGGCCTCGTCGTCACGATCCTGCTCGGGATCGCCGGGGCCCTCGTGGGCGGCTGGATCGCGCGGCTGATCGGCCTCGGGACCTTCACCGGCTTCGGCATCGGGAGCCTCGTGATCGCGGTGCTCGGGGCGATGCTGCTGCTCTTCGTCCATCGCAAGCTGCGCGCGCGCTAGAGATTCCCGGGCCGGCCGGTTCAGCCCCTTCGCCGGCGTACCGATGAAGGGGCATGGAGCGGCGACCGCGCATCCTCGCGAGCTTCGTGAGGTCCGTGCTCGATGGCGTCGATCGTAGTGATCTGTGCCTGGGCGAGCGCGTGCGCGCCCGCATCGGCGAGGCCACACGGGACGCGCTCGCGGCGGCGGGCCCCATCTCCTTCGTACCGGTCGAGCTCGACGTCGAGGTGACCGAGGCGCTCTTCGCGGAGGCCGGCGAGGCGCGCGGTCGCGAGATCGAGCGCGAGAACCTGCTCCTCACCTTCGATGCGCCGATCCTCTCGTCGTTCATGAACGGCGCCCTGCGCCTGCTCGGCCGCGACCCCGCCCGCCTCTTCGGCTGGAGCGCCAAGGTGTGGGGCCAGCTCTATCGCGACTGCGGGACGATCCGCTTCGTGCCCGAGGGCGAGAGCCGCGGCCGGCTCGAGCTCGACGGGCTCCCGGCCTGCATCGCCGCGAGCCGGCCCTACCTCGCGGGCATGGAAGCCGCCTTCGACGCTGCCTTCACCCTGCTCGACGTCGAGGGCTCGGTGCGGCTGGAGAGCGCCGATTCGCGCGGCCGCGCGAGCTACGAGGTCGCCTGGAAGTAGGGCGCAGGCGTGCGGTGCACGCGGGCGGCTGCCCTCCGAGCTACCGCCCCTCGCGCATCCACCAGAACGGCTTCGCCTCGAGCAGGCGGCTGATCCGCTCCGGCTCCACGCCCTCGCTGAACAGGTAGCCCTGCATCCGGCTGCAGCCGTAGGAGGCCAGGAGCTGCATCTGCTCGATGTTCTCGACCCCCTCGCCGACGGTTGCGAGATTGAGCGCGTGCGCCATCTGCACGATCGTCGAGGTGATCGTGGCATCGGCGGGATCGGTGGCGAGCGCGCGTACGAAGGACTGGTCGATCTTGAGCGTGTCGACCGGAAGCTGCTTCAGGTAGGCGAGGGCCGAGTAGCCGGTGCCGAAGTCGTCGATCGCCATGCGCACGCCCAGGCCCTTCAGCATCGCGAACTGCGCGAGCGTCCGTTCCCCGTCGTGGAGCAGGCTGCGCTCGGTCAGCTCGAGCTCGAGGCAATCCGAGCGCAAGCCGGTGTCGAGCAGGGCCTGGCGCACGGTTGCCACGAACTCGGCGGGCTGGAACTGCTGGGGCGAGACGTTGACCGCGATGCGGAAGCCCGGGTAGCCGAGGGCCTGCCAGCGGGCGGCCTGGGCGCAGGCCTCGCGCAGCACCCACTCGCCGATCGGCACGATCAGCTGGGTGTTCTCGGCGATCGAGAGGAATTCGCCCGGCAGCACGAGGCCGAGCTCCGGGTGGCGCCAGCGCAGCAGCGCCTCGGCGCCGACCACGCGCCCGCGCCCGACGTCCACCACCGGCTGGTAGTGCAGGACCAGCTCGCCGCCCTCGAGCGCCTCGCGCAGGCGGCTCTCGCGCGAGATACGCTCGGCGCCCTCGGAGCTGCGCGTGCCCTCCTGCCAGCACGACACCCGGTCCCGGCCCTCCGCCTTGGCCTGGTACATCGCGGAGTCGGCGCGCTTCAGCAGCTCCTCGGCGCTGCCGGCGTCGCGCGGAAACGTGGCGACCCCGATGCTCGCCGACGTCTCGTACTGCTGGCCGCTCTTGACCGCCAGCGGCTCGCGCAGGAGCGCGCGCACCTTCTCGGCGATCCGCAGGGCGTCCTCCTCCTCGCCGAGGTTCGTGACCAGGATCGCGAACTCGTCGCCGCCCAGGCGCGCACCGGTGTCGCTCTTGCGCAAGCAGCTCCCGATGCGCTGCGCCGAAAGGCGTAGCAGCGCATCACCGGCCAGGTGGCCGAGCGTGTCGTTGATGCGCTTGAAGTCGTCGAGGTCCACGAACAGCACCGCCAGCCGCTGGCGGTTGCGCCGGGCCGCGGCCACCGCCTGCTCGAGCCGGTCCTGGAACAGCGCGCGGTTCGCGAAGCCGGTGAGCTGATCGTAGGTAGCGAGCTGGCGGGCGCGTTCGCGGGCGATGTTGAGCTCGACGAACATGCGCTGGTTGCGCATCGCGTGGTGCAGGCTCCAGACGAGCAGGCCCGGCGTGACGGCAGACTTCACCATGTAGCCGCGCGCGCCTACCTCGACGGCGCGCAGCGCCAGCGCCTCGTCGTCGGAGTCCACCGCCACCACCACCGGCACCAGCGGCGCCCGCACGCGTGCCTGGCTGACCGCCGCCATCTCGCGCGCGTCGCCGGGGCCGACGTCCATCAGGAGGACGTCGACCTCGTTGCGCTCGAGCACCTCGAGGGCCTGCGACAGCGTGTGGGCGTGCGCGAAGCGGAAGGGCGGGTCGGCCGCGCTCGACTCGAGCAGCACCCGGATCAGCTCGGCGTCCGCGTCCCGCCCGCTGACCAGCAGGATCCGGTGGGCCGACGGCTCGCCGGCGCGCGCCTCTTCGACAGCACCCATGGTTCGGGGGGACTCCTCGGTCGCTGGCTGCCGGCACCGTGCGCGCAGGCCCGGCTTCCTATCGGCTCCGGGGGCGGTGCGCCTGAACCGGATCCCCGGGCGGATCCGCTCGGAAGAGGGGTGTGTCCCCCCCGCCAGGCCGGACGGCTGCCGGGCCTCCCTCGGCGGGCGGATCCGTCGCGGGTGGAGTTCGACTACGATCCTGTCTCCGGCGACCCGCATGCGTCGTTCGATCCCGGTCTTCGCGGTCCGGGTCTCCGGCACGGCACTGCGAGAGGGGCGCAGGTCGAGATGCCCGAGCCCGTGAGCGCGCTGCCCACCAGAGGGCGCCGGAGGCTGCCGGCCTGGACGCCCCGCCAGGAGCGGGTCGCCAACGTCGTGATCCGCCTCCTGTCCACGGTCAACGTCTGGGTCTACCGCGCGAGCGGCGGGCGCATCGGCGGCCGCTTCCGGCACGGCGCGCCGGTGCTGCTGCTCACCACGCGCGGGCGCCGGAGCGGCGCACCGCGCGTGGCACCGCTGCTCTACCTCGCCGACGGCGAGCGGGTGGTGCTCGTCGCGTCGAAGGGCGGGATGGCGAACTCGCCGCTCTGGTACGGGAACCTCGTGGCGCACCCCGAGTGCGAGGTCGAGATCGGCGCGGCGCGACGAGCGATGCGCGCGCGCACCGCCGATGCTGCGGAGAAGGCCGCCCTGTGGCCGCGGCTCGTCGCGATGTACCGCGACTACGACGACTACCAGGAACGCACCGAGCGCGACATCCCGGTCGTGGTCCTGGAGCCGCGTCGACGGTCACCCGTAGCGCGTGCCCGGGTGCAGGAGATTCACGAAGAACAGGAAGATCGGCGGGAAGATCCCGTCGAAGAGCCGCCAGGCCACCAGGATCCCGATCCAGCCGAGCATCGGCTGGCTCCAGAGGAGCTGCTGGTAGCGGAGTGCCGCGCGCTCCGGGAGCACGAGCGGTACGGCGCCGCTGCCGTCGAGCGGCGGCAGCGGGAGCAGGTTCAGCGCGCCGAGCACCAGGTTCATCGAGAAGAACACGCCGAGCAGGAAGGCGAGCGCCGGCCAGATCCCGTGGGCAGCGGCCTCGGCGACGTGCCCGAAGCGCACCGACGCCGGCGCGCCGAAGACGCCCGCCTCGATCCCGATCCGGAGCGCCGTCATCGCGAGCACCACGAGGAGCAGGTTCGCGCCGGGCCCGGCGAGCGACATCCAGGCGGCGCGGCGCGGATGGCGCGCGGCCCAGTGCGGGTCGTAGGGCGCGCTCGCGAAGCCGAAGGGCCAGCCCGTCATCGCGACCGAGAGCAGGGGCAGCACCACCATGCCGAAGGGCTCGCGCCGGATGTGCGGGCGCGGATCGAGCGAGACCTGCCCGCCGGCGTAGGCCGTGAGGTCGCCGCCGCGCATCGCGGCCCAGGCATGGGCCGCCTCGTGCAGCGTCGTCGAGAGCAGGAACACCACGTAGAAGACGATCGCGTCGACGGGATCCGGCATCGTCGCTAGCCCTGCGTCCCCTGCAGCCACCAGGAGGCGGTGACGCCCCAGATCGCGTTGTAGAGCAGCACGAAGGCGGGGGTGAGCAGGCCCAGCTCGAGGCCCGCCACGCCCTGGCCCGCCCAGGCCGGGAAGACCACGAAGAGCTGGAACAGGGTCGGTGCGAGCGAGACCAGGAGCCCGCGCGGGAGCAGCGCGGCCTGGATCGGCAGCGCGAAGAGCAGCCCCCAGAGCCCTCCCCACACGAGGCGCGGATACAGCCAGCCCGCCGACCAGTCGGGCGCGAGCGCCACTCCGAGCGCACGCGGCACGCCGAGCTCGCCGAGGAGCCAGACCGCAACGCTGTTGGCGAGCGCGCCGACCACGCCGGCGGCGAAGAACAGGCTCAGCGAGCGGGCGGCCGACACGCGCGCATCCTAGCCCGGATTCCAAGGCCGTTGCTGCGGCGCCCGCTCAAGCCTCCCCCCCGGCGGGTCGAAAGGCCCTCCGATCGGACGGAGGGCGCCATGGAGCAACGTCGCAGCCCGCGCTTCCGCACCCGCTTCGACGCGCTGATCGCCGCCGACTCGCTGCAGGGGGCCGGCGAGCTCGCCGAGATCTCCTACGCCGGTGCGCGTCTCGACGACGCGAGCACGCGCCCGCCGATCGGAGCGCGCGTCACGCTCTACGTCTTCGTCGCGCCGGTGTCGCCCTTCGAGCTCTCCGGCCAGGTCGCACGCCACACCGAGTCCGGCTTCGCCGTCAGCTACGACCTCTTCGACCCCGAGATCCGCCGCCTCGTCGACGACGTCGCGGCGCTGGTGCCGAGCCGTCGCGCCGGTTAGGAAGGCCGGCCCTCCGCACCGAGCGCCTCGAGCCTCCGGTCGCGTGCCAGCAGGAAGAGCGGGTAGGCCACGGCGAACGCGACCAGGAAGGTCAGCGCCAGGTAGGGCCACCAGCGGCGCATTCCGAGCCGCCGCGCTTCGACCCGGGACCAGACCAGGAACGCCACGAGGGCGACCAGCAGATCCGTCGCGAGCGACGACGCGGCCGGGTTCGCAAAGCCACCGGCCAGGAACGCGAGGACGTCGAAGCCGCCGGCTTCGCGGGCGAAGCGCAGGTTGAAGACCAGCGTTCCGAGGAAGCCGGCGACGGCGAGCGCCGCGTAGAGCCATTGCCGGGGGGAGCGCGGCACGGCGGTGCCTCCGTCCTTCGACTCCGTCAGTCGAGATGGGGGAAGTGCGGGTTCCAGGCCACCTCCCAGAGGAACCCGTCGGGATCGGCGAAGTAGCCCGAGTAGCCGCCCCAGTCCGCGCGCCGCGCGGGCTTCACGATCCGCCCGCCGCGCTCGGCGATCGCGCCCAGGAGGCGGTCGACCTCCTCGGGCGAGGCGACGTTGTGGGCGAGCGTGAAGCCCCGGAAGCCGGACCCTGCCGCCGGCACCGTCGCGTCCTCGGCGAGCGCCTCGCGTGGGTAGAGCGAGAGCCACGTCCGGCCGAGCTCGAAGAACGCAATCGAGGGCGGCGAGGGAAGCTTCGGAAGATCGAGCACCTCCTCGTAGAAGCGCGTCGCTCGGGCCAGGTCCTCGACGCCCAGGGTCACGAGACTGAGGCGAGGCTGCATGGAGCGATCTCCTTGCAATCGGGGAACTCCCGTCTCCTTGTCGCACATCTGCTTCTCCGCCTTCAAGGGCCGGCTGCGTGGCGCCCTTCCTGGCGCCGGTCCCGAGCACCTCGCGCGCGATGTGCAGGTAGTCGTCCGGTGTCGTGCGACGGCTGAACTTCGCCAGGGAATTCGGTAGGCTGGCCGCGTTTCGATCACCAGAACGACGGCTCGGATGCAGGGACCGGAATGCATCCACGGGTCGTAGATCGGGGGATGGCGTGGAGAGCCTGGCGAGGTTCCTGGAAGTCGGGATCGTGGTCGTGGTGGTCACCGGCGCGGTGGTGTGGGCGATCGTCGGGGCGATCAAGAGCCGCAACGGCTAGGGAGCACCGGATCCGCGACACCGCGATCCGGACCCGCAGGCGCCTGCCCGTACGCGCCCGGACGCGCCGAGGACTCGGGGCCCGGGGGAGCGCGGGTCGAGAGCAGCTCGAGCCGGCGCCGGCCCTCGCGGGCGTGATCCACGAGATCCTGCCGTGACGGGGCGCGCGCTCGCGCTGGTGGTGGCGGCGATCGTCGTACCCGGCGCCTGGGGCTGGGCCGTGGCGATCGTGCTCCCCCGCCTGTGGCCGCGCCGCCCGCCCCGCCGCCCGCCGCACCCGCCGCTGCCCGACTACGAGATCTGAGTGGGCCCCGAGAGCCTCGACGCCTCGGGCTTCCTGCTGCTCACCGCGCTCGGCTTCGCGGTGGGCGCGCTCGGCACGCTCGTGGGCGCGGGCGGCGGGTTCCTGCTGGTGCCGGCGCTGATCCTGCTGCGGCCCGACGCCTCGCCCGCGGCGCTGGCGAGCACCTCGCTCGCCGTGGTCTTCTTCAACGCGTACAGCGGCACCCTGGCCTACATCCGGATGGGTCGGGTCGACTACTACGCCGCGGTGCTCTTCGCGCTCGCCGGCGTCCCCGGCGCCGTACTCGGCGTGCTGCTCGTGCACGAGGTTCCCCGCGGCGCCTTCGAGGCGCTCTTCGGCGTCCTGCTGCTGGGCGCGGGGGCCGAGATCCTGCGCCGGCCGCTTGGCGCCGAGCGCCGCCGCGCCGTCGAGGGCGCGGCCCCCGACCTGCGCGCCGATCCGCACGTCGCACGGCTCGGTGCGATCGGGAGCGCCTACGTGGCCGCGGTCGCGAGCCTCCTCGGCCTGGGCGGCGGCATCGTGCACGTCCCGTTCCTGGTCCGCGTGCTCGGCTATCCCGCCCACGTCGCCACCGCCACCTCCCACTTCGTGCTCGCGTGCACGGCGCTGCTCGCGACCGGCGTGCACCTCGCGACCGGCAGCCTCAGCGGTCGCCTCGACGACACCCTCTCGCTCGCCGTCGGCGTCATGATGGGCGCCCCGGTCGGTGCCGCAGCCTCGTCGCGCCTCGGCGGCGCGGCGATCGTGCGTGCGCTCGGCGCCGCGCTGTGCCTCGTGGGAGTGAGGCTGCTACTGCGGTTGTGGTGACGCTCTGCAGGCCGGCAGCGGACCGGCGAGTACGGTCGCCCAGCCGACGTCGAGAGCCTGCTCCTCGAGTACGCCTTGCCGTGTCGACTCTGCTCCTGCTAGTCGTGTCGGATGGGCCTACACGCGCGAGGGGCCCGATGGAGGTGTTCCCATGCAGCGCGAGACCCGGCGAGCCTTCCTCGGTCTGGTCGCATGCAGCCTCGGCATGGGCGCGACGAGCGCGCTCGCAGCCTCCCCGCACCCGGGCGGTGGCTCGAGCGAGGGCTTTGCCGTCGATGCCGACACCAAGGAGCGATGCGCCACGTGTCAGTTCTGGGGTGGCAGGCGCCGTGTCACGGTGGATGGCAAGACCGTGCTCGCCGAGAGCCTCGGCGTGTGCAACAACCCCGCGAGCCACAACCACCAGAAGGTGACGACGCCCGAGACGGGGCCGATGCCCCGCTCGAAGAAGTGGGAGGCCCTGACCGTCGCCCGCTAGCGGAGCGTGAGGAGCCCACTCGTGCCGACCGATCGCCAGCGCACCGGACCGCGGCCGCTCGCCGAGCTCGCTGCAGGACTCGGCCTCGCGCCCGCGGAGTGGCGGCCGTTCGGCTGGGATGCGGCGAAGGTCGATCCGGCGCTCCTGGGCGGGCCGCGCCGGCGGCCGGGCGCGGGGCGCCTGGTGCTGGTCTCGGCGATCACGCCGACACCCGCCGGCGAGGGCAAGACGACGACCAGCATCGGCCTCGCGAACGGCCTGGCGCGGCTCGGCGAGTCGGTGTGCCTGGCGCTCCGCGAGCCCTCGCTCGGCCCCGTCTTCGGCATGAAGGGTGGGGGCACGGGTGGCGGGTGCAGCCAGCTCGTGCCGAGCGAGCGCATCAATCTCCACTTCACGGGCGACTTCCACGCGATCACGGCGGCGCACAACCTGCTCGCCGCGCTGCTCGACAACCACGTGTACTGGGGCAACGCCCTGCGCATCGATCCGCGCCGCGTGCTGTGGCGGCGCGTCGTCGACTGCAACGACCGCGCGCTGCGCAACGTGATCGTGGGCCTCGGCGGCGCGACCCAGGGCGTTCCCCGCGAGACCGGCTACGACATCACGGCGGCATCGGAAGTGATGGCGGCGCTGTGCCTGGCGGAGGGCGAGGCCGACCTGCGCGCGCGGCTCGAGCGCCTGCTCGTGGCCTTCACCTACGACGGCGAGCCGGTGACGGCCGCGAAGCTCGGAGCAGCCGGATCGATGCTGGTGCTCCTCCACGATGCCCTCTGGCCGAATCTCGTCCAGACGCAGGAGGGTGTGCCGGCGCTCGTACACGGCGGTCCGTTCGCGAACATCGCCCACGGCTGCAACTCGGTGGTGGCGACACGCCTGGCGCTGCAGCTCGCCGACTGGGCCGTCACCGAGGCCGGCTTCGGCTTCGACCTCGGCGCCGAGAAGTTCTTCGACATCAAGTGCCGATCCGCCGGTCTCGACACCGCCGCGGTCGTGCTGGTGGCGACCGTGCGCGCGCTCAAGCTCCATGGCGGGGTGGCGCTGCGCGATCTCTCGACGAGCGACGCGGCGGCCGTCCGGCGCGGGCTGCCGAACCTCGACAAGCACGTCGAGAACATCCGCCACTTCGGCGAGCAGCCGATCGTGGCCTTGAACCGCTTCGGCGGCGATGCCGACGAGGAGGTCGCGGTCGTCGCCGAGCGCTGCGAGCGGCTCGGCGTCCCCTTCGCGGCCACCGACCACTTCGTGCGTGGCGGGGAGGGCGCCGAGGCGCTGGCGCGCGTCGTGCGCGAGCACGCCGCCGCACACGGAACGCCCTTCGAGCCTCTCTACCGGCTCGAGGAGCCGCTCCCGGACAACGTGCTGGCCGTCGCACGCAAGATGTATGGGGCGAACGGGGTGGTCTTCACGCGCGAGGCGGAGCGCGACCTGCGCGAGATCCGCCGGCTCGGCTACGAGTCCCTGCCCGTGTGCGTCGCCAAGACCCAGGCCTCGCTCTCCGACGACCCCGCCCGGCGCGGCCGCCCCGCGGACTTCGACGTCACCGTGCGCGCGATCCAGATCAACGCGGGCGCCGGCTTCCTGGTCGTGCTGACCGGCGACATCCTGCGGATGCCGGGCCTGCCGCGCCGGCCCCTCGCAGAGGCGATCGACCTGCGCGATGGCTCGATCGTCGGGGTGCACTAGCGGCGGGTCTGCCGCCACCTACCGTTCCCCGCCGGCGCGACGATCGTGCGGGCGCTCGGAGCCGCGCGGTGTCTCGTGGGGGTGCGGCTGCTGATGACCCTCAGCGGCTCACGCGGAGACCCGGTGCGCGTCGAGCGCCGCCTGCGACTGCCTCGCAGGCCTCCTCGAGGGTCGTGACGCGGCGGATCCGTGCGCGCCGGCGCAGCGCGCGGCAGCGTGCGGCCAGTTCGGCCGAAGGGCGATCTCCGACTCCCGTGACGCCGCCGTCGCTCACCCAGATCCGCGGAGCGCGCTGGCGAGCGAGCCACTCGAGCGCGGGCAGGTCCACGACGTTGCCGCTCCCGAAGCCACCGAGGTTCTCGATGGCGGCTCGCTGTCCGTTCTCGGCGACGATGCGCAGCTCGCCGGTGTCGTCAGCGCCCGCATAGAGTGCAATCCGAGTGCGAGTAGGTGCAGCAGCGAGGAAGCGATCGAGATCCCCGGCCGAGATCGACATGCTGCCGCTGACGTCCACGAGCACCGTGACGCCGTGCTCACGCCTGTGGCCCCGGAAGATCGCGCGATCCGTGGCCCAGCGGTGCACGTAGCGGACGACGCTGCCCTCACTCGCGGCGCGCCAGACCCGCCCGCCGCTGCGTGCGCGCAGCGTCACCGGAAGGGGCATCGTCCGGACCACGAGCCGCCCGGGACCGACGGCGGGGCCGCCGTCGGGGTCCGCGCTCGGGCGCGTGCGCAGGCCCCAGGCCTTGCCGTCTCGTTCGCCGACGGAGACGCAGCAGCGGACCACCGAGCGCGTCCGGGCCTTGCCCTCCGCGTCGAGGATGCCCTCCGCGCGCAGCTCCTCCGCGAGCGAACGTGCGAGCGCGAGGCCGGTTGCGAAGGGTGCCGCCACGAGTCTCCGGCGCTCGGCCGCCCTGCGAAGGGTGCGATCGACGCGTGCGACCCAGCCGCGGATCGCTTCGCCGAACGGCGTGTCGTCGCGCCGGAGCACGTGAGCCATCGCCGGCTCCACGCTCGTCCCGATCGACGCCACGGCACGCTGGAAGAGCGCGAAGGCGTCTCCGCGCTTGGCGTCGCCCGCAGCGAGCAGGATCACCCTTGCTTCCGACTCGAAGTCGAGCTCCTGCGGCAGGCCCGCGCGCTCGATCCCGAGGTTCACGCGCGCATCCTCGACGGCGGCGAGGACGCCGATCTCGAACGAGACCTGCGGCAGCACGAGCGGTGAGAAGCGGGCGTGTCCGAGCTCGTGGCGCCGGACGGGCCGGCCGTCCTCGCGCAGGGGGACCCACATGCGGCGCCCGGCGCGGTCGACGGCCCCGTCCGTGCCCAGACCGGGCTCGTGGGAGGAATCGCGGATCCGGTAGGGATGCGCCGGAGGTGCATCCTCGACGAGCTCCGGATACGGGAGGAAGAGCAGGGGATCGGCGGATCGGGTCATCGTCACAGATCGAGCTTCTGCTGCGCCATCGCAAGCAGGAGGGCATCGTGGATCTGCGTCCCCCGCTGGCGGCCGAACACCGCCATGCACGCGTCCTCGAGGCCGAGCGCGTGTCGCAGGACGTCGAGGACCAGGAAGGGGCGCACGCTGACCCGGCGCTCCTCGTCGAGGGCAACCGCGCGCCGCGCCGCCTCGCGCAGCAGGGGGGAGAGCGCAGCGAGGGCGGAGGGGTGTGGCTCGTCGATCTCGAAGCTGACATCGAAGCGATCGCGCAAGGCCGGCGGGAGCTCCGTCGGGGGTTGGTTGTCGGTCACGATCACGCGAAACCCGGGTGCAGGCCCGACGGTCTCGCTCGTCGGGAGCGTGATGGATGCGGTCTCCGGGCGTTCGAGTACCGGGTGCAGGAAGGAGAGCGCATCGTCGCTTGCGTGGAGCAGCTCGTTCAGCACGAGCAGCCCGCCTTCGCGCATGGCGCGGACGACAGGGCCGTCCATCCACACGAGCTCGCTTCCTCGCGGCGTCCAGTGGCCGCGCAGCTCGCTCGCGGGCATCTCCTGGGTGAGCGTCACCACGTAGACGGGCTCGGCGCCACGGTGTCCTTCGTGGATCGCGAAGTGGGTCTTGCCGATGCCGGGCGGTCCGTGCAGGTAGACGTGCCGCACGCACTCGCAGGCGATCGCGCGCCGAACCAGGTCCCAGGTCGAACGTGTGCCCCGCGCATCGTTCTTGCCCTTGTTCTTCGCCTCGCTCTTGTCGGTCTTCGCCGTGGCCATCGGATCGTCCTCCTCGTTCGCAGGCGAGGGGAACGGTCGCAGACGGCGAGGCGGATGGGGCGATGGCCCGAGCGCACGTTTCGGGCCGTCGGCTCGGGGGCGGAGCGGCACGGCCCCGGCGCTCGCACGCCGGCAGCCCCATCCCGGCGACCTCAGAGGCCCGGTACGAAGATGTGTAGGAGGAAGAGGAGGACCGGGAAGGCCACGAAGAGCAGCAGGAGCAACCACATGCCCTTTGGCGAGATCCCCTGCGCGGCGGGGTCTTCCGTCACCGGGTGCTCGCAATGGGGGCAGGCCCAGGCGCTGTTCGGGATCTCGGTCCCGCACTCGGAGCACCGAAGCGGCTTCATTCCGGCTTCCCCCAAAGCTCCCGTCCCGGTCGCGTACCCGCTGCGCTGCGCGCCACGCCTCCGGCGACCCTGGGATTCTAGGCCCTCGTCCAGGGGATCTACAGGGCCCGCGCGTGGAGCGGAGCCCAGGCGGCTCCACGGCCGCGCTCGCTGCGCGCCCAGCGGGTTGGCTTCTCAGCTCGTGTGCTGGAGGATGACCGTGGCGTCCCAGCTCTGCGCGAAGCCGAGATCCGGCGTCCGCGTCGGGATCACGCCCATCTCGAGCTCGGCCATCACGAAGCCGGGCTTCTCGGCGAGCTCGGGGAAGCGCGTGCGGAGCAGGTACGCCCAGATCAGCGTCGTGGTGCCGTCCATCGCGAAGATCCCGATGTAGCCGGGCTCGCCCGGTCCGAGCTCGTCGAGGTGCAGCAGGAATGCGGCGGTGCGATTCGAGCTGCGGTAGCGGGCCGCACCGAGCTCGTTGTAGCGCGATCCCTCGCGTGCGTAGAAGAAGATGTGCTTGCGGTCCTCGAAGCCGCGGGCGAGCTCGCCGTGGAACGTCGGGTGCAGGATGGCCTCTACGCGGCTCAGGATCGTGAAGCAGCCGCGCCACGCCTCGAGGATCCGCTTCTCGAGGTCGGTCTGGCCACGGTTCACCTGCTTGCGCCCGCACTCGTCGAGGGGCGGCCGGGTCGCGGTGAGGATGCGATCGCCGGGACCGGCCGGCACCGGAACCTCGAGGAGGCCGCCCGGACGGCTCCTCGGAGGCGGCGAGTGGTTGAGCAGGAGTCCGCCGTAGTGCCAGCCGAGGCGGGCGAGCAGCGCGAGCATCTCGAAGGTCGCAGCGCCGTCGCGGATCTGGAAGGGACGCACGCGGCGCGAGGAATCGTGCTGGGGAAGCGAGTAGGCAAAGGGAAAGACGAAGCGCGGACGCATCGGAATTTCTCCGCAGGGGAGGCCCCGGCGAAGGACACACCCCGCGCGCGCCGCCGCCGGGCCAGAGAAATCCGAAAGAGGGTACCGGGTCGATTCCGGCCCGGGGTTTCGGGCCGATTCCTCTCCGGCGTCACCCCTCGGGGGTGGTGGTCGATCCGGTCCGCGCGCCGGTGCCGCAGGCCCGCAGCTCGGCCGGGCGGTAGGGCTCGCGGCGCTCGAAGCGGGGCTCCCCGCGGATGCGAGCGATGCGCCAGGCGTTGCCCTCGCGCACGAACTCGTAGAAGTGCCGTCCCTCGGTGTGGCTGCGGGTGCCGGGCGGCGCGCCGCGGGGGTCGTAGCCGAAGTGGACGAAGTAGTCGGCGCCGGTGGCGTGCTCGCCCGCGACCTCGACGCGGAAGTTCGCGAGCACCATCGTCGAGCAGCGTACGAAGGGGAAGACGCCCGTGAGGAAGAGCTGGCGCACCGCGGCCTGGCCGATCGTCGGCGGGAAGCCGTAGGCGGAGAGGTCGTAGACCACGTCCTCGCTCAGGAGCGCCATCAGCGCGTCGATGTCCTTGCCGTCCACGGCCCACGCGAAGGCGACGGGCAGGCGCGCGATCTCGGCCGCGGCGTCGGTGGATCGGCCCGCGCGCGCGCCGGCGCAGCTCGCGCTGGCGAGCGCGAGCAGGCCCCACGCGACGAGCCACCCTCGCGTGCCGGTCCGGATCCGAGTCATCGGGAACTCCTCCTGGGTGCGAGAGCAGGCGGCGGCGCGGCGCTCCGAAAGGGTCGCGCCACGATATGATCGTGCTACGATCCATCGTCATGCGTCCGGCGGCCGCCCCGCGTTCCCGATCCGACCCGAGCCGGGCCGAGTACCGCGCCCTCGCGGAGCTACGCTACCGGATCCGGCGCTTCCTCCACTTCAGCGAGGCCGCGGCGCGCGAGGCCGGGCTCGAGCCGCAGCAGCACCAGCTCCTGCTGGCGATCAAGGGGCTGCCCGACGACCGGCTGGCCACGATCGGCGTGCTGGCGGAGCGGCTGCAGCTCCGCCACCACTCGGCCAACGAGCTGCTGCGCCGGGCCGAGCAGCGCGGGCTGATCTCGACCCGGCGCGCCGACGAGGACCGGCGCCAGGTCCTCGTGAGCCTCACCCGGAAGGGGGAGCTCGCGCTCCACGAGCTCTCGCTCGCCCACCTGGCCGAGCTGCGCTCCGAGGCGCGGGCACTGGTCGAAGGGCTCGAGCAGCTCCTCGGCGCGGGGGGGCGGCGGTGATCGACGGCGACGAGACGGCGCACCGCGCCGCCGCGGGCACCGAGACGCTCGGCGACTTCATCGCGAGCCCGCGCATCCTGGTCCTGGCGCTCCTGGCGATCCCCGTCGGCCTGGTCGGCGCGTTGCTCGCCTACCTGCTGCTCGCCCTGATCGGGCTCTTCACCCATCTCTTCTTCTTCGGCCGCATCGGCTTCGAGCTGGTCTCGCCCGCCGACGCGCCGTCCCGCCTCTCGATCCTGCTCGTGCCCGCCCTCGGCGGGCTGCTGGTCGGCTTCATGGCCCGCTACGGGAGCGAGCGGATCCGCGGCCACGGGATCCCCGAGGCGATCGAGGCGATCCTGATCCACCGCAGCCGGGTGGAGCCGAAGGTCGCGGTCCTGAAGCCGCTCTCGAGCGCGATCGCGATCGGGTCGGGCGGCCCCTTCGGAGCCGAGGGGCCGATCATCATGACCGGCGGCGCGGTCGGCTCGATGATCAGCCAGTTCCTGCACCTGACCAGCGTCGAGCGCAAGACGCTGCTCGTGGCCGGCGCAGCGGCCGGCATGGCGGCCACCTTCGATGCGCCGGTCGCCGCGGTCCTGCTCGCGGTCGAGCTGCTCCTCTTCGAATGGCGCCCGCGCTCGCTGGTCCCGGTCGCGGTGTCGGCGATCTGCGCCACGATGCTGCGCCACGTGATCCTCGGGGTCGGGCCGCTCTTCCCGGTGGCGGCGCATCCCGCGAACATCGGTGCACTCACCCTGCTCGCCTGCGCGCCGGTCGGGCTGCTGGCGGGCGGGCTCTCGACGCTCCTGACCCAGGGCGTCTACCTGACCGAGGACCTCTTCGAGAAGCTCCCGATCCACTGGATGTGGTGGCCGGCGATCGGCGGGCTCTTCGTGGGGCTCGGCGGCCTCGTCTTCCCGCACGCGCTCGGCGTCGGCTACGACACGCTGCGCGATCTCCTGAACGGCGACATGGCGACCGAGGTGATCCTCGGCGTGCTGGTCGTGAAGGCCCTGATCTGGACGATCGCGCTCGGCTCCGGCACCTCGGGCGGCGTCCTGGCTCCGCTCCTCATGATGGGCGCCGCGCTCGGCGGGGTGGAGGCCATGGTGCTGCCCGACATGGGACCAGGCTTCTGGCCGCTCGTCAGCATGGGCGCGATCCTGGGCGGCACGATGCGGGTGCCGTTCACCGCCATCGTCTTCACCCTGGAGCTGACCCACGACCTGCCCGCGCTGCTCCCGCTGCTCGTCGCGGTGACCACCGCCTACACCTCGACCGTGATGCTGATGAAGCGCTCGATCCTCACGGAGAAGCTCTCGCGCCGCGGCCACCACCTCTCGCGCGAGTACGCCGTCGATCCGCTGGAGGGGCTCTTCGCGCGGCAGGTGATGCGCACGAACGTCACCGTGCTGCCGGCCTCCACGCCGCTCGTGGATCTGGGTCGCTCGCTGAACGCCGGCGGCCGGCGGGGCTTCCAGGGTCTCTACCCGGTGACGGGCGACGACGGGCGGATGCTCGGGATCGTGACCCGTCACGACCTGGAGGCGCTCCTGGCCCAGGGCCCACAGGGCGCGACGACCCTGCGCGGCATCCTGCGGGCGAACCCGGTGGTCGCCCATCCCGACGAGCCGCTGCGCACCGTCGTCTACCGGATGGCGGAGACCGGGCGGACCCGCATGCCGGTCGTCGAGCGGGACGATCCGGCGCGTCTGGTCGGGGTCATCGCGCTGCGCGACCTGCTCGGCGCCCGCGTGCGCGCGCTCGAGGAGGAGCGCACGAGGGAGCGGACCCTGCGCGTCCGCACCTTCATCCCGCGTGCCTCGCAGCTCTTCGGTGCGCGCCGCAGCCGGACGGCGCCGGGCTCCGCCCCCGTGGAGCCCGGACCCGCGGGCGAGGTGCGCGACGTGGGGCGGTGAGCACGCAGCTCAGCGGCTTCCGCTGATGTAGTGCTCGAGCTGCTCGATGGTGAGCTGCTGGTCCTCGATGATCGTCGAGACCACGTCCCCGATCGAGACGATCCCGGCCAGCCGGCCCTCGTCGATCACCGGGATGTGGCGGATGCGGTGCTTCGTCATGAGTGCCATGCAGGTCTGCTCGGAGTGGTCCGGGCTCACGCAGACCACACCCGTCGCCATGATCTCGCAGACCGGCGTGTCCTTCGAGACGCGTCCCTTCAGGATCACCTTGCGGGCGTAGTCGCGCTCGGACACGATGCCGACGAGCGTGCCCCGCGGGTCGACGACGACGAGGGCGCCGACGTCGTGCTCCGCCATCTTCTGGAGCGCCTCGAAGACGGTGGCGTCGGGGCCGACGCAGTGGACGTCTCGGCCCTTGCGATCGAGGACGTGCTTGACGAGGCGCATGGTCGCCTCCTTCCCCGGCAGCCCCCCGGTCCAGAAGTACCACGCCGGCCCGGGCGGTGGCAATTCCGACCCCTGGCGGAGCGCAGGCGGCCGCCCGCCCGGCCCGCCTGGCGGTCCGTCTAGGGCTGGCTCTTCTCGGCTTCGTCGAAGCGCTCGATCTGCCGCTCCTGCATCCGCTGCTCGATGTCCTGCTGGCGCTCCTTCTCGGTCTCCGCCATGTCGGCTGCGGATTCGGGCGTGCTCACCTCGTCGCCCCTGGGCGGGGAGAGGCCGCGTTCGACCTGGTTCTCGCCACAGGCCGCGAGTGCGAGCGCGACGAGCACGATCGCGATGGGTGCGAGACGGTCCATTGCGTTCTCCTCCTCGATGTCCCGGGAGCAGTCTACCCGCTCGCGGCGATCCCGGAGCCCGTCGCGCCGGCGGGCGGCCCTGGAATAGACTGGGCGCCGGAGGAGCGCCATGGCGAAGCCGGTCCGATTCGGGGTCACCCTGCCGCAGATCAAGAGGAGCTGGCAGGAGGCCCGCGACACGGCCCTGGAGGCCGACGCGCTCGGCTACGACTCGCTCTGGGTCTGCGACCACCTCTACGGGGTGCCGGCGCCCCAGCTCCCGATCTTCGAGGCCTGGAGCGAGCTCGCCGCCGTCGCCGCCATCACCCGGCGGGCCCGGCTCGGCACGCTCGTCACCCCGCCCTTCTTCCGCAACCCCGCGCTCCTCGCCAAGCAGATCGCGACGATCGACCACGTCGCCGGGGGCGGCCGCGTCGTCGCCGGGCTCGGCGCGGGCTGGTTCCAGCCCGAGTTCGAGGGCACGGGCTCGCCGTTCCCGGGCCTGCGCGAGCGCCTGCGCGCGCTCGACGAGACCGTACGGATCCTGAAGGGCCTGTGGACGCAGGAGCGCTTCTCCTTCGAAGGGCGTCACTTCCGGGTGAAGGACGCCGTCTGCGAGCCCAAGCCGCTGCGCCCGCCCGAGATCCTGATCGGGGGTGGGGGTGAGCGCGTGCTGATGGGCATCGCCGCGCGGCACGCCGACATCTGGAACAACATGGCGGTCTTCCAGGCCCAGCTCGGCCCGAAGGTGGAGGCGCTCCGGCGCCGCTGCGACGAGCTGCAGCGCGACTTCGACGAGATCACGCTGTCGCAGCAGTGCGTCGTCGTGCTCGCGGAGGACCAGGCCTCCGCCCGCGCGGCGCTCGAGAAGGCCGCCAAGGTCTACGGCGGCCACATGGGAGCGGCGCTCGCGGAGCACGGCATCTGGGGCGACCCGGAGGGCGTGATCGAGCGCATCGAGCGCCACCGCCGGCTCGGTGTCAGCCTCTTCGTCATCGAGTTCTTCGGGCGCGACACCCGGGTGCCGGCGCGGCTCTTCGCCGAGAAGGTGATGCCGGCCTTCGCCTGACACCCGCGGCCGCTGCTGCCGGCGCTCGTCCACCGCGCGGATGGTCGTGGATCCAACACGGGCGCTGCATCACGTGCGTGATGGACGTCGCTCGGTGGTGGTCTAGGCTCGGGATCCATCCAGCGGATCGAGAGCATCTCGACCGCGTGGCGGAGCTCGAGTCCGACGTGCCTCCCACGATGCCCTCCGCTCGAGCCCGCGCGCTCCAGGCCACGGCTCCACCCGACGCTGGCGGGCGGCTCGCCGTCCCGGCGCCCTTCCATCTCGAGGCGACCGTCCGCGTGCTCCAGCGGCGGCCGGCGAACCGGGTCGACGTCTGGGAGGACGGGCGGTACCTGCGGGTCCTGGGATCGGCCGGCGGGCTCGCCCTGGTCGAGGTGGCCGACGCCGGAAGCGTCGACGAGCCCGGCCTCCGCTTCCGCGTGCTCCATGGCGACCCCGCCGCGCCGGGGCGCGCCGAGCTCGGCACGATGCTCCGGCGGATGCTCGGGCTCGACCTGGATCCGGAGCCCCTGCAGCAGCGGGCGGAGTCCGAGCCCCGGCTCCGCGAGACCGCGCTCGCCCTGCGCGGGATGCGCCCGCCGCGCTTCGCGGGGCTCTTCGAGGCGTTCGCGAGCGTGGTGCCCTTCCAGCAGCTGAGCCTCGACGCCGGCATCGCCGTGCTCGGCCGGCTGGTGGAGCGTTTCGGCCGGTCCCTGGAGCACGCGGGCCAGCGCCGCTTCGCCTTCCCGGCCGCAGCGGCCGTTGCCGAGGCGCGCATCGCCGCGCTCACGGCGTGCGGGCTCAGCCACAAGAAGGCCGAGACGCTGCGCCAGGTCGCGCGGTCGATCGGATCGGGCGAGCTCGGCGAGGAGCCGCTCTCGCGCATGAGCAGCCGCGAGGCGATCCGATGCCTCGACGAGCTGCCGGGCGTCGGCCCCTGGACCGCCGCGCTGGTGCTCCTGCGCGGCCTCGGCCGCCTCGACGTCTTCCCGCCGGGCGACGTCGGCGTCGCCCGCGGGCTCGGCGGGCTCCTCGGCCTGCGGTCACCGCGCTCGCTCGAGCGCGTGGTCGCGCGCTTCGGCGACCAGCGCGGCTACCTCTACTTCTGCTCGCTCGGGGCCGCGCTGCTCGCTCGCGATCTCGTCCACGCGGCGCCGCCGCCGGGCCGGTCCGCCTAGCCGATCGGCCGGCTCAGCGCAGCTCGAAGTCGGCGATGCGGGGCGTCGCCATCTCCTCGCGCAGGCGATCGAAGCTCCAGGGCCAGACGGCCGGCACGCCCTCGGCGTCGAGATACCAGCTCCGGCAGCCGCTGGCCCAGATCGTCTTGCGGGTCGCCTGGCGCCGTTCGGCGTCGAAGCGCTCCGTCGCCTCCCGCGAGGCCGACACCTCGCGGCACTCGCCCGCGCGGATCCGGTCCACGAGCTGGAGGGCGTAGCCGAGCTGGAGCTCGGCCACCTCGATCAGCGAGAAGTTCCCGACCGGGCCGTTCGGGCCGTTGAGCATGAAGAGGTTCGGGAAGTCCGGGATCGAGATGGCCATGTAGGCGATCGGGCCCTTGCGCCAGGCCTCCTCGAGCGCGAGGCCATCGCGCCCGACGACCTCCATCGGCCGCATGAAGCGGTCGACCCGGAAGCCGGTGGCGAGGATCAGCACGTCGAGCTCGTGCAGGCGGCCGTCGCGGGTCCGCACCCCCGACGGCTCGATCCGCTCGATCCCCTCGGTGACGAGCTCGGCGTTCGGGCGCTGGATGGCCTGATAGAAGTCCGCGGACATCACGAGCCGCTTGCACCCGGCCCGGTAGTCGGGGCGGAGCTTCTCCCGCAGGACGGGATCCCGGACCTGGCTCTCGAGGTTGGCGACGCAGGCCGCGTGGATGGCCTGGAGCTGCGGCGAGCTCGCGTCCACCACCGCGTTCGAGAACATGTCGGCGAACATGCGCGAGATGTCCGCCCGGAGCTGCTTCATCGTCTCCGGGTGCCGGCGGAACGCGGCCTTCTCGTCCTCGGTGTAGGCCGGGTTGTCCTGGGGCACGACCCACTGTGCGGTGCGCTGGAAGAGCGAGAGCTTCGCCACGTCGCCGATCACCGACGGGACGATCTGCACCGCGGTCGATCCGGTTCCGATGATCCCGACGCGCTGGCCCGCGAGCGGAACGGCGTGGTTCCAGCGTGCCGTGTGGAAGGAGACGCCGGCGAAGGAGTCGAGGCCGGGGATGTCGGGGTAGGCGGGATGGTGGAGGACACCCGTGGCCGCGATCACGACGTCGCCCACGTCGCGCGAGCCGTCGGAGAGCTCGATGTGCCAGCGGCCGTTCTCGAAGGCGCAGCGGCGCACCTCCTGGCCGTAGCGGATGACCCGGTCCACGCCGTAGCGGCGCGCGACGTCCTCGAAGTAGGTCTGGATCTCTCCCCCCGGCGAGAAGCGATGGCTCCAGTCGGGGTTCAGCGCGAAGGAGTAGCTGTAGAGGTGCGAGGGCACGTCGCAGCCGACGCCTGCGTAGGTGTTCTCCCGCCAGGTCCCGCCGAGACGATCGGTCTTCTCGTAGATCTCGAAGTCGTGGTAGCCGGCCTCGCGCAGCTTGATGGCGCTCAGGATCCCGGACATGCCCGCCCCGATCACGAGGAAGCGGAGTCCCGCACGATCGGTGCTCGGGTGGGCGGTCGCTGCGGTTCGGGTCATGGCATCTCCCTCTCGCGTGGCTGGTCGATCTTACGCCCGTTGCCCCTCCGGTGCATCGGCGCACGAGGCGCCGCGCGCCCGAGCGCGTAGACTGTCGGCCAGCCGGCATGGGGCCGCCCGCCCGGCATCGACGCGGTTGCTTCGCGGAGCGCGATGGACCCGGAACCGGACGCCTCCTCTGCCGAGCCGCTCTCGAGCGCCGACCTGCTCGACGCGTGGCCGATCACCTCCCGCGACGAGCGACTCGAGGGCTTCCGGCTGCTGTCGCGCAGCGAGGCCGAGGAGCTCTTCCTGGGGCTCGCGCCGGGCGCCCAGGCGGACCTCTTGCTCTCGCTGCCTCGCGAGGAGCGGCGCTCCTGGCTGCGCCTGCTCGCGCCCGACGACGCCGCGGACCTGCTGCAGGCGGCACCGGCCGGGGCGCGCCCGGAGCTGCTCGGCCAGCTCGACGCGCCCAGCCGCAAGGAGGTCCAGGCCCTCCTCGCCTACGCGGAGGACGCCGCCGGCGGCCTGATGAGCCCCCGCTACGCGCGGCTGCGCCCCGAGCTCAGCGTGGACGAGGCCATCCGCTACCTGCGCGAGCAGGCGCGCGAGCGGCTCGAGACCATCTACTACGTGTACGTGCTCGACGAGGGCCAGCACCTGGTCGGGGTCGTCTCCTTCCGCGAGCTCTTCGCAGCGGCGCCCGGCCGGACGGTGCGGGACATCATGCACACCGACTTCGTGACGGTGCGCGAGCACCAGGACCAGGAGGCGGTGAGCCGCGTGTTCGCGGCCACCGGCTACCTGGCGATCCCGGTCGTGGACGCCGAGCGCCGCATCCAGGGCATCATCACCGTCGACGACATCGTCGACGTGGTGCAGGAGGAGGCGACCGAGGACATCCACAAGCTGGGCGGCATGGAGGCGCTCGACGCGCCCTACCTCTCGGTCGCCTTCGGGCGCATGGTGCGCAAGCGGGCGGGCTGGCTGTCGGCGCTGTTCCTCGGCGAGATGCTGACGGCCACCGCCATGGCGTACTTCGAGGGCGAGATCGCGCGCGCCGTCGTGCTCGCCCTGTTCGTGCCGCTGATCATCTCGAGCGGCGGCAACTCCGGATCGCAGGCCTCGACGCTCGTGATCCGGGCGATGGCGCTCGGCGAGGTGCGGATCCGCGACTGGTGGCGCGTGATCCGCCGCGAGCTGGCGGCGGGGATGGTGCTGGGGACCGTGCTCGGCTCGATCGGCTTCCTGCGCATCGTGGTCTGGCAGTCGGTGAGCCCGCTCTACGGCGAGCACTACCTGCTCGTGGCCGTGACGGTGTGCGCGAGCCTGATCGGTGTCGTGACCTTCGGAACCCTCGCAGGCTCGCTCCTGCCCTTCGTCCTGCGCCGGCTCGGCTTCGACCCGGCCAGCGCCTCGGCCCCGTTCGTGGCGACGCTCGTCGACGTGACCGGGCTCGTGATCTACTTCTCGGTGGCGAGCGTGGTGCTGCGCGGCACGCTCATCTGATGCGGCGCCAGGCGCGGGCACGCGGGGGCGCGGCTCGGGAGGCACGGGCGGCAAGGCCGGCGTCGCGCCCCGGCGCTAGCCTGCGCGGGCTCGATGAGGCTCGTCCTCCATCTCGT
This sequence comes from Deltaproteobacteria bacterium, assembly GCA_035063765.1. NCBI lineage: Bacteria > Pseudomonadati > Myxococcota > Myxococcia > Deltaproteobacteria bacterium. The sequence continues at coordinate 103,979 of JAPSFT010000005.1, forward strand.
CCTGATCGCGCTCGCGATCGCTCCGGCGCTCCTCGCCTGTGAAGGGGCCGGGCCGGCGCCGGAGACGCGCGCGGCGGGCCGTCTCGGCGAGGTCGAGCTGTTCCCGCCTGCGGGCGCAGCGCGCGCGCTGGTCTACCTGGTCTCCGACGCCGGCGGCTGGTCGCCCGCGTGGACGCACGCGGCCGGGCTCCTGCGCGCCCGCGGTGCCGCCGTCGTGGGGGTGGACCTCCGGCAGTACCTGGCAGGCCTGCGCGCGAGCCACGACGGCTGCCACTACGTGATCGCCGAGCTCGAGGACCGCAGCCAGCGCTGGCAGCGCGAGCTCGGGGGCAGTGTCTACCGCTCGCCGATCCTGGCCGGCGCGGGCGAGGGCGGCACGCTTGCGCTCGCCGCGCTCGCGCAGGCGCCGGCGGCGACGGTGGCCGGCGCGGTCGTCGCCGACCCCGCCCCCGCGCTCCCGACCCGGGTGCCGCTGTGCCCCGGCGCGCCGTCGCACCCGCTGCCGGAGGGCGGCTTCGCGTACGGCGAGCCGGCCGCCTGGCCGGGCTTCGTGCGCCGCGCCGCGCCGGGCCCCGCGCCGGCGCCGGAGCGGCTCGCCGCCGCGGTCGCCGCTGCGATCGACGCGAGCGACGGGGAGGGGGCGCTCCGCGGCCTCCCGCTCGTCGAGCTGCCGGCTGCCCGCCCGGGCCCCTTCCTCGCCGTCCTCTACTCGGGCGACGGGGGCTGGCGCGATCTCGACAAGACCGTGGGCGAGTGGCTGGCGGCGCACGGCGTCGCCGTCGTGGGCATCGACAGCCTGCGCTACTTCTGGAACGCGAAGACACCCGAGCGCGTCGCCTCCGACCTGGCGGAGATCATCCGCACCTACGGCGCGCGCTGGGAGCGCTCGCAGGTGGCGTTGATCGGCTACTCGTTCGGCGCCGGCATCGTCCCGTTCGCCCTCGAGCGGCTTCCCGAGGCCGAGCGCGCGCGGGTGGTGCAGATCTCGCTCCTCGGGCTCGAGCCGCGGGCCCCCTTCGCCTTCCACGTCGCGGGCTGGCTCGAGCAGGCGGGCGTGATCTCGGACGCCTACCGCGACGCGCCGCTCGTGCTCCCGGAGCTCGAGCGCATCGACCCGCGGAGGGTCCAGTGCTTCGAGGGAGCGGAGGAGCCCGACTCGCTGTGCCGGGCGCCCGAGCTCGGCGCGGTCGAGCGGATCACGACCCGCGGCGGGCACCACTTCGACGGCGACTACCCGAAGCTGGCACGGCGGATCCTCGACGGGCTCGAGCGGCGCGCCGCCGCGCGGGGCGCGCCGTGAAGGAACGCCTGCTGACGGCGCTGCCGGCCATCCTCGGTGTCGTGCTCTTCGCGGTGGCGGCCCTCATGCTCCACCACGAGCTCGCGCAGCACCCGCTGCACGACGTGGTCGCGCAGATCGCGCGGATCCCACGCGCGGACGTCCTGCTGGCGGTCGGCCTCACCGTGCTCGGCTACCTCTCGCTCACCGGCTACGACGCCCTCGCCCTGCGCTGGGCCGGCGCCCGGCTCGGCTACCCGCGCGTCGCGCTGGCGTCCTTCGTCGCCTACGTGTTCAGCCACAACATCGGGCTCTCGTTCTTCGGCGGGAGCGCCGTCCGCTACCGGATGTTCACGAGCTGGGGCGTCAGCGCGGCCACGCTCGCGCGCGCCATCACCTTCGACGTGCTGACCTTCTGGCTGGGCTTCCTCGCGCTCGGCTCGGCCACCTTCCTGCGGGCGCCGCTGCCGGTGCCCGGCGCCCTGCACTCGCTCCTCGCGACGAGCCGGCCGATCGGGTTCGTGCTGCTCGCGCTGCTCGCCGCCTACGCGCTCGCCACCCTGCGCCGCGACCGCAGGCTGCGCGTGAGCGGCTTCTCGATCGAGCAGCCCGGGCCTTGCTGGACCGCCGCGCAGCTCGCGCTCTCGTGCGTGGACTGGGCGCTCGCTGCGGGGGCCTTCTACGTGCTCCTGCCCTCCGCGCCCGGGCTCGGCTTCGCGACCGTGCTCGGTGCCTTCCTGCTCGCCCAGGTGCTCGGGCTCGTGAGCCACGTGCCCGCGGGTCTCGGCGTCTTCGAGACCGCCATGGTCCTGCTGCTCGCGCCGTGGGTGCGCGGCGACCAGGTGCTCGGCTCCGCGGTCGCCTTCCGGCTCGTCTACTACCTGCTGCCGATGCTGGTGGCCGTCGCGCTCTTCCTCGGCTTCGAGCTGGCGCAGCGGCGGCGGGCGGTCGCCCGGGCGCGCGCCGTGATCGCGGGGTGGATGCCGGAGCTGGTGCCGCGCGCCCTCGCGGTGGCCTGCTTCGCGGCCGGGGTCGTGCTGCTGCTCTCCGGTGCGACGCCGGCCGCGCCCGGCCGCATCGAGCGCCTCGGGGGCTGGCTGCCGCTCCTCTTCGTCGAGCTCTCGCACCTGCTCGGAAGCGTGGCCGGCGTCGGGCTGCTGCTGCTCGCGCGCGCCGTCCAGCAGCGCATCGACGCCGCCTGGTGGGCCGCGCTGGCGCTGCTGGTGGGCGGCGCGGCGACCTCGCTCGGCAAGGGGCTCGACTGGGAGGAGGCGTTGCTGCTGCTCGGGGCGGCCGCCGCGCTGGCGCCCTGCCACCGCTACTTCTACCGGCGCAGCTCGCTCGTCGGGCAGTCGTTCACGCCCACGTGGATGGCCGGCATCGCGGGGGTCCTGATCGGCACCGGCTTCGTCGTGCTGCTCGCGTACCGGCACGTGGACTACGCGCGCGAGCTGTGGTGGCAGTTCGCCCTCGACGCGAACGCGCCGCGCTCGCTGCGCGCGCTGGCGGCCGGCGCGCTCACGCTCGGGGCCTTCGCGCTGGCGCGGCTCCTCCGGCCGGCGCCCCCGCTGGCCGGGCTGCCCGGTCCGGCGGAGCTCGACCGCGCCGCCGCGCTGGCGGCCGGCGCGGCGCACGCCGACGCGCACCTCGCGCTGCTCGGCGACAAGCAGCTCCTCTTCTCCGAGAACGGTGAGGGCTTCCTCATGTACGGCGTGCACGGCCGGGGCTGGGTGGCGATGGGCGACCCCGTCGCACCGTCGCCAGCAGCGCGCCGCGAGCTTGCCTGGCGCTTCCGCGAGGAGGCGGACCGGCACGGCGGAACGCCGATCTTCTACGAGGTGGGGGGCGACGACCTGCCGATCTACGTCGACCTCGGCCTCCACCTGCGCAAGATCGGCGAGGAGGCGCGCGTGCCGCTCGCCGGCTTCTCGCTGGAGGGCAAGGCCCACGCCAAGCTGCGCCACGCGGTGCGGCGCATGGAGCGGGAGGAGACCGTCTTCGAGATGGTGCCCGTCGAGCGGGTAGCGGCGCTCCTCGACGAGCTGGCCGCCGTCTCGGACGCGTGGCTCGCCGCCAAGCACACCCGCGAGAAGCGCTTCTCGCTCGGCTGCTTCGACCGCGCCTACCTGCAGCGGCTCCCGGTGGCCGTCATGCGCCGCCAGGGGCGGATCGTGGCGTTCGCGAACGTGTGGGCCGGGCGCGCGCGCGAGGAGCTCTCGGTCGACCTGATGCGGCACACCGACGACGCACCGTCCGGCGTGATGGACGCGCTCTTCGCCGAGCTGCTGCTGTGGGGCCGCGCCGAGGGGTACCGTTGGTTCGGGCTCGGCATGGCGCCGCTGGCAGGCCTCGAGCGACACCGCCTCGCGCCGCGCTGGAACCAGCTCGGCGCACTTCTGTTCCGCTACGGCGAGCACTTCTACAACTTCCAGGGTCTGCGCGCCTTCAAGGACAAGTTCGACCCGGTGTGGGAGCCGCGCTATCTGGCGACCCCCGGCGGGCTGGCGTCGGCCCTGGCGCTGGGGCACGTGGCGGCGCTCGTGAACGGCGGGGTCGCGGGGCTCGTGAAGAAGTAGCCCGCGATCGTGCTGCGACCGGCTCGCGCTAGCTTCCGTGGCATGGCCCCCGGGCGATGGACACGAGCGCTGGGAACGCTGCTGGCGGCGCCGGCGCTCGCCGGTACACCCGCGCGAGGGGCCGAGCCGATCCCCTTCACCCTGCGATCGCCTGCCTTCGAGACGGGCGCCGGGATCCCGCGCCGGCACACCTGTCAGGGCGCGGACCTCTCTCCACCGCTCACGTGGGCCGATCCGCCGGCCGGCACGCGCAGCCTCGCGCTGACCGTGGTCGACCCCGACGTCCCGGACCCGGCCGCGCCGGAGCGCAGCTGGGTCCACTGGGTGGTGTACGACCTCCCGGCGGACGTCCGGGCCCTTCCAGAGAACGCCGGTGCGAGCGCAGCCTCGCTCCCCGCTGGCGCCCGCGCCGGCCGCAACGACTGGGGCCGGCCCGATTACGGCGGCCCCTGCCCGCCGATCGGCCGCCATCGCTACCTCCACCGTCTCCAGGCGCTCGACGTGGTGCTCGGGGACCTCGGCACGCCCACCCGCGATGCGCTCCTGCGCGCGACGGAAGGCCACGTTCTCGGCGAGGCCGAGCTCCTGGGGACCTACCAGAAGGAGCGCTGAGCGGGGGAGTGCGGCTGCGGTCTCTTGCCGCCGTGATACGCAACTCTTTTTCGGATCGGTTCCAGGTTTCAATCGCTTCTGCCGCCCACCTGTGTCGATCTGCCTCGCTCCGGCGCCTCCGGCGTGGTCCGTCCGGTCCGAAGTCCCCAACCGACGCGACTTCGCCGTCGGCGGCCACCCTATAGAGTCTCCCTGGATCGGCCCATTCCCCTCGTGACGGGCAGATCGGGCGCCAGCGTCCGTCTGCCGGCTCTGTGACCGGGCGGCGCGAGCCCGGAGCAGGCCTGACCGTGGGATCGGGGCCTCGTCCGCAAGTCGAGCAGAGATGGTCGTCGTGGCAGATCGGACCCGGAATACACGCGGAGGGGTTGCGCCCTGGCGCCGCTGGCTCGTGCCCTGCGCGGTGCTCGTGGCGACGCTTGCGCTCGCCTGCCGGGAGCAGGGCCGCGTCCTCTTCCAGCAGGCGAGCGTAGACGTCGAGAGCTTCGAGCTGGTCTCGGAGCGGGTGATCGCTCCGACCGTCACCGAGTCCACCTACCGTGCAAGGTGTAGAGCCAGGGCGGGGTCCTACGACGACGCGATCGTCTTCGTGAGCACGGAGGCGCTCGGCGTGGAGCTCGTCGATGCGGTGGCGCGCTGTGGCCCGCTCGGCGCTGGAGACACGCGGGACAGCGTCGAGACGATCGTGCTGGAGCGCGATCCCACGCGGCCCTTCGATCCGAACGTGCTCGACTGGATCGCGGTCGCCTACGGCCCCCACACGCGTGTGGCCGCGGAGCCAGCGCCCGGGGGAGCGCAGCGGCTCCGCTACGAGGTCGAGGTCACCGACTCGACCGGCCAGCAGGACATCGCCGTGGGCGTCACGAGCGTGAGCCCGTCGATCACCGTCGTGGACGGGCTCGTCACGGCCTCCACGCAGCGTTCCTCCACCAGCGTGCGCAACACCGAGACCTTCGAGGTCCTCGTGGAAGCCGGCGCGTCCTTCGATCCCGCAGGCCTTGCATGGACGCTGTCGCGCGGCATGCGCAGCGCCTTCGCGCTCGGCGTGACGCGCACCCTCGACGGTGCGGGCCAGCCCCTCGGCGCCGTGCAGATCGAGGAGGAGGGGCCCGCGGGGCCCGCGCTCGGGACGTCCGAGAGCGAGACGGGCCTTGCGACGCTCGCGCTCGCGGCGGGCACCTTCCACTGGAAGTTCTCGCACGACGGGCATCTGCCGGTCTGGCGCGAGGCCACGCTCGCGGCTGGCCAGGTGCTCTCCGTCCCGAGCCCGTGGCTGCCCGCGCGCAGCAGCGCGCCGCCGGCCGCGCTCAGCGTGCTGAACGGCGGAGAGGTCGCTGGTGACGGGGTGCTCGTACGCTTCGCGCCGGGCGCCTTTGCGGCCCCGGCGACCGGCACGCTGACCCCCGTCGGTGGCCAGGCGCTCCCGGGGCTGCTGCCCGCCGGCTGGAGCCCGCTCGCGGCGTTCTGGCTCGAGCTCTCGGCCGAGCCGCAGGCGCCGGGACAGGCGGAGCTCGTGCTCGGCGAGCGGCTCGTACCGGGCGAACGCGCCTTCCTGGTGCGTTTCGACCCGCCGACGCGCCGCTGGATCGAGACCGGCTCGCCGGTCACGGCGAGCGACACGCTCGCGACGGTGGCGCTCGCGGCGCCGGGCGCCTACGCGATCGTGGTGGCGGACGCCGGTCCGACGGCGCCGCCGATACCCGCCGCTGGTGCGGTGCTCGAGCCCACGGCGACGCCCTTCCCGCTGCCGGACGGTCTCACCGCGACGGGAACCGTGACGCCGCCCGTCGCGGCCGCGAGCGAGGAGCCCTCGCTCGTGACGGCCCGGAGCGAGGTCGTGGTGGCCCACACGGGCCCGCTCCCGAGCGGGCTCGTGCTGCGCGCCAGCGTGGACGAGCAGTACCTCCTCCGCGACGGCACGGCGCGCACCACCCCGAGCTACGAGACCTTCTTCGTCGCCTACCAGCGGCCGGGCGACGGGGATCCGCTGACCCTGCACGCGCGCTTCCCGCTGCGCCCGCAGCTCACCCTCGGCCCGGACGCGCTCGACGAGGCGCACGTCGCGCTCGAGGTCCTGCCGGTCACCGCCTTCCAGGGGGGCCTGTTCAGCCCGAGCGGTGGGCGGGTCTACGCGCCGGGCGTGCTGATCTCGGCCGGCAGCGACGCCGTCGATCGCGCGCGGGCCGTCGAGCTGCGCGCACTCGACCCCGCGCGCTTCGCCGGGGAGCTGCCGCCCGGCGCGGCGCTCGTCGCGTTCGAGCTCGGGATCGAGCTGCGCGACGGCGCGCGCGTGGAGGCCGCGTTCGACCAGCAGGCGCCGAACGCCCATTTCGTGCTGGCGCGCCTCGTGCAGTCCGGGGCGCGCTCGGGCCTCGAGCCCCGTGTCCGCTATGCGAGCGACGGGTTCGGCGTGCTGCGCAGCGTCGAGCCGGCCAGTGGCTCGAAGCTGCCAGGCATCACCTCCGCGGGAACCTACGTGCTCGTGCGTGTCGACGGCCCCCGCGCGCTCGTCGAGGGCGTCGCGCGTGATACCCGGGGCCAGCCGGCCGAGGGGCTCGCCGTCACCGTCGCGGGTGAGCCGTGGCTGACCTTCTCCGGGGCCGGCGGCCGCTGGCAGCTCGTCGCGCCGGTGGGGCAGGCGGAGGTCACCGTCACCGACCTGCGCAACGGCGACCGCGGCGCGCAGAGCGTGCTGCTCGCCGACGCCACGAGCGTGGGCAACGCCGATCTCGGTACCCAGCCTGCGGGGCCCCGCGTGGTGGAAACCGACCCCGCCGACGGCGCGACCGGCGTGCGCGCCTCGACGCCGATTCGCGTCGCCTTCAGCGAGCGCGTGGCGCCGCTCGCGCCTGGCGACCTCGTGCTCACGGACGACGGCGGTAGCCCTGTTGCGGCTACGCTCTCGGTCAACCTCGCGCGCACCGAGGTCACGCTGCTGCCGGTCGATCCGCTCCCGGCGGGCGCGCAGTTCACGGTGACGCTCGCGGACACCATCGCCGATCCGGGCGGCCTTCCGCTCGAGGGTCCGCGCGTGTTCCAGTTCACGACGCGCCAATCCGCCCCGCGCGGCGCCGGTGCACAGCTCGTCTCGTGGGAACCCGGCGCGCAGACCAGCGAGTGCAACGACGTGCCGGGCTTCGACCCGGCCGAGACCGACATCTCGTGTGTGGTCGGCACCCAGGGCGCAGCGGATCCCGATGTCGCGGTGATCGTCGTGAACGACACCCAGGGCACCACTGCGACCGTGCGCTCGCAGCTCGACGGGAGCTTCGAGACCTTCATTGCCGCCGACGTCGATGACTTCCTCTCGGCGGCCTTCGTGAACGCCAACGGGACGCGCATCACGCTCCCGTTGTCGCGCCAGAACTTCGACGACGGCTCGGTCGCGCTGTTCCCGAGCGGCGGCATTCTCGAAGCCGAGAGCGACGGCGGCCCGGTGCAAGTGATCGTCGAGCCCGATGCGGTCCCGACCAAGACCAAGTTCAAGCTGGACGTCTCGGACAGCCTCGCGGTGATCCAGCAGCTGCTCGCCGAGGCGCCGCCCGAGAACGGCGCCACGCTTCTCGACGCCGCCCGCGTCGAGATCGACGGCGAGCTGCGCGAGGCAGCCGACATCGCCTTCCCGCTGGACCCCGCCGACCTCGCGCTGCCGCCGGGTGAGACGCCCGAAGAGCAGAGCTACGTGATCGCCGAGCCGATCGAGGTCGACGGTGTGACCGTGTACCGCGTCGTCGACGAGGCGCGCTTCGAGGACGGCCAGGTGCGCACGGCCTCGCCGCCCTTCGAGGGGCTGCTGCCCTCCAGCGGCCTGCTCGTCGCGATGATGTTCCCGCCGATCGCGACCGCGACCGTCACCGTGAGCGGTCGCGTCGGCGCGGTGTCGGAGGCGCTCGGCCGGCCGCCGACGAGCGCGGAGATCCTCGGCGGCGCCGCAGGCCGGCTTCCGATCGCGCCCGTCGCGGGCGCGGTCGTGAGCGCAGTCCCGGCTGGATCGGAGCTAAGCGGAGACCGCTTGCGCCCGGGCGGCTTCGTCGCGCTCACCAACCGCGCGGGCTTCTACGCGATCAAGGTGGACGTTCAGGGCACGGCCGACGCGGTCGGCATGCGCGCCACGTCGCTGCGCTTCCCGGGACGCATCGCGCGCGGCTCGTTCCCGGTGTTCGAGGCGCAGAGCGTCGGCAACTTCGGCGTCGTCACGTCCGACTTCGCCTTCCTCCTGCCCGCCGGCTCGGAGGGCGGCGCCGACGGCTTCGCGCCGATCATCAATCCGCTCCCGCCGAGCTCTGTGCTGCCCGTCGGCCAGGACGTTTCGGTTCCCTTCGACCTGCGCGACGACCGCACCGCGCCGAGCATGGAGAGCGTCGTCTTCCGGCCCGAGCTCTCCGCATCGCTGGTTCCCGGCGAGCCGCTCGGGGCAGTGAGCGTCACCGAGGGCGCCACCACGCCGCTCAATGCGACGAGCGCCCGCACCGACGTGAACTTCCGCGTCGAGCGCGACGCGCTGGTCGCGGTCGAGGTACGGGCCAAGGACGCGGCCGGCAACGAGCGCACCGCGCTGCATCGCTTCCGCTTCGGCGCGCCGCCGCCGCCGCCGCCGCCGGGCGGGCTCCAGCCGAGCGATCCCGACGACGCGACACCACCCCGCGTATCGTCGATTGTACCGACCGACGGAGCGATGGTCGCGGATCTCGAGGCGATCGTCGTGCGCTTCAGCGAGGCCGTCGCCGAGGACATCGAGACGAACGGCGCGGTGACGATTCGTTCGTCGGCGCTCGGATCGATCGTCGCGGGCGTCGAGCTCTCGGCCGATCAGCTCACTGCGCGCATCGACCCGGGCGTGCTGGTCGCCGACGACGAGTACACGGTGACGATCGGGACGGCGGTCCGGGATCTCGCCGGAAACCCGATGGCGAGCTCCACCACGGTGACCTTCCGCACGCCGCCGATCGCGGGCGGTCCGCTGCCGGACGTGGCGGTTCCCGTCGCGACGGTGATGCAGGGCAACGTCGCCTATACGCTCGACCGTGGCACGGGCCAGAACGACGAGGGCATCTGGATCCACGGCGTCGCGGACCCCGAGCAGCCCGTCGTGCTCGGCCGCTACCTCGGGCTGCCCGACTACCCGCGCGCGCTCGCGATCGTACCGAAGTGGTCGTACCAGCAGACGCTCACCGCGCCGGCCCGCGAGGACCGCACGCTGCTCGTCGCGGCCGGCGGCCTCGTGGGCGACGGCAACGCCGGCCAGTGGATCCACGTCGTCGACGTGACCGATCCGGCGAGTCCCGAGCGCGTGGCGAGCCTGCTGGCGATCCCGGACTTCTCCTCGGCGATCGTGCTGCTGCGCGCGAGCGCGCCGCGCCTGTTCACGCTCGTGAACACGGGCGAGGGCGGCGTGGTCCAGATCATCGACCTCCAGAGCTTCATCGTCGGCTGCAACATGAGCTCGCAGGAGTTCACCGACAATCCGCCCCGCGCGGGCTCCGACGCCAACGGCGACGGCGACTTCGTGGATGGCGGTGACACGCTTCCCATTCCCGAACGGAGCTCGCTCTTCGGGCAGGAAGCCGCCATCGCGGCGCCCAACCGCCACGCCATCGGCGACTTCGACGTGGCGCTCGGCGGCAGCACGCTCGTGTCGGTGATGAACGCGTCCACCGATGGCTTCGGCAGCAGCTTCCCGGCGCGCCTCCAGATCCACTTCGCCGACGGCCTCTTCGTCGGCGACGGCGGCAGCGCCGACGGCGCCGTCGAGTTCCCGACCGAGCCGCGTCCGTTCCGGGTGCGCATCGATCCCGACCTGCCCGTGCCCGACGGGAGCGGCGGCCTGCGCGTCGTTCGCGCCGCGCTCGTCGCGCGCGGCAAGCGGATCGAGGTCTGGGACATCACCGATCCGCTGGCGCCCGCGCGGATCGCCGACATCGGGTTCGGTCCGGCGCTCGGACCGGACGCGCGCATCTTCGCGATCGAGCCCGCCGGTCCCGACCGGTGGGTCGTGGCGACCGACGAGAAGATCTTCTTCCTCGACCGCTCGCGCCTGACCGAGGCCGCTGCGAGCGCGGACGACGCGAGTCCCGCCGTCGAAGACGCGATCGATCTCGGCACTAGCGGGCGAAGCTTTGCGGTGTCAGGCAGCACGCTCGTCGCTCCCGGAGCGAAGCAGATCGTGCAGCTCGCGCCGCGGGTGTCGATCGTCCAGGTGCCGGGCAGCGCGGTGACGACGGCCGACGCGCTGCGCGCGCGGTCCGAGACCGCGATCCGCGAGTTCCTCGGCGGGCGCGTCGAAGAGGCATTCCTGCTCCCGGCTCCGCTCGAGGCCACGGGCGGCTTCGCGGCGGCGCTCACCGACCCGCCCGTTCCCCGTTTGCATCACTACGCGCTGCTCGAAGGCTCGGGTGCCAGCGGCAGCGAGGTGAAGCTCGCGATCGAGTCGCTCGAGCGGGACGGCACGCTGCTGTCGGCGAAGGGCGAGAGCTTCGGCGCGATCTTCCTGTCCGACAACGCCGCCTCGATCCGGCTGGAGGCGCCGATTCATCCGGCCGTGACCTCGCTGCGCGCGAAGCGGCTCTCCGACGACCCGCTGAGCCCGCTCTACGACCTGTTCCTGAGCGATCCCTTCGTGATCGTCCGCGAGCCGCTGACGGCGGCGCAGCGCCAGAGCCTCGAGGGCGGGAGCCTTCCGCGCGCGGTGGTGCACGCCGGCGAGCAGATGCGCGTCAGCATCGACTTCAGCCCGAGCGTCGACGGCGTCGACGCGCTCGAGGGCAAGATCGAAAGCTCGTCCTACGAGCCCGGGCTGTCGCGCACCTACACATCCCTGTGCAGTGAGTACGTCGACTCGCCCAACCCGACCTTCGAGTCGGGCGCGCCGCGTCTCGCCGGCATGACGCTGCCGACCGGGGAGTACCGGCACGAGGCGACCGACCTCGCAGTGAAGGGGCGCTCGGCGGACCTCGTGATGAGCCGCGTCTACGCGAGCCGCTCGGCGGCGGCCGGCGTGCTCGGGCCCGGCTTCGACTTCAATTGGAACGCGCGCATCTGCGAGCTACCGATCGGCGCGCTGCCTTCCGGATACCGGCTCCCGCTGACCTTCTACGGCGACGCCGGCTTCGACCGCATCGCGCAGCCCGGAGACGCCTTGCTCTCGGACGGCGCGGGCAACGTCCATCTCTATCGCCGCATCGACGAGGCGCACGGGAATCTGGCGAAGAAGCCGCTCTTCGAGACCGACCCGGCGATCGCGGCGTTCGGCTGGTCGTCGAAGATCGCCTCCTTCTACGAGTCGCCGCGCGACCGCTTCGACGCGCTCTACCGCATGAGCGATGGAAGCTTCGTGCACGTGGCGAGCAACGGCGCGCGCACCGTCTACGACGCCGACGGCCGCCTCACCGAAATCGTCCCCGCCTTCGTCGACAGCCGCATGCGTGTGTTCCGGCGCGCCGACGGCCGCCTCGACCGCGTGGAGGGCGATCGCGGCATCGCGCTCGAGTTCGGCTGGCGGCTGCCGACCACGAGCCCGAGCTTCGACACTACGATCGATCTCCCGTACTCGAGCGCCGCGGATCTCGGGCGGCTCGGCCGCGTGAAGGCCGGCGCGCGCAACGTCGAGTACCGCTACGACGACCACGGCCGCCTCGAGAGCGTCGTCCAGACCCACGGCCGGGACATGCGCTACGGCTGGAAGCCGGGCGATCCGCTGCGGCTCGCGAGCCACGGCCATGGCAGCGCGGGCGACGAGGAGCCGCGCGCCGCCATCACGTACGACGGGGCGCTGGTCGACAAGGTCGACGTCCGCGGGACCGGGATCGACGTCGGCGGCGCGTATCTGACCGCCGAGGCGATGTTCGCGGCGAACGGCGGCACGGCCACCGCCGTGGTCGGCTCCGCGCCCGAACAGCAGTACGCCTTCGACCGCTTCGGCGGCGCGACGGACGTGGGCGGCGAGACCAGCACGGTCGACGACGGCGGCCGCGTCAGGCAACTCGGCAGCGGTGGCGAGACGGTGACGCTCGAGTACGACGACGTTAACACCGCATGGCGCTTGCGCGGCAACCTGCTGCGCTCGACCGTCGGGAGCTTCGTGACCGAGCTGGTCTACGACGGCACGGCGTGGAATCGCCTCGTGCGGGTGACGACTCCCGAAGGGGTCACGACGACGTGGAGCTACGCGCCCGCGAGCATGCTCGACGTCACCGGCAGCAGCGGCCTGGAGATCGTCGCGACGACCGGGCCGGTCACGAACCGCTCGCACTTCAACCGCTGGGGTCAGTTCCAGGCGTCGAGCCTCGAGGAGAGCGGCGCCACGCCGCTGACGCGCGGCGTCCGGCTGGGCGGCTCCAACGATCTGCCCGAGACCGCGTCCTGGGGCGGCAGCTATCCGAGCGGAGCCGGCGGCCTCGTCGAGGTCAACATCGCCAGCGATTCCAACGGCGTGCCGTCGAGCTTCGACTCGGGCGGGAGGAATTTCGCGGTCCAGCGCGACGCGGACGGCGTGGCGACCGGCTTCGGCGACGCCGACCTCACGGTCAGCACGACCACGGACGACGGCCGGCCGGCCGGCATGACGGTGAGCACGGCGAGCGGAGCCGTCTCGCAGTCGCTCTCGTACGGGGCCGATCCCTTCGCCGTCGAGAGCATGCGGGACGAAGCGACGGGCCTCGCCGACGTGAGCACGAGCTTCGGCTACGACGGCTACGGCCGCGTGACTTCGCTTTCCTCGAACGGCGAGACGACGAGCTTCGGCTACACCGGCGCCGCGCTCACCAGCCGCAGCGGCCCCGGCATCGAGCAGTCGATCACGTTCCAGAACGGCGCTCCGACCGCGATCGAGGACCAGGGAATCGGAGCGGCGCTCGGCTACGACGGCGAAGGGCGGCTCACTTCGCTCACCACCGATCTCGGGGCCTCGACCTTCCGTTACGGCAACGGCCGCCAGGTGGTCGGGAAGACCGTCACGGACGCCAGCTTCGGAACGCTCGTCGACGAGACCTACGGCTACGACGCAGCCGGCCGACTCGAAAGCGTGACGGGCGCGCTCGCGCAGGCGTTCTCCTACTTCCCGGACGGAATGGTTCGGCGCGTCCAGGTGAATGGGCAGACCGTGAAGCAGCTGACCCGCGACGTCGCCGGCCGCGTGACGCGCATCGAGCTGCCGGCGCTCGGCATCACGACCGAGCGGACGGGCTTCGACGGCACGACGGGACGCACGCTCGGCGAGACGGTCACCTTCCCGAGCGGGCGCTCGCTCACGAAGACGTTCGACTACGCGAACGGCGCCCTGGCCTCGATCGCGCTGCCGAGCGGCGCGACGACGAGCTTCGGCCGCGACGACTTCGGCAACGGCACCGCGACCACGGATCCGGACGGGGTCACGACGCGTGCCACCTACGCGGCCGACGGCAGCGTGCTGTCGGTCACCTTCGGCGACGGCACCGGCGCCGACTACCGCTACGACGGCAATCGCCACCTCGTCGGGATCGGCGCGATGGACTTCACGCTCGACGCCGAGAAGCTGGTGTCGGTCGTCACTTGGCCCGACGGCACCGATACGAAGTTCCGGCGCACGCAGAACCCGCTGCTGGTGGACGAGATCGAGTACGGCGGCGCGACGCAGTTCCTGACGCGCGTCGCCGGCCAGACGCGCATCCTCGATGTGCCCAACACCGGCGACCGCATCGAGATGCAGCGCGACGCGCTCGGCGCCGTGCGCAAGGTGACGCGCGGGCAGCACGTGATCGACGTGGGCCTCGACGGCCGCGGCCGCGCCGTTTCGGAGTCCACGGCCCTCGGCACGTGGGCGGTCACGATCGACGATCTCGGCCGCACGGTCGACGAGGACTATCCATCGGGCCTCGCGCTCGACTACGCCGTCGACGGCTTCGGCCAGCCGACCCAGATCGGTGGCGTCGGGATCTCGTCGCTTGCGTTCGCTGCGCCGGGCGTCGTCGAGTCCCTCTCCTACGCCGGCGGCGTCACGTTCACGCGCACGCTCGACGCCGACCTCCGGACCACGACGATGCGCTGGGAGGCGAGCGGCGCTGCCGATCCGCCACCGGCGGCGGGCTTCGAGTACGAGCTCACGCAGGGCGGGCGCGTGCTCTCGGAGCACCGGCTGCACGACGGCCGCGTCGACGTCTACCGCCGCAACGCGCCGCCCGCCGGCATGCGCATCGTGGACTTCGAGCTCGGCGCCCTGTGCCGCGCGAGCTCCTGCGGCGACGCGACGCTCGACGCCGGCGAAGCCTGCGACGACGGCAATCTCTTCGCCGGCGACGGCTGCCGCGCGGATTGCACCGCCGAGAGCTGCGGCGATGGCCGCCTCGACTTTGCCGAGCTGTGCGACGACGGCAACTCGCTCGGGGGCGACGGCTGCCGCGGCGACTGCACGGTCGAGCGCTGCGGCGACGGCGCGTTCGACGCCGGCGAAGCCTGCGACGACGGCAACGCGGGCGTCGGCGACGGTTGCCGCGCCGATTGCACCGCCGAGAGCTGCGGCGACGGCGTGCTCGATCCGGTCGAGAGCTGCGACGACGGCAATGGGCTCGGCGGTGACGGCTGCGATGCGAGCTGCGGCGTGGAGATCTGCGGCAACGGGCGACTCGACACCG
The DNA here is from genome assembly GCA_035063765.1 of Deltaproteobacteria bacterium. NCBI lineage: Bacteria > Pseudomonadati > Myxococcota > Myxococcia > Deltaproteobacteria bacterium. Next base: position 119,050 of record JAPSFT010000005.1, read on the forward strand.
GCGAGGACTGCGACGACGCGAACGGCGCCTACGGCGACGGCTGCCGCCCGGACTGTACGGCAGAGGCTTGCGGCGACGGGACGCTCGATCCCGGTGAGGGCTGCGACGACGGGAACCCGACTCCGGGCGACGGCTGCAGCCCGAGCTGTATCTCGGACCTGTGCGGCAACGCCGCGACCGATCCCGGCGAGAGCTGCGACGACGGCAACAGCAGCGGCGGCGACGGCTGCGACCGGCGTTGCCAGGTCGAGGCCTGCGGCAACGGCTTCCTCGACACGGGCGAGGATTGCGACGACGGCAACGTCGTGAACGGCGACGGTTGCCGCAGCGACTGCAGCGTCGAGCGCTGCGGCGACCTCGTGGTGGATGCCGGCGAGTCCTGCGACGACGGCAACCCGGCCGGCGGCGACGGCTGCCGCGCGGACTGCACGGTCGAGCGCTGCGGCGACGGGCTCCTCGACGCGGGCGAGTCCTGCGACGACGGCAACGCGGCGGACGGCGACGGCTGCCGCGCCGACTGCAGCGTCGAGCGCTGCGGCGACGCCATCCCAGACGCCGGCGAAGACTGCGACGACGGCAATCTCACGACCGGCGACGGCTGCCGCGCCGACTGCAGCGCCGAGACGTGCGGCGACGGCGCCCTCGACTCGAACGAGGTCTGCGACGACGGCAACACGAGCGGCGGCGACGCCTGCCTGCCGAACTGCACCGAGGCCGCTTGCACGAACGCCCAGCAAACCGCGCAGGCGCCAGCGGTCACGCTCGCGGGCTTCGACTTCGATGCCGAGAGCGAGCTGCTCTCGCCGCAATCGAGCAGCGGCGCCCCTGACAGCCGTGCGGTGTTCGCGGACATGACCGTGGTGGCGGGCCGCCTCCAGCAGGCGAGCGGCGTCACGGTGCTCTACGACGACGGCGGCTCGGTCTCGCAGGCACCGCTCTGGGTGCACCTGCCCGGCGATCCGACGCTCACGCAGGTGACCGCGAGCTTCGAGCACGACGGCTTCGGGATGCTGCGGCGGGTCACGCGCACTGACGGCTGCGAAGTGTCGTACGTCCGCGACGGCATGGGCCGCATCGTCGAGCGGCGTGCGGCGGGACCCGCCGATCGATGCCGCGCCGGACGCCAGCACTTCGCTTGGAAGGACGGGCGCCTCATCGAGGAGTACGAGGAGGTCGGGCCGCCGCTGAGCCCTACGCGCGAGCTCACGCGGCGCTTCGTGTGGGTCGGCAGCCAGCTCGTGCTGGCGCAGGCCGCGGCGGCGCCCGGCGATCCGCTCGAGGACTTCATTCCGCTCGCCGGCATCAACGGCAGCGTGGGCGGCTACCTGGGTCGCGACGGCGCGCTGCTCGAGTCGATCAGCTACGGCCCGTACGGAACGCCGCGCGTGCAGCGCGTGGTGGACGGCACCCTGCTGCGCGGCGAGTCCGAGCGCTCCGCGATCGCGCACCGCTTGCTCTTCCACGCCGCGTTCTTCGACGAAGCGACCGGCCTCTACCAGATGGGCGAGCGCACGCTGCACCCGCAGCTCGGCCGCTTCCTCGAGCGCGACGCCGCGCTCTATCGCGACAGCCGCGCCCTGCTCACGGCGATGAACGGCGATCCGGTCGGCAATGTCGACCGCAAGGGCAGCCGGGTCGAGTCGGTCGTCACGCAGGCGCAGCAATACGGCGAGATGGTGGAGTGGAGGACGGCGAAAGAGGCCGGCAAGGGGATGGTCGAAGGCTGGCAGGAGCTGCGCGAGGGGCTCGGTGAGCGCGACGACGACTGGACCAACCCGATCGGCCTCGGCAAGACGTCGCTGGAGTTCGTCGGGAAAGGGCTGGCGCTGGCCGGATCGTTCGGAAGCGAGCAGGAGCGCAAGCAGTTCCAGGCGGAGTGGATCGACAAGACCGAGGGCCTCTCGAAGAGCGTCGAGGCGATCCACAGCGTCTTCGAGGTCGAGCACGAAGCGGGGACCTTGAAGAAGCTGCTCGCGGCACAGGAGCTGGCGTCGCAGGTCGGCGTGGTGAAGTGGACGGTCGCGAAGGACGGTCTCACCGCCTTCACGGAGAGCGACGCCGGAAGCAGGCGGTCCCGGGCCGTCGGGACATCCATCGACCCGCCTGCAAAGGCGATCGAGTTCGCGTGCGACGCCGACACGCCGGACTCGCAGCGCGTGAAGCTCACCGACGCCCGGCTCGCGGCCGCCGAGGCGGTGCTCGAGCTCGCGAAATGGGCCGCCGCGGACGCGATGGAGGCCGACAAGGACGCCCCCGACATCGACATCGATCAGATGGACAAGAGCGCGATGGCGATGAACGTCGATGGCCTGTTCGGGGTGAGCGAAGCGCTGATCACCGCCGCCAAGGCGGTGCACGAGGCGCAGCAGGTCAAGGCGCTCTCCGAGGCGGGCAAGATCGCCTTCTCGGCGGGAGAGTTCGGATCGCTCTCGAGCCGCGTCTTCCCGGGCTCGGCCGCCCTCGCGCTCACCTTCGACGCGTCGTTCAAGGGGATGCAGGCCGTGCTGCTGCTCGTCTACGACGAGCGCCAGGGCAACGAGTACCGCCGCGCGCGGCGCCAGTTCTCCGAGGACGGCGTGATGACCGTCGGCAGCGGTCTCCTCTCCGCCGCGCACGACCTGACGGGCGTGCAGCTCCTGCAGGACGCGGCGTGGGCGATCCAGCGCTTCCATGACTACGACCCGGCCGGCGGCCCCGGTCCGTTCGCCGGACGCGTGCGCCAGGACCAGCAGCGCATGTACCTGCTCGAGCGGGGGCTGGATGCGAACTAGGCGCGTCGCTGCTGCGCTCGCGCTCGCCGCCGCGCTCGCCGGTGCGGCGTCCGCCGCGCGCGCCACCGACGTGCTCACGACGCTCGACTACCGCGTCGTCGGCGTCGCGCTGCGGCCGGTGCGCACGAGCCTCGCGATCCCGAAGAACGTGCCGGGGGCGGTCACCATCGAGCTGATCGCGGGCAGCGAGGGCAACACCGTGGAGGAGCTCGCGCGCGGCGCGGTCGTCGAAGCGACCCTGCGCGGCCCCTCCTTCGCCGCGCGCCGCGTGGTCGGGCTCCCGAACGGCGACCTCGTGCTCCCGCCGCTGCCGCTGGTCGGCGACTACTCGCTCGACGACATCCGGCTCGTCGACGTCGCCACCGGCGCGACCCGGCTCGACGCGAGTCCGCGCTCGCTGCCGGTCACCGTCTTCGACGAGGTGCTCGTCTCGCGCGTCACCTCGCGTCCGCTGACCCTCGACGAGATCGAGGCCCGAGGCATCACGATCGACGAGTCGAGCTTCCGCGTGCTCGAGTTCGAGGTGGGCTTCGTGCTCGACGGCCAGACGGTGCCGGTCAGGTTCCCGGTCGTCGCGCCGCGCTTCGACGGCAAGGTCGAGCTGATCCCGAAGGCGGAGCTCGAGGCGCTCCTCACCGAGGCCCAGGCCGCGAACGCCGAGCTGGCGCTGGGGGCCGAGCTGCCCCCCGAGCTGGAGGCCGCCGGCCTCGACATCGACGTCCAGGGCGTGAACTTCCAGTTCGTCGAGCCGGCCGAGGACGACGACCTCGCGCTGGCGGTGCCGCCGATCCCGGGCCTCGTCGTGGTGCCCGGCCGGATCGGCCTCCTGAACCAGTTCTTCAGCGTGATGCTCTTCACCGAGAACGCGGCGCCGAACGGGTCCGGGCTCTCGGTGCGCGACCTCGCCGCGACGATGACGCTGCCCGCCGGGCCCGACCAGATCGCCGGCACCCACGCGGCGCCGGGCGACGACCCGCTGCGCTTCGCGCGCGTCGGCCCCGACGCGGTGATCGAGCCGACGCAGCCCGTCGTCGGCCCCGGCGCGGACGGCCAGCTCGGCAGCGCGGACGACCGCACGCGGCTCGCCCCCGGCGATACCGGCCAGGCCGAGTTCCTGGTGGAGGGCCTGCGCGAAGGCCTCCACGTGATGGACCTCGTGATCGACGGCACGCTCGACGGGCTCGGCCGGACGAGCCGCCGCATCCGCGGCTTTGCGTCGGGCTCGGTGCTGGTGCGCAATCCCAGGTTCTCGCTCGCCTTCACCCACCCGCGCACGATCCGCAGCGGCGAACCCTACACCGCAGCGGTGACGGTGCTCAACACGAGCCCGACGCCCGCCAACCTGGTCTCGGTGACGCTGCCCGCGGCGAGCCTCTCCGGCGCCGTCTTCGAGCCGGGCACGCCCGAGGTCGCCGAGCTCGGGACGATCCTGCCGGGCGAGACCGCGACCGCCGAGTTCCGCCTGCGCGCGCAGCGCACCGGCGCCATCACCTTCTCGCAGCTCACCAGCGACTCGGACCTCGTCGGGCGTTTCCGCCTGCGCATGGGCGTCGACGAGCGCGGCGTCGCGCTCTCGCCCGACGCGATCGGCTACCCGGACTTCGCCGAGGACGTGCGCGCGCTCTCGCCGGCGCTCTTCCAGGCCTTCGAGCGCTACCTCGGCCAGGCGCTCTCGGTCGCGACGGCGGCGCAGCTCCCGCCGGGTGTCGAGCCGGTGTCGCGCGGCGCGCTCGAGTCGCGCGTGCTCGCGATCGCGGAGGCGGGCCAGCGGCTGCGCTACGGAGACACCGCGCCCCGCGTGCTCGCGGACCTGCTGCTCGACTTCCAGGGCGCGCGCCGCCCCCACGCGGGCCTCGACCAGATCTGGCGCGAGACCGGCGCCGGTCGCGAGCTGCGCGAGGCGCTGCTCGCCGCGCTCGCCGCCGAGGCCGCCGAGCCCGGCGCGGTGGCGCTGCTCGCGGCGCGTGCGGCGGACCTCGCCGGCCGCGGCGAGCCCTGGCTCGTGGCGGCGGTGGACGCGGAGGCCTGGTCGCCTGCCTTCGAGCTGGCGGGCGCGCTTGCGGAGCTCGGCGAGAGCGAGATCGGGAACGCGGCGGGATTCTCGGGTTCCCCGTCGGCCGCGGTCGACGGACACTGGATCGCGTCCCGGCCGATCGCCGGGATGCTGCGCCTCGTCGCCGGCGCGGACGCGCCGGCCGCGGAGCTGGCACTCCTCGACCTCGCCGGCGACGGAACGGGCACGCTCTGGCGCTGGCCGCTGCCGGCGCTGCCGCGCGGCGCCTGCCTGCGCGCCGCCCTCGGTGGTGCCACGGCGCCCCCGCTCGCGGTGGACGAGACCTGCGACGGGTCGAGCGAGGCCGTGCTCGCGCCGGCGAGCGAGCCGGTCGTCGAGCCGGCGCCCGCCGTGCTCGCCGCCGTGCAGGACGAGCAGGTGCTCGCGGGTCGGCCGTCCAAGCCGTGCCCGCGCCCCGACATCCGCAACTACGGGACCGTGGTCGGCGTGCTCTTCTCGAAGCCGATGACGCAGGCGAGCGTGGACGTGCCCGGCGCCTACCGCTTCGAGGACGGCAACGGCGCCGAGTCGGTGCAGATCCAGCCGGGCGGCCGCGTGGCGTTGCTGAACCTCGGGCAGCCGGTCGGCACGCTCGTCGCGCGCACGCTTTCGGTGGCCCCCGAGGTGACCGATCCACGCGGCAACCCGCTCACCGTGGGGTCGGTGCCGCTCCAGGCGACGGCTGCGATCGGCGTCTCGATCGCCGGGCGCGTGATCCGCGCGAGCGGCGAGCCCGCCGCCGGCGTGCCGGTGACGCTCACCATCTACGACGAGGTCATGGGCTTCGCATGCGAGCCCGCCACCGCGCGGCCCGCGCAGGCGCGCAGCGACGCCGAAGGGCGCTTCCACTTCGACTACGTGCCGGCGGGCATCCCCTACTCGGTGTCGGCTACCGACACGAGCGGTCTCTCGAGCGAGGCCGAGGCGCTGATCCTCGCCGCGAGCAGCGACGCGCAGCTCGACCGCGCGCGGCTGCTCGAGCTCGCGAGCGGCTCGGCGGCCGGTACGCTCCTCGAGCAGTTCGCGGCCGGCGCGCTGCCGCAGGCGATCGCGGCGGCCGAGGGGCTCGACCGCGCGCTCCTGCGCGACCACGTTGCCGAGGAATCGGCGCGCGTCGGCGGCGAGGTACCGGTGGCACTGCGCTTCCGCGGCCGCGGCACCGTCCTGGGCACGGTCTTCGAGCCGGACGGGGTCACGCCGTCGCCGGGCGCGGCCGTGAACCTCTTCCCCGACCCCGACTCGCGTGAGCTCGGGCGGGGCGTGTTCTCGGACGCCTCGGGCCGCTTCGCCTTCTTCGGCGTGCCGCTCGGCGCGTTCTCGATCGATGCCGCGAGCCCGAGCGGGCGCGGGCGCACCGTCTCCGGCGTCCTGCTCGCACCCGGCGAGGGGAAGGACGTGCCGGTCGTGCTGGCTTCCGCGGTGGTGCCGCGCGGCGCGATCGAGGGCCGCGTGCTCGAGCCGGACGGCAGCGGGCACGGCGGCGCGCGCCTCTTCGTCGGGCGCTACGACGAGGTGACGGGCGAGTTCACGCCCGTCGTGTCGGTCGCGACGGCCGACCCGCAGGGCTTCTACCGCGCCGAGAACGTCCCGGTCGGCACCTGGGTGGTGCTCGCCGTCTCCTTCGACGGCCGCCGCCGCGGTGAGCGCGCGAACGTCGGCGCGACCGCGGCCAGTGCCAGCATCGCCAACGTGATGCTGCAGGGCCGCACGACCGTGCGCGGGCGCGTCGAGTTCGCAAACGGCGCGCCCGGCGCCTTCGCGCTGGTCGCCGGCGGCGAGGCGCTGGTGCGCGCCGACGCCGACGGCCACTTCGTCGCGACCGGTGTGCCGACCGGCCGGCGCTCGATCGAGGCGGCGGTCGAGGCGGACCCCGCGCGCGGCATCGACTTCACGCGCATCGGCCGCGCGAGCCTCGACGTGATCGCGGGCCTCGAGAACTTCGTCGTGGTCCGCCTGACGCCGGCGGGCCGGATCCTCGGCGTCGTGCGCGACGCCGCCGGCAACCCGGTGCCGGACGTCGACGTCTCGATCCCGCAGGAGGGCGGCTTCCTCTGGGTCCACGCGAACGCGCAGGGCCAGTTCGAGTTCCCGAACCTGGCGCTCGACGACTACACCGTGAGCGCGCCCGCGCCGCCGCACGAGGACGCCGACGTCTCGGGTATCCTCGACACGCTCTCGGGATCGCCGACCAGCGAGGAGCTGCAGGCCGCCCTCCAGCGGGCCTTCGAGATCTTCACCGGCGTCAACGACCCGCTCCTGACCGGCGAAGGCCTCGAGTTCCGGCCGTCGCGCTGGGGCTACGTGAAGACCGCGCTCGACTTCGACGGCCAGACCGCCTTCGCCGACGTGCGCTACCTGCCCGAGGGAACGATCGCGGGCCGCGTGCTGAACGGGCAGGGCGTCCCGATCGGAGCGCGCGTGCGGCTCACCGGGATCGGCCCGACCCGGAAAGGCGACGTCGGCTTCCAGGTCCGCGGCGAGCGCGACTCCGATCCCGCCCTCGGCACCTTCACCTTCCCGGGCCAGGCGCTGGCCGGCGACTTCGGCGTGCAGGCGGCAACCCCCTTCTACCCGGCTCCGATCTCGGTGTCGGGCCAGACCTCGCGCATCGATCCCGATCGCAGCGGCCTCGTGCTCCAGTTCCCGAGCGAGGCGCAGGTGAACGGGCGGCTCGCGGGCCACGTCTTCGCGCCCGACGGATCGCCCGTCGCGAACGCGAAGGTGAAGATCAGCTTCGGCGACCTCGAGATCCGCAGCGACGCGAGTGGCCGCTTCGACACCCAGCTCGACCTGCCCGCCTTCGACGCCCGGGGCGAGCCGCGCGGCTACGCCGTCGAGGCCGAGGACGAGGCGACGGGGCTGCGCGGACAGACCGTCATCGTCCTCCGCCCGGGCATCACGAACGAGGCCGACGTCCACCTGATCCCGCGCGGCGGCGCCGTGCGCGTGCGCGTCGTCGACGGCACCGGGCAGCCGGTGGCGGGCGCCGACGTGACGCTGCGGCAGGGGACCTTCCCGCACGACGAGCTTGCGGGCACGACGGACGCCGGGGGCGAGCTGCTGGTCGCGAACCTCTTCGAGGGCAGCTACGCCGCGAGCGCCTCCGCGGTGCTGGGCGTCGTGCGCCGGGACGGCGCGGCGGCCGTGTCGGTCGCCGCGGGCGTGGAGTCGCTCGTCGTGGTGCGGCTCGGCGCGACGGCGACCCTGCGCGGCGTCTTCGTCGCGCTCGACCGCACCACACCGATCCCCTTCGCCCAGATCCGCGTCGGCGACCTCGGCTTCGCGGCCACCGACGCAGCCGGCGCCTTCGAGGTGACCGGCGTTCCGCTCGGCACCCACCAGCTCGTCGGCCAGGACGCGCTCACCGGGCGTCTCGGCACGCTCACGGTGTCGCTCGCAACGGCCGGCGAGATCCGCGACCTGCTCCTCGTCGAGCGCACGCTCGGGCTCGTCGAGGGCGCCGTGCTCGACGCCTTCGGCGCGGGGACCGTGCCCGGCGCGCGGGTCACGCTCTCGATCGCGGACGGCTTCTCCCCACCGCGCAGCGTGACGACCGACCCGGCCGGACGCTTCGCGTTCCCGGGCGTGCCCGCGGGCGCCCTCACCCTCGCGGCGCGGCTCGAGACGCTGAGCGGCATCGAGGTCGGCAGCGCGAGCGCGACGCTCCCGGCGGGCGCAGCGAGCCTCCGCGTAGACGTGGCGCTGGCGCCGCGCACGCGCGCGAGCGTCGTCGTGCTCGAGCCGAACGGGATCGCCCCCGCGGACGCCAGCGTGACGCTCACCGGCCCGGACTTCGAGCAGACCGCCGATACCGACGCGGCCGGCCGCGCGGTCTTCGAGTCGATTCCGCTCGGGACCTACACCGTCACGGCGCGCTCGCGCGTGGCCGGCCAGACGCGCAGCCACGCCGCACAGAGTCTGCACATCGACGTGCGGCCCGCCCACCCCGAGCTGGTGCTGACGCTCGGCGGCGTGGGCCGCGTCGAGGGGCACCTCTTCGCGAGCGACGGCACGACGCCGATCGCGAACCGGACCGTCGAGCTCACGATGGTCGGCGCGGGGGTGCGCATCTCGACGGCGACCGGCGCCGGCGGCACCTTCGCCTTCGACGACGTGGCGCTCGGGGACTTCCGGCTCGTCGGCCGCGACGGCGCGCTCGCGGCGAGCGGGAGCGGCACGATCGCCGCGGACGGAGACCTCGCCAGCGTCGAGCTCGCGCTCGGGCCGAGCGGCCGGGTGGTGGGCCGGCTGGTCTCGCAGGACGGCGCGCTCGCGATCGCCTCCGCCGAGGTCTCGATCGCCTACCAGGCCCCGAGCGGCGCGCTCGGCCGCGACGCCTTCCGCACCGCTGCCGACGGCCTCTTCCACTTCGAGGCGATCCCCGTCGGCGCCTTCGCGCTCGAGAGCCTGTTCCCGGCGCGCCACGGCGTCCTGAGCAGGACCGGAGCGATCGCGAGCGACGGGGAGACGGTGGACCTCGGCGACGTGCGCCTCGACGAGGAGGAGCCGCACGTGGTCGCGAGCGAGCCGGTCGCGGGCGACGAGACCGTCTCGACCGGCGCGGTGGTCCGGCTCACGCTCAACGAGCCGCTCGATCCCGCCTCGATCGACCCGCGCGGTATCTTCCTGCGGCCGCTCGGCGGCGCGTTGGTTCCGGCCGACGTCGAGCTGGTCGTCGATCCCGTGGCGGGCGACCTGCGCGCGCTCGAGATCCGCCCGGACGCACCGCTCGCGAGCGAGACCGACTACGAGGCGATCGTCGTCGACGGCGACCTCCTGGATGCCCTGGGCACCGTCGTCGCCCAGGGCCCGCGTGATCTCGTCGGCCGCGCGCTCGCGGCGCCCTTCCGGCTCGCCTTCCGTACCCGCGACCAGGACCCGCCGGGGCTGCTGTCGATCTCGCCCGCCGCCGGCGCGATCCAGATCGACCCGCGCGCCGTCGTGCGCCTCTCCTTCGACGAGCCGCTCGCACCCGCGGGCATCGACGTCACGCTCACGGGCCCGGGAGGTGCGGTGACGGGCCGCGTGGACGTGGGTGTCGGCGCGCAGGTCGTGGTCTTCACGCCCGATACTCCGCTCGCGCCGAACGCCACCTACACCGCGCGGATCGACGGCGTGCGCGACGTCGCGGGCAACCTGGCCGAGGGACTTCCCCTCTCCTCCTCGTTCACCACCCTCGACACGCTGGGCCCCGTGATCGAGTCGCTCGCGCTCGCGGGCGCAGCGGTCGGTGGCGCTACGCGCGACGTCGTGGCGACGCTCGCCGAGGTCGAGGCGGGCGTCTCGATCCGCCTCTCCGCCGACCTCGTGACGGTCGGGCAGAGCGCGCCGGACGTGCTCTCGGTGCCCTTCACGTTCCCGCTCGCGGGCTCGGTGGTCCTGCGCGCGATCGCGATCGACCGCTTCGGCAACGAAGGGCCGATCGCGGAGCTTCCCGTCACCGTTGCCGCGAACACCGCGCCCGGCGTCGTCCTCGAGCAGCTCGTTCCGGCGAGCGGGCCCGCCCCGAGCGGGTCGACGCTCTCGGTGCGCGTGCGGGGGACCGACGACGTGGGCGTCGCCGTGTTGAAGGCGGCCGCCGAGGGGGCGGGCAGCGCGCCGCTCGTGCAGAGCGCGGGGGCTCCGATCCTGCTCGCCGTTCCCGTCTCGCCCGACGCCGGGCCGGGTGCGAGCGTTCGCGTCCACGCGGAGGCCATCGACGGCAACGGCCAGTCGAGCGGGGAGCAGGTCTTCGCGGTGGCGGTCTCCGACGGCGCTCCGCCCGCCGTGGCGTTCACGGCGCCCGCGGAAGGGACCGCGCTCGTGCCGGGCTCGCGGCTCGAGGTGGTGCTGCAGGGGAGCGACGGGTTCGGCGTGACCCGCTTCGAGCTCGTCGCGGAAGGCGCCGTCTCGGCCTCGCAGGGCCAGGACGCGCCGGGGGCTCCGGGGGGCGCCACGGCCGCCTTCGCCCTCGACCTCCCGCCCGAGCTCGCGAGCGGCGAGAGCGTGACGCTGCGCGCGCGCGCCTTCGACGCGGCGGGCCACTCGGCGGAGGCGGTGCTCGTGCTCGCGGCGCCCGACACGCGCGCACCGCGGCTCGTCGAGCTCGTGCCGGCGGAGGACGCAGCCGTGGGCGTCGCGCCGCGCATCGCCGCGCGCTTCGACGAGCCGATCGCGCGCGCCTCCGCAACGGCGGCGAGCATCGGGCTCTTCGACGCCGCGGATGCGCCCGTGCCCGCCGCGATCGGATTCGAGGACGGGGACCGGGTGGTGACGCTCACGCCTGCGGCGCCCCTGGTCGCCGGGCAGCGCTACCACGTCGTGCTCACGGACGGCCTCCAGGATCCCGCCGGCAACCCGGCCGCCGACGCGGACGGCAACCCGATCGCTGGCCTGCTGCGCGCGTTCACGGTCGGCGGCGCCGTCCTGACCGCGCCCGCGGCCGGCCAGCGCGTGATCGAGGGCCAGCGCTTCGAGGCGGCGCTCGCAGCCGAGCCCGCGCTCGGCGGACAGGCGGCCCGCTTCTACCTGAACGACGTGCTCGCGGCGACCGCGGCCCTCGACGCTGCCGGCGTGGCGCGCGCCACCCTCAGCGCGCCCACCCTCGCCGTGGCGGGCGGCCCCGCCCTGCGCGTCGCGGGGCGCCTCGTCCTGCCGGGCGGCGCCGAGCTCGCGGCCGGCGAGGTCGTGCTCGAGCTCCTTGCCGCTGCCGGCGACTTCGACGGCGACGGCATCGCGAACGGCGACGAGGTCGGCTACGGCACCGATCCCTTCGCCGACGACCGCACGCTCGACGACGACGGCGATGGCCTCACGAACACAGAGGAGTTCGCGCTCGGTACCCGCCACGATGCGGCCGACAGCGACGGCGACGGCCTCGAAGATGGCGCCGAGCTCGCGGCCGGCCTCGATCCGCTCGACGCCGACAGCGACGACGACGGGCTCCCCGACGGCGAGGACGTGCTCGGCGGCCCGCGCATCGTCACGCTCGAGCCGGCCGCCGGCGCGGTGAACGTATCCGTGCGGCCGCGCATCCGCGTTCGCTTCGACGAGCCCGTGGCGCCCGCCGCGGTCACGGCGGCGAGCTTCCTGCTGCTCGAGAACGCCGCCACCCCGGTTCCGGCGAGCCTCGTCTTCTCCGAAGGCGACCGCGTGGTCGATCTCGTCCCGTCGGCGCCGCTCGCCTTCTCGACGCCCTACACGCTGCGGCTCACGAACGCGATCACCGGCACCGATGACGAGCCGATCCGCAACCCCGACGGCAGCGAGCTCACGGTGCCGCTCGAGCGCTCCTTCACCACGGGCGCCTTCGGGATCACCGAGCCGGCAGGCGGTGCACTCGTGCGCGAGCTCTCGACCCTCGCACTCACGGCGTCGGGCGATGCGGCGCTCGGCGTCGCGTCGGTGCGCTTCGAGGTGAACGGCGCCGTGGTCTCGACCGACGCATCGGCGCCGTTCGAGACGAGCTACGCCGTGCCGGCCGCGAACGTGGCGCCCGTGCTCTCGATCACCGCGATCGCCTTCGACGCGGGCGCGGTCGAGCTCGCGCGCGACACGATCGAGGTGACGGTCACGGTCGGCCTCGAGGTCGCGAGCCGCCTTCTCGGCGTGCCGCTCGCTGGCACGCGCGAGCTCGTGCTGCGGCTCCCGGTGCCGCGCGCGACGCCGCTCGAGGTCGCGATCGCGTCGCTCGACCCGGCGGTCGCGAGCGTCGCGGCGGCGCCGTTCACGATTCCGGCCGGCGCGACCGAGCTGCGCGTTCCGGTCACGGGCGTCGCGGAGGGCTCGACCACGCTCGTCGCGACGACGCTCGAAGACGAGGTCGCGATCGCGGTGTCCGTCTCGGCGCTGACCTCCGGAGCGACGCTCGACGCGCTCGCGGCACCGGTCGGGATGGCGGCGCGGCCGTTCCCGTCGCTCGGGCAGGTTGCGGTCGCGCCCTCCGCCACGACCACGCTCGTGCTGCGCCTCCTCGACGCGCCGGCAGCCGCGACGACGCCGCTCTCCATCCGCACGAGCGACGCCGGTGTGGCCGACGTAGGGACACCGGTCGCGGTCGCCGCCGGCTCCACGGACGCGGTGCTTCCGATCACGGCGGGTCCGAGCGGGGCTGCGGTGCTCGAGATCACCGGCGGCGGCACCGGCCGCGAGCTGCGCGTGGTGATCGGGACGCCCGGCGCCGGGAGCACGCCGCCCGTCGTGGCGCCGCCGGTCGGGATCGCGATCCTGCCCTACCCGTCGGCGGGCGACGTGATCCTGCCCGAGTCGAGCACGCGCGCGCTGACGCTGCGCGTCCTCGGCACGCCCGCAGCGGCGGACACGGAGCTCGTGATCGCGAGCAGCGATCCCGCCGTGGCGTCGATCGCCGGTCCGGTGGTGATTCCCGCCGGCTCGACCGACGCGACCTTCACGATCACGACCGGCGCCGCCGGGACGGCGATCGTGATGCTCGTCGCGGGCGACGACGGCCGCGAGCTGCGCGTGACCTCGGGCGCTCCGAGCCCCGCGAGCACGCCGCCCGTGGTCGCGCCGCCGGTCGGGATCGCGGTGCTCGAGGCCGGGACCGCAGGGACGCTCTTCATCGAACCGGGCGACACCAGGAGCTTCGAGCTGACCCTGCTCGCCTACCCGTCGCTCGGCGACCTCCCGGTCTCGGCGACCTCGCTCGACCCGAGCGTCGCCACCGTGAGCCCCGGCGCGCAGGTGCTCCCGACCGGCGAGAGCGCGATCACGCTCACCGTCACCGCCACGGCGGCCGGGAACGCCGAGACGCGCATCGACCTCGCCTTCGGCGTCGAGCGCAGGACACTGCGCGTGGTGGTGGGTGTGCCGGCCGCGGCGAGCGCGCCGACGACGGTCGCGCCGCCGGTCGGCCTTGGGGCCTTCGGCCTCGTGACGCCGCGCGATGGCGACCTGGTCGCGGAGCTCACGACGCTTGCGATCGGTGCCGCCGGTGACGCGTCCTTCGGTATCGCGTCGGTGCGCTTCGAGGTGAACGGGGCGGTCGTCGCGACCGACACGAGCGCGCCGTTCCGGACGGACTTCGCGGTTGCGGCCGCGAGCGAGACGCCCGTGCTCTCGATCACGGCGATCGCGTTCGACGCCGAGGGCGTGGAGGTCGGGCGCGAGACGATCACGGTCTCGGTCGGAGCGGGCGTCACGCTCCGGGCTCCTCGTTCGCCACGCGGCGGCCTCCGGGGGCTGGCACGGCGCCCGCCGGAGCTCGCGGCGAGGCCCCTCGATCCGACGAGACGCTGCGACGAGGCGTCGGCGCAGCAGCGCGCGTCTCGCGTTCTTGCGATGAAGGAGATCGATCATGCGGACCGAAGGACGGCGACACGGAACGGCTAGGCTCGCGCTCGGACTGGCGGCGCTCGTCTCGGTGGGCGCGGGTCCCGCCGGCGCCCAGACGACCGACTTCTGCGGCTGTGCGGGGAGCCCGAGCCTCGGCGCATTCGTGTCGGGCGACGCTGCGACCCATCCGCCGGGAACCGTGCGCAATACGGGCTGGTTCGGGAGTGGCAATCACGGCATCCGCATTCCGCTCCCGCCGGACGGCGTCCTGGTCTTCGACAGCTTCACCGTGCAGTACTTCCCCGGCTACGGCGCCGGCCATTACACGCACGTGTTCTTCGAGCCGAACGCGGCGAACACGCCGGTCACGCTGCTCGTGAAGGGCGACGTGACGATTGCCGGCTACGGGCGCCTGCGCGTGAGCGGCTGGAGCGGTGGCGCCGGCTCGGCAGGCACCGCGGGCAGACCAGGTGCGGGCGGCCCCGGGGGCTTCGCGGGCGGTCAGGGCGCCTACCAGCTCGTCAACTTCGCGAACCGGGGCGGCAACGGCATCGGACCGGGCGGAGGCTTCGGGGCGACCGTCGATCCGCTCGCGCTCGCCTCGGGCGGCACCTTCGTCGGCGTGCCCGAGCTGCGCCCGCTCCTCGGCGGCTCGGGCGGCGGCGGGGGCCGCTCGATCGACGGCACGGCCGGCGCGTCCGGTGGCGGCGGCGGGGGCGGCGGGGGCGCGATCCTGATCGCGGCGAACGGCACCATCGACATCCAATCGGGGGGCCAGATCCTCGCCGACGGCGGCGCCGGCGGGGGCCGGTACGTCGATCTCTCGAGTGCCGGAGCGGGCGGCAGCGGCGGGGCGGTCCGGCTGCTCGCCCATCGCATCCAGGGCGGGGGCGCGATCTACGCGCGCGGCGGCGATCCTGGCAACGCCGACAGCCTGGGGGCCAACGCCGGCTTGCCCGGCCGCATCCGCATGGAGGCGATCTCCAACACCTTCGCCGCCGACAACACGAGCCCCGTCGCCTCGAACGCGCAGGCGCCCGGCCCGCTCGTGAACCCGATCACGCCGACCGTCCGCATCACCGGCATCGACGGCGCCGCGACGCCGCCGAACCCGATCGGCTTCCAGAACGCGGTGGACATGATCCTGGACGCACCGGGCGTGATCCAGGTGGACCTCGCCACCACGGACGTGCCGGCTGGCACCGGCGTCGAGGTCACGGTGAAGCCGAAGGTCGGTGCGGCGCCGACCTCGCAGAACGTGACGCTCGCGAGCTGCGCGTCCGGCGCCTGCACGGCGGCGGCGAGCTTCGACCTCGCGGCCGGGGCCTACATCGTGGAGGCGCGCGCGACCTTCCAGACGCCCTGAGGCCCGGCTCGCCGGAACGGCCGCGGATCGGTCATCCTCGGGTCTTCCCGGTCCGGCGCCTCGCAGTGGCGCGAGGTGCCGCACGACAAGGAGGGAAGGCACGGTGGACCGATCCGGATCCGCACGCCCGGCGCAGGCCGGCTCCTGCGGTGGGCGGCGCTGACGATGGCGTGGCTCTATCTCCTCGCGGCGATCCTGCTCGAGGTCTGCGGCACCACCTCGATGAAGCTCTCGCGCGGCTTCAGCGTGCCCGGCCCGACCGTTGCGATCTTCGCCTGCTACGCCGCGAGCATCGTGTGCCTGACGCTCGCCGTGCGCCAGCTCGAGATCGGTGTCGCCTACGCGATCTGGGCCGGCCTCGGCACCGCGGTGGTCGCGGCGATCGGGGTGCTCTGGTTCGGCGAGGCCGCGACGCTCGCGAAGGGGATCTCGCTGGTCCTCGTGATCGCCGGCGTGGCCGGCCTCCGGCTCTCCTCGCAGGGCGAGCTCACGCCCCCCGGTGCGGCTGCGCCGATCACGCGCGCCGAGGACGGCTGAGCGCGCGAGGCGGGCGGGGCACGCGCCGCCCGCCGAGCACGAGCAGCGCGCCGAGCGCGACGCATCCCCCGGCGGCAGCCGGCTCGGGGACCGAGACGGGTGCCACGGCCAGGCCCATCGGCTGGCTCGTGACGCTCGCGAGCGAGGCGACCACGGTCGGCTCCGCGCCGCTTCCCGGTGCGACGCGCACGATCGCCGGATCGCCGGCGAAGGGCAGCGCGGTGTCCAGCACGTAGAGCAGGCCGTCGAGGCCCGTCACGAGCGCCTTGGGACAGCGCAGCGGCGTGCCGTCGGCGACCTCGACCGTGCCCTCGGCGAAGCTCATGGGGTCGATCGGGACGAGCTGCTTGTAGAGCGTCCCATAGGCGACCAGGCGCGTCCCGGCCGGGTCGCACGAGAGGAAGAAGGGGGGGGTCAGCTTGGTCTTCTCGAGGGAGAGGATCGTCCGGAACGTGATCGTGTCGAAGGGATTCACCGGGACTTCGTAGAGGTACGGCTCGACGTCCCAGGCGGGCAGGTCCGGCGAATGGTCGGTCGGTGGCAGCTCGGGGAAGATCGAGTCGTACTCGAGCAGCGGATCGCTGATCACGCCCGTGTCGAGTGCGACCTGCCAGTAGCCCTGGCCGTCGCCCATCGCGACCAGGAGCTGATCCCCCGAGACCGCGACGCCGCGCGCGTTCGCCCAGCGCGCGTCGGTGGAGAGCGCATCGGAGGCGATGCCGAAGGCCTCGAGGCCGATCACGTGGCGGATCTCGCTCGAGCCGCGCGCCGAGATCCACATCTCGTAGGCGCCTTCCGTCTGGCGCAGCGCGAGCCCGAACGGAGCCGTGCCCACCGCGAGCGGCGCTCCCCCGCCGGTCTCCATCACGACGAACTGATCGCCCGTCGCGGCGTCGATCCCGACGAGCTGGCTCGTGGCCTCGTCGACGACGAGGATCACCCCGAAGTCGGTCATGACGATGCCGGCCGGCTCGACGAGCAGGTCGGCTCCCCCCGCGCGCGGCGAGACCACCCAGACCTGGCCCGTGTCGGGCCGGACCCCGACCACCCGGCGGTTGGTGCGATCGGTGACGAGCAGGTCGCCGGCGAGGATCGCCTGCGCGGCGCTCGCGACGAGCAGGCTCGCGACGAGTCCTGCGACCATCGACACGCGAGAGCGAAGGGGCGCGGCCATGTGGTTGGTCTTCCTTCCGTCTGGATGGGGGCAGGACATACGCGCCAGCGCGTCACGTCGATATGCGCGCGGTCATACCCGGCTGCGTCCTGCGGCCACACCGGCAGGTGACCTGCAGGACGCACGCAACGGGGGGCGGATCAGCCGCGGGTGCCGGCCACGGGCTTCGGGACGGCGGTGAGGCGCGCGTGGAGGGCGACGAGCTGCTCGTCGGAGAGGCCGGCGTTCGCGGCGCCGAGGACGAAGTCGAGCGGGAAGCCGCGGGCGACCTCGAGGCGCGGGTCGTCGAGGAGCCGGGGGCCGAACTCCTCGACCAGGATCGCCCGCGTCGCGGGGTCGTCGAGGAGCTCGCCGAGGAGGCTCCAGGTGCCGTAGCGGCCGGGGTCGATCGCGATGCCGGCGCTCTCGTACCAGGAGGCCATGGCGCCCCGGTCTTGCACCCGCCGGGGCGCCGGGCACACGTAGGAGGGGTCGGGGGCGCCGGCCAGGCGGAAGGTCGCCTCGTCGCGCTGGCCGCCGGCCAGGGCCACGACGGTGGTCTCGCCCGGGCCGAGCCGCAGCCGCCAGCGGAAGACCCGATCCGGCGAGCGGCGGACGCCGAGGTCCCGGCCGCCGGCGAGCAGGCGCACCTCGGGATGGTTCGCGTACACCTTGAGCTCGAGCTCGGGGTCGTGGCGGTTCACGAAGCGCCGGCCACAGACGTGCAGCACCGGCTCGCGGGACCAGTGGGCCTTGTACCACCAGAAGGCGTCCTTGCGGATCCGGCGGTCGCGCGTGACCAGGCCCTTCATGTTGAAGCCGCGCGTGCCGCCCTCGTCGCGGATCGCCGAGGCGAAGTCGAAGAGGTTCCAGACGAAGGTGGCCCACAGCCAGGGCCGCTCCTCGATCGCCCGCCAGTAGACCTCGTGGAAGAGGGCCTGGTACTCCTCGGTGTAGTCACCGGGCACCGGCTCGCCCGCGTGGAAGTCGGGGCGGGCATCGGCGCCGTACTCGCTGAGCCCGAGCGGCACGTCCGGGTTGGCGGCGCGGTGCGCGTCGAGGGCGGGGCCCACCCCCTCGGCCCGCTCGTGGTACCAGCCGTGGTAGAGGTTCAGCGCGTTCAGGTCCGCGATCCGGTTGATCGGGTCGTCGGGCCGGACGAGGGTGAGCTGCGCCTGGGCGGTCGGCCGGTCGGGATCCTCCTTCCGGGCCAGGGCGGCCAGGGCAGCCGCGACCGGGCGCGGATCGGCAACCTGCTCGCCGATCACCGCCTCGTTCTGGACGCCCCAGCACAGGATCGAGGGATGGTGGCGCTGCTGGCGGATCAGCTCGGTGAGCTGGGCGGCGGCGTTGGTGAGCGGGTCCTCGGGCGAGACCTTCGCGTTGACGGGGATCTCCGCCCACACCACGATGCCGCGCTCGTCGCACAGGTCGAGGACGTCCCCGGCGTGCTGGTAGTGCGCGAGGCGCAGCGCCGTCGCGCCGAGCTCGTCGACGAGGTCGATGTCGCGCTCGATCTCGGCGCGCGACACCGCCGGCGTGCCGTTCACGTCGTGGTGGCGGCTGACGCCGTGGAGCCGGTAGGGGCGGCCGTTGAGGGTCACCCCGCTTCGGGGGTCGATCGCGAAGGTGCGCAGGCCGAAGGGCAGCTCCACGCGATCGCCGGCCACCTCGGCCACCACCCGGTAGCGGTGCGGATCGCGCCGCCCGTCCCAGCGGCGGGGGCGCTCGATCACGAGCTCGGCGGCGGCTTCGGCCAGCGCGCCGGGAGCGATCGTCACGCCGGCCGTCGCGGAGGCCACGGGGGTGCCGTCGCCGTCACGCAGGCCGATCGCAACCTCCTCGCGCGCGCGGGTGGCGCCGTCGTTGGCGACCCGGACCGTCACCCGCACCCGGGCCGTGTCGCCGTCGAGCGCGAGCGGGCGAACGACCACGCCCGGCCCGCCGTGGTCGAGGAGGTCGACGTGGACCGGGCCCACCACGAGGAGCCGCACCGGGCGGTAGAGGCCCCCGAAGATCGTGTGGTCGCCGGTCAGCGGGTAGACGTCGCCGGCCGGCGCGTTGTCGACCCGCACCGCGAGGAGCCCGCGCCCGGCGGCGTCGAGCGCGCCCGTGAGGTCGCAGCGGAAGGCCGAGTAGCCGCCCCGGTGGTGGGCCAGATGCGTGCCGCCGACGTAGACGTCGGCGACCGTGCCCGCCGCCCCGATCTCGAGGAACGCCCGGCGCCCGGCGGCCACCTCCGGCACCACCAGCGCGCGGCGGTACCAGCCCGGCCCGCGATCGTCCCCGGGCGCGGGCACGCCGCCCGGCGAGGTGTTCCACGCGTGGGGGAGCGTCACCGGGTGCCACGGGCCCTCGCCGCCGGCGCCCCCGTCGCCCCTCGCGAGCTCCCACCCCTCCGCGAGCGTCTCGATCCGCCGCACGGCCTCGCCTCCTGCCCGGGGTCGTCCGGAGCCCGGTTCGCGAGGACACTAGCGGCTGCGGCCGCTGCGCCCGCGCCTAGGCGCAGACGCGCAGGCCCCTGGCACCGGCCTCGATCGGGACCGGGTCGCTGATGCGGTCGCCGGCGTCGCTCCACAGCGTGCCCAGGAGGGCGAGGCGCCCGGCGCGCTCGACGACCCGCCCCGCGTAGGGCCGCTCCCGGAGGCCGGCCGGGAAGAGCGGCGCCGGGTCGGCCATGCGGAACGGCCCGAGCGGCCCCGCGCCGACCATCGCGTACAGGTGCCCGGGCTCTCCGGGCGCCGCGGCGTCGTCCCCGAGGCGGAGGCCCGCCGGCGTCGAGAACACGAGGTAGTGACGGCCGGCCGCCGACACCACCTGCGGGCACTCGAGCTCCTCGGCGAAGGGCTCGACGTCGAGGGGCGGCAGGAGCTCCCAGTGCACGAGGTCCCGGCTGCGCGCGACCCCGACGGCGCCCGCCGGTCCCCCGGCCTCCGCCGCCGTTGCGCACACGAGCTGGTGCGCCACCCCGTCCACCTCGAAGAGGAAGGGATCGCGCCAGTGGGGGAAGCGCCGGCGCCCGCGACTCTCGGAGGTGTAGATCCGTTCGTCGATCGCCGTGACCGGGTTCGCGTCGAGCTTCTGCCAGTGGTGGAGATCCGTGGACCACGCCATCCCGACGGCTGGAAGCGGGCCGAGCCAGTTGCCGGTGTAGGCCATCCAGAAGCGGCCTCCCCGGCGCAGCACGGATCCCGTCGCGAGGCAGGCCCCGTCCCAGGCGCCGGCCGGCCCGCGGCGCAGGGCTACGCCGTGATGGGTCCAGGTGCGGAGGTCCGCGCTCGATGCGTGGCCGATGTCCCAGGCCGTGTGCCGGGGCACGCCTTCGGGGCAGACCAGGAAGAAGGCGTGGATGCGCCCGGCGTCGGCGTGGAACCAGGCGTCGCCGAGGTGATGGGACGGGAGGGTCAGCACGGGTGCTCTCCGCGCGGCCGGCGAAGCAGGTCCGCCGTGCTGAGGTAGCCGAGGTCGCTGGTCCCCGGCCAGCGGCCTGGCGCCGTGTCGCCCACCGGCGCATCCTGACCGGCGAGGAGGAATCGGGATGGCGGATCGGGAGCGATGGCTGCGCGCCGCGCTGCTCGCCTTCGGGGTCTCGTTCCTGCTGGTCTATCCCCTGATGGTGTTCTGGCCCTCGGGATGGGCCTGGGAGCCGCGCCAGCACGAGTACGAGCTGATGATGGTCGGCATCTACGGGACGCTCGGCGTGTTCCTGCTGCGCGCTGCGCGCGAGCCGGCGGCGCACCGGAGCCTGATCTGGTTCACGGTCTGGTCGAGCCTCGTGCACGGCGGGATCATGGCCGTCCAGGCTGTCGTCGACCCGGCGGAGCACGGCCACCTGCCCGGCGACGTGGCGGCGCTCTTCCTGGTCGGGGCCGTGCTGGCGAGCCTCATGCCGCGCGGCGGCGCGGGGCGCGAGGAGCCGCGCGCGGCCTGAGGACACGCGCTACGCGAGCAGCGAGCGCGCGATCGTCTGGAGCTGGATCTCGTTGGTTCCGCCGCCGATCTCGAACATCTTGGCGTCGCGGGCGAGCTTCTCGAGCGGGAGGTCGGCCATGTATCCCGACCCGCCGTGGATCTGCACCGCGGCCAGCGCGGCGCGTGTCGCCTCCTCGGCGCAGTAGAGCTTGGCGGCCGACGCGAGGCGCGCGTCGAGCCGGCCGTGCTTCTGCGCCCAGGCGAGCTTCAGGACCAGGTTGCGCGCGTTCTCGAGCGCGAGCGCCATGCGCGCGAGCGGGAAGGCGACGCCCTGGAACTCCCCGATCGCCCGCCCGAACTGCCGCCGGTCGCGCGCGTAGCGCACCGACTCCTCGACGCAGCGCTCGAGGATGCCGAGGCACATGCTCGGCATCACCGAGCGCTCGAGGTTGAGCGTCTCGAGCGCGGCGGCGCCGCGCGCGCGCGCGCTGCTCTCGAGCGAGCCGACGACGTGGTCGAGCGGCACGTGGCAGCCGTCGAGGAAGACGTCGCCGGTGGGCGAGTCGTGCATGCCCATCTTGCGCAGCGGCGGGCCGGTCTCGAGCCCCTGCGTCCCGCGCTCGACCACGACGGGACGGGCGACCGGCTCGCCATCCTCGCGCTCGACACGGGCGAAGACCGTGAGCACGTCGGCGTAGGGGGCGTTGCTGATGAAGGTCTTGCGCCCCTGCAGCCGCAGGCCGTCGCCTTCGCGGACGGCCGTCGTACGCATGCCGCCGAAGGCGTCGCTTCCGGCCTCGGGCTCGGTGAGCGCCCAGGCGCCGATCTTCTCGAAGCGCAGCACGGGGAGCGCGAAGCGCTCGACGAGCGCGGCCGAGCCGCGCGCGAGGATCGTCATGCCACAGCCGAGCGTCGCCATCAGGACCATGCCGAAGCCCGGCGAGACGCGGCACAGCTCCTTGAAGAGCACGCTCGTGAGCAGCGGGTCGCCGCCGAGGCCGCCGGCTTCGCCCTCGCCGCCCGGCTCCTCGGAGCCGGGCCGCGCCTGCCCGCCACTGCGGAGCCGCGCGAGGCGCCGCTCGGCCGTCGCCGCGAGCGCTTCCGCGATGCCGAGCTCACGGCCGAGCTTGCGGAGCAGCGGGTAGGGCAGGGCCTCGCCGCGCTCGAGCGCCGGCACGGCCGGTGCGAGCTCGCGCTCGCACCAGGCGCGGACCGCGCTCTCGAAGGCCCGATGCGTCTCGTCGAGCTCGAACACGGGGCAGCCCTCCCGGGTGGGCGCGAAGGCGATCATCTCCCAGGGCCGGGCGTCGCGCCAAGGGGCGCTTGGTCCTCCGATTGGCGCCGCTGGACCAATTGTTCTACGCCCGGAATCGAAGGATGGCAGAAGGAACCCCGTGATCCTGCAGGACGTGGTCTGGACCCTCGCGCTGGTGGGGATCGGGCTGGTCGCTCTCGTCTTCGCGGCCGTCGTCCTCCAGGCGGGCAGGCCCGCAGAGGAAGCGGCGGCCCGCCGCTTCGCCGCCCGGGCGCGCCGGCTGCAGGCCGGGCTCTTCGCGGTGCTGCTCGCCGGCTTCGTGGCGGGGAGCTGGGCCACCCTGCATCGCTTCCCGATCCCGCCCCAGCACGGCACGGTCGCCGCGCGACAGGTCGTGGAGGCGATCGGACGCCAGTGGTCGTGGCAGATCACTCCCGCCACCGTGGAGAGCGGCAGCGTCGTGGAGTTCCGCGTCACCGCTGCCGACGTCAACCATGGGTTCGCACTCTACGCGCCCGGTGGTCGGATCGTGACCCAGACCCAGGCGATGCCCGGCTACACGAACCGGCTGCTGCACACCTTCGACGAACCCGGAACCTACACGATACAATGTCTCGAGTACTGCGGTATCGGCCACGGACCCATGAAGGCCACCCTCCAGGTGGTCGCACCGGCGAGCGAATGACCATGGCATCCCTCACCCTGTATCCGGACGAGGAGCAGCTCACGGGCGGCGAGCGGGTCACCTTCGACCTGTACATGATCACGGCGGTGATCCTCTTCGTGCTGCTGATGCTGGTCGGTCTGACCATGCGCATGACGCAGGCGAAATGGCTGCCCGTGCCGGCCGGCCTCTTCTACGAGCTGTTGTCCCTGCACGGGATGGGCATGGTGGGAACCATGTCCCTGGCCACGACCGGGGTCATGTGGTTCTTCCTGCGCAGGTACGTGCGATTGCACCTCTGGGCCTTCGCCGCGAACTACCTCCTGTTCCTGCTCGGGTTGCTCTGCGTCGTCCTCTCGATCTTCGCGGGCGGCTACGGCGCGCTGTGGACCTTCCTCTATCCGCTGCCGGTCCGCGGGATGGGGCTCTGGACACCGGATACCGCGGCCCTGTTCATGCTGGGGGGCCTCCTGATCGGAACCGGCTCGCTCCTGTTCTACCTCGACGCAGCCGCGGGCATCATCGCGGTGCACGGGAACCTGGGCCGTGCCCTGGGCCTGCCGTGGCTGCTGGGCGGCCGGATCGACCCCGACCATCCGAAGGCGGTCGTGGCCAGCACGCTGGTGATCATCGCGAACTCCCTGGGCATCCTGGCCGGCGCCGTCGTGCTCGTGATGAGCCTGATCAACGTCTTCTATCCGCAGGTGACGCTCGACGCCCTGGTGGCCAAGAACCTGATCTACTGGTTCGGGCACATGTACATCAACGCCACGATCTACATGGGCGTGATCGCCGTGTACGAGCTCCTCCCGCGCTACACCGGCAAGCCCTATCCGATCTCGCGCCCGTTCCTGTGGTCGTGGGCGGCGAGCACCCTGTTCGTGATCGTCGTCTTCCCCCACCACCTGCTCATGGACTTCGCGCAGCCGCGCTGGCTGTCGACCGTGGGGCAGGTGGTCTCCTGGAGCGCGGGGTTCCCGGTCTTCCTGGTGACCGCCTACGGCGGCCTCGTCAACCTCCATCGCTCGGCTATCCGCTGGACGATGCCGTCGCGACTCCTGGTCCTGTCCCTCTTCGGGTGGGCGGCGGGCATCGTGCCGGCCATCCTGGATGGCACGATCCGCAACAACCTGGTGATGCACAACACCCAGTGGGTGCCGGGGCACTTCCATTTCTACCTGCTGATCGGGGTGCTCGCGATGGTGCTGGCGCTGCTCTTCCACGTCATCGGCAGCCGCGGGCAGGCAGCGCCGGACTCGCGCGCCGACCGGCTGGGCTTCCCGGTCTATCTGGTCGGGGGCCTGGCCTTCGCGCTCGCGTTCCTGGGCGGTGGCCGCGCGAGCGTGCCGCGGCGCATGGCCGAGCACCTGGAGGAGTGGACCTTCACCGACAAGATCGGATCGATCGCCGCGCTCCTGGTCGTGCTGGCGATGGTGTCCTTCGCGATCCGGATCACGGTCGGCCTGTGGAGGGCCTCGCCGTCCAGGGATGCCGGTGCCGGCACTACGGACGCTGCTGGCTAGCCTGCTGATCCTGGCGGCGGGCCTTGCGACGCTCGCGGGCGCCACGGACGGATTCCGGGCCTTCACGGCGGAGGCCGCGCGTCGCCTCGAGGTGAGCGAGCACCCGCGCGCGCTGCCGGCGGCGTCGCTGGAGACCGCGGGCGGGCAGGCGATCGACCTCGCGAGCCTGCGCGGGCGCTGGCTGCTGGTGGAGTTCATCTTCACCCGGTGCACCACGTACTGCTCGGTGCAGGGCCGGGATCTCGCACGACTCCAGGATCGGCTGGCCCGCCCGATCGCAGACGGCCAGGTCGCGCTGCTGAGCATCAGCTTCGATCCGGCCCACGACGGCCCGCCGGAGCTGGCTGCCTATCTGCGCCACGCGGGAAGCCACGGCGCGGGATGGATCGCGGCACGCCCGGCCAGCGCCCCGGATCTCGAGACGCTGCTGCACGCCTTCGGGGTGACGGTGATTCCCGATGGGATCGGTGGCTACGTGCACAATGCGGCGATCTCGGTGGTCGATCCCCGGGGCCGACTGGTCGCGATCATGGACTGGGACGCACCGGCCGTGGCCGAGCAGTACGTCCTGCGCAGGCTGCCCCGATGATGGCGTCGCCGCACGCGAGGCCGCGCCTCGCGGTGGGCCTGTGGCTCGCGCTCGCGCTGCCGCCCGCCCGGCACGCCCTCGAAGCGACGATGACGCTCCACATGCTGGTCCAGATCCCCCTGCTCGCACTCGCCGGATGGTGGCTCGCCCCGTGCCTGCCGGCTCGCGCGAGGGAGAGCCTGGACGCGTGGAACCACCGCGGCATCAGCGGCCTCCTGCTCGCCTCGCTCGCCGCGATGGTCTGGATGCTGCCGCGGGCGATCGATGCGGCCCTGGAGGAACCGTGGGTCGCGATCGCGAAGTTCGTCGGCGTGCCCCTCCTGATCGGCCTGCCGCTGGCGCTGAGCTGGCCGCGGACCGGCTTCGTCGTACGGGGGGTCTTCCTGCTCGAGGTCGTCGCGACGGCGTTCCGGCTGAGCCGGCTCTACCTGCTCGCCCCGGCACGGCTGTGCAGCAACTACCTCGCGAGCGACCAGCAGCGGCTCGGGCAGACGCTGCTCGGGATCGGGGTGGCGACGAGTCTGTGGATCGCCTGGAGGCTCGTGTGGGGGCGCTCCGGGCTCGAAGCCGCGCGCACGGGCGCCGAGAGCGGTGGGCGTGCCGCGCAAGGCGATGCAGCGGCTCCGCCCGCCGGCGCGCGTGCGCGCCTGCACGGATCGGGTCAGGGTGCGTAGCGGAACTCGGGGCCGTCGAGGTCGATCGCCGGGATCGCCATCCGCTCGCTCCAGTAGTCCTGGGTGTGCTGCCACTCGGGCTTGTCGCCCCGGCGCGGAAGCTGGTCGAGGGCGCGCAGCAGGTAGCCGGGGTTGAAGTTGTTCGGGTCGATCCAGTCGAGGATCGGCATGTCCGCGTCCTCGGGCCGCAGACCGACCTCGACCTTGCGCAGGCCCTTCGCCTCCATGTGGTTCAGCAGCCGGCACACGAAGTCCGCGAGCAGGTCGACCCGCAGCGTCCAGCTGGCCCGGAAGTAGCCGAAGATCCAGAGCAGGTTCGGCACGCCCGTGAACATCATGCCGCGGTAGGTGACCGTGTCGTGGAGGTCGATCGCCTTGCCGTCGACCGTGAAGGCGACGTCGCCGAGCACGCAGATCCGGAAGCCGGTCGCGGCCACGATGATGTCGGCCTCGAGCTCGCGGCCCGAGCGGAGGCGCACGCCCTTCTTGGTGAAGCGCTCGATCTCGTCGGTGACCATCGAGGCCTTGCCGGCCTGGATGCCCTTGAACAGGTCGCCGTCGGGCACGAAGGCGAGCCGCTGCTGCCAGGGGCGGTAGGTCGGCGTGAAGTGCTCCTTCACGTACTCCTCGGGCAGGTAGGCCCGCACGCCGTTCAGGAGCTGCTCCGTGGCGAACTCGGGCTGGTCGATGCAGAGCTGGGTCAGGAGCTGGAGGTCGCGCAGGATCTTGCGCCGCACGATCTCGTGGATCCAGGTCTCGTCGATCTCGAGCTCGCGCAGCGTGTCCGCGAGCTCGTGGCGGTTGGGGCCGGGGTAGAAGTAGGTGGGCGAGCGCTGCAGGACCGTGGTGTGCCGGGTGTCGGCCGCGATCGCCGGCACCACCGTGGCGGTCGTCGCGCCCGATCCGATCACGAGCACGTTCTTGTCGCGGTAGTCGAGGTCCTCGGGCCAGGTCTGGGCGTGGACCAGCGTGCCCTCGAAGAGCTCCATGTCCTTCCATTCCGGCGTGTACCCCTGGTCGTGGTGGTAGTAGCCCTGGCACATCCAGAGGAAGTTCGCGGAGAAGTGGAGCGTCTCCCCGGTGTCGGTGCGCCTGGCCTCGACCGTCCACAGGTTCTCGCGGCTCGACCACGAGGCCGAGAGCACCTTGTGGCGGTAGCGGATGTGACGGCCGAGGTCGTTCTCGGCGATCACCTCGCCCAGGTACTTCAGGATCTCCTCGCCCGTCGCGACCGGCGCCGTGGTCCACGGCTTGAAGCGGTAGCCGAAGGTGTAGAGGTCGCTGTCGGAGCGGACGCCCGGGTACTTGTGGGTCCGCCAGGTGCCGCCGAAGGCATCGAGCGCGTCGAGCACGACGAAGCTCTTGCCGGGGCACTGCTGCGTCAGGTGATAGGCGCCTCCCACGCCGGAGATGCCGGCGCCGACGATCAGGACGTCGAAGTGCTCGGTGGGCATCGGGTCGCTGCTCCTGTTCCGCTTCGAGCCGGTTCGCGCGCATGCTTCGAGCGCGCCCGCTCCGGCTCCTGGCGGCGCGATCGCGGCCGCGCGCGGCCACGGGCGTGCATCGGGGCCGGAGGGTATGCCAGGATCCCGCGCCGGGCTCGAACGGGGTCAAGGACCGGAATCGTTCCGCGGTCCGTGCGGCGCGCCCCGGGGCGATCCCCTGCCAGGAACCACCATGCCGGACCCCCGCATCGCACGATGGCTCGCCGAGCTCACCCTGGACGAGAAGGCCGCCCTCGTGGCGGGCGCCGACCTCTGGCACACGGCAGCGATCCCCCGGCTCGGCATCCCCGCCCTGCGCGTCACCGACGGGCCGAACGGCGCGCGCGGCGTGTCGTTCCGCGGGGCCCTCACGTCGGCCTGCTTCCCGTGCGGGGCGGCGCAGGGGGCGTCCTTCGATCCGGCGCTGGTCGAGCGGATCGGGGCGGCGCTCGCCGAGGAGGCGCGCAGCAAGGGCGCCGGGGTGCTCCTCGCGCCGACCGTGAACCTCCAGCGGACGCCGACGGGCGGGCGCAACTTCGAGTGCGCCTCGGAGGACCCCTTCCTCGCGGCGCGCATGGCGGCAGCCTTCGTGCGCGGCGTGCAGGGGCGCGGCGTCGGCGCGTGCGTGAAGCACTTCGCCTGCAACGACGCCGAGTGGGAGCGACACCGGGCGAGCGTCGAGGTGGACGAGCGGGCGCTGCGCGAGCTCTACCTCGCACCCTTCGAGGCCGCCGTGCGCGAGGCGGGCGCGTGGTCGGTGATGGCGGCCTACAACCGGCTCGGGGGCCTGCACTGCAGCGAGCACGAGCGGCTGCTCACCGGGATCCTGCGCGAGGAGTGGGGCTTCGACGGGGTCGTGATCTCGGACTGGTTCGCGACCCGCTCCGGCCCGGCCTCGATCCGGGCCGGCATGGACCTCGAGATGCCGGGGCCGCCGCGCCACTACGGCGCGAAGCTGGCCGGTGCCGTGAAGGCCGGCGAGGCGGACGCGGCCGCGCTCGACACCTCCGTGCGCCGGGTCCTCGGCCTGCTCGCACGTACCGGCGCGCTCGATGCCGGGGCGCCGCTGCCCGAGCGCAGCGAGGACCGGCCCGAGCACCGCGCGCTCGCGCGCGAGGCCGCGGCCGCGGGGATGGTGCTCCTGCGCAACGCAGGCGACGCGCTGCCGCTCGCGGGCCGGCGCCCGGGAGCCGGTGGCGCCGGGACGCCGGTGCGCGCCGGGATCGTGGACCGGCTCGCGGTGATCGGACCGAACGCCGATCGCGCCGTGATCCAGGGCGGGGGCAGCGCGCGGGTGACGCCCCATGACCCGGTGTCGCCGCTCGCGGGCATTGCCGAGCGGGCCGCGCCAGCGGGGATCGAGCTGCTCTTCGCGCGCGGCCCCACCTGCTACCGCACGCTCCCGGCCCTCGAAGCCGCCGACGTCGAGGGCGCGATCGAGCTCGAGGTCTTCGCGGGCGCGGAGCCCGGCGAGGCGCCCCTGCGCCGCGAGCGCACGCGCAGCGGCGAAGTGCTCTGGCTCACCCCGCCTGCCCCGATCGCGGCCGGCGAGCGCTTCTCGGCGCGCCTGCGCACGCGCCTGCGCGCGCGCGAGGGCGGCGCGCAGCGGCTCTCGCTGGTGAGCGCGGGCCGCGCGCGGCTGCGCGTGGACGGCCGCGAGGCGATCGATCTCTGGGGCGGGCGCGAGCGCGGGAGCGCCTTCTTCGGGCTCGGATCGCAGGAGGTGGAGATCGCCCTCCCGCTCGCCAGCGGCGCCTCGGTGGAGATCGAGGTGGACTTCGCGCACGATCGCCCGGGGCTGCCCGCGGGCCTGCGCGTCGGCTTCGCGCCGCCCGAGCCCTCCGACGCGCTCGCGCGCGCGGTCGCCGCCGCGCACGGCGCGGACGCGGCCGTGGTCGTCGTGGGGCTCGACGAGGACTGGGAGAGCGAGGGCCGCGACCGGGACTCCTTCGCGCTCCCCGGCCGGCAGGACGAGCTCGTGGCGGCGGTGGCCGCCGCGAACCCGCGCACGATCGTGGTCGTGAACGCGGGCTCGCCCGTTGCGATGCCCTGGGCCGAGGACGCCGCGGCCCTGCTCCAGCTCTGGTACCCCGGCCAGGAGGGTGGCCGCGCGCTCGCCGACGTGCTCTTCGGCGACGCCGACCCCGGCGGGCGCCTTCCGCTCACGATCCCGCTGCGCATGGAGGACACGCCGGCCTTCCTCTCCTGCCCCGGCGAGGGCCTGACCCTGCGCTACGACGAGGGCGTCTTCGCGGGCTACCGCTGGTACGACGCGCGCGGGGTCGAGCCGCGCTTCCCCTTCGGGCACGGGCTCTCGTACGCGCGCTTCGCGTACGGGGCGCTGCGCCTCGTGCGGGAGGAGGTCGCGGCCGGCGAGGAGGTTGCGGCCGAGATCGAGGTCACGAACACGGGCCCGCGCGCGGGCGTCGAAGTGGTGCAGCTCTATCTCGAGCCGCCGCCCGGGCCGTGGCGGCGGCCACCGCGGGCGCTCGCCGGCTTTGCGAAGCTGCGCCTCGCGCCGGGCGAACGCGGCGTCGCGCGCTTCCGCGTGGCGCCGCGCGCGCTCGCCATCTGGGACGGCGCGGCGCAGCGCTGGCACGTCGAGCCCGGCGCCTACGCGCTCGCGGCCGGGCGCTCCTCGCGCGATCTGCGCGCGCGCGCCGGCTTCCGGGTGTCCTGAGCAGCGCCCGGGCGCTGCGCACGACGCCGTGGCAAGCGTGTGCGAAGCTCGCAGCGGCATGAGCGTTACCTCCGCGCCGCCTCCCGAGGCTCCCGCTCCCGACGCTGCCACCGCTGACCCCTGGTCGCCCCTGCGCCTGGCGGTCTTCCGTTCGCTCTGGATCGCGGGCCTTGCCTCGAACGTCGGCACCTGGATGCAGAACGTCGGCGCCGCCTGGCTCATGACCACGCTCGCGCCGACGCCTTTCTGGGTCTCACTGGTGCAGGCCGCCTCGAGCCTGCCTTTCTTCCTGCTCGCGATTCCGGCCGGCGCGCTGGCCGACGTCGTCGACCGCCGCCGGCTGCTGCTCGCCGCGCAGGCGTGGCTCGCGGTCTCCGCGGCCGCGCTGGCGGCGCTCGCGCTCACCGGCGTGATCGGGCCCGCGGGGCTCCTCGCGCTCACCTTCTCGATCGGCGTCGGCAGCACCTTCGTCGCGCCGGCCTTCCTCGCGCTCATTCCCGAGCTCGTGCCGCGCGAGGAGATCCCCGAGGCCGTCTCGCTCAACGGCATCTCGATGAACCTCGCGCGCGCGGCGGGCCCGGCGGCCGGCGGGCTCGTGGTGGCGGCGGCCGGCGCCGGCGCCGCCTTCGGGGCGAACGCGCTCTCGTACCTGGGCGTGATCGGCGTGCTGGCCCGCTGGCGGCGGGCGCCGGCCGAGACGCGGCTCCCGCCCGAGGA
This sequence comes from Deltaproteobacteria bacterium, assembly GCA_035063765.1. Classification (NCBI taxonomy): domain Bacteria; kingdom Pseudomonadati; phylum Myxococcota; class Myxococcia; species Deltaproteobacteria bacterium. The sequence continues at coordinate 149,701 of JAPSFT010000005.1, forward strand.
CCTGATCGGCGCCATGCGCGCCGGCCTGCGCTACGTGCGCCACAGCGCGCCGCTGCGCCTCGTGCTGATCCGGGTCGCCGTCTTCGTCCTCCCGGCGAGCGCCGTGTGGGCGCTGCTCCCGCTCTACGCGCGCGAGCAGCTCGCGCTCGGGCCGGCGGGCTACGGGGGGCTCCTCGCCTTCTTCGGCGCCGGCGCCGTCGCGGCCGGCGTGGGCCTGCCGCGTCTGCGCGCGCGGGTCGGCCCGCAGCGCGTCACCACGCTCTCCGCGCTCGGCTTCGCGGCGGCGATGCTCCTGCTCGGCATCGTGCCCCCGCTCCCGGTGGCGGCGGGCGCGCTCGCGCTCGCGGGGGCGGGCTGGCTCGCGCTGCTCACGACGCTCAGCGCCGCCGCCCAGCTCGTGCTCCCCGCCTGGGTGCGCGCGCGCGGCCTCTCGGTGTACCTGCTGGTGCTGATGGGAGGCCTCGCGCTCGGCAGCGCCGCCTGGGGGCTCGGCGCGGAGTCGATCGGGGTGCCGGCCGCCTTCGAGCTCGCCGGCGCCGCCGTCGCGCTGTCGCGGCTCTTCGTGTGGCGGCTGCGGCTGCCCGCGGGCGACGCGCCCGATCTCACGCCGGCGGCGCGCTGGCCCGATCCGCAGCTCGGGGTCGCGGTGGCCGCCGATCGCGGGCCGGTGCTGGTGACCGTCGAGTACCAGGTCGAGGCCGGCGACGCCGAGCCCTTCGCGGCAGCGATGCGCGCGCTCGGCGAGATCCGCCTGCGCGACGGCGCGCTGCGCTGGGGCCTGTGGGGCGACGCCGCCCGACCGGGCCACTACCTCGAGTCGTTCGTGATCGAGTCCTGGCTCGAGCACCTGCGCCAGCACGAGCGGATGACGGCCGCCGACCGCGAGGTGCAGGCGATCGCGCAGCGCTTCCACCGCGGCGGCGCCGCGCCGCGCGTTACCCACTACGTCCACGAGCGGATCCCGAAGGCCTGAGCGGTTCAGCCCACGCGCTCGGGCAGGGTCTCGATGCGGCCGCTCGAGCCGATCAGCGACGACGCGAACCAGGCCGCCAGCGCCGACACGATCGCGCCGAGCACCGCCGTCCCGAGGCCGGCCAGCGCGAAGCCGGGCAGCAGCCAGGCGACCAGCATCAGCATGAGGCCGTTCACCACGAGCAGGAACAGGCCGAGCGTCACGATCGTGAGCGGCAGCGTCAGGACCACGAGCAGGGGACGCACGAAGGCGTTGACGAACCCGAGGAGGAAGGCCGCGACCAGCAGGGTGCCGGGGCCGTCGAAGGCCATCCCCGGCACGATCTTCGCCGCCACCCACAGGCCGAAGGCCGAGATCGCCAGGCGCAGGAGGAAGCCCGCCATGGCGGTATTCTAGCCGGATGAGCGACCCCGCCACGCCGAGCGCCTCCCCCTCGCCCGTGCGGCCGGCCCCGCTCCGGATCGGCATCCTCGGCGCCGCCCGGATCGCGCCGATGGCGCTCGTGCGGCCCGCTGCGCGGGTGCCCGAGGTCATGGTGGTGGCCGTGGCCGCGCGCGACCCCGCGAAGGCGCGCCGCTTCGCGGCCCGCCACGGCGTCCCCCGCGTGCTCGACTCCTACGAGGCGCTGCTCGCGGACCCGGACGTCGACGCCCTCTACAATCCGCTCCCGAACGGCCTGCACTGCGAATGGACGATCCGCGCGCTGCACGCGGGCAAGCACGTGCTCTGCGAGAAGCCGATCGCGTCCAACGCCGCCGAGGCCGAGCGCATGGCCGCGACGGCGCGCGAGACGGGCCGCACGCTCGTCGAGGCCTTCCACTGGCGCTACCACCCGCTCGCCGAGCGCATGCGCGCCGTGGTCGCGGGCGGGGAGCTCGGCCGCCTGCGCCACCTCGAGGCCTGGTTCTGCTTCCCGATGATCTTCCCGAACGACATCCGCTGGCGCTGGGACCTGGCCGGCGGCGCGCTCATGGACACCGGCTGCTACACGATCTCGATGCTGCGCCACCTGGCGGCCGCGGATCCCGCGGTGCCGGCGTCGGAGCCCACGGTGACGAGCGCGCGCGCCTGGCTGCGCACGCCGCAGGTGGACCGGCGCTTCGAGGCGGCGCTGCGCTGGCCCGACGGCCGAACCGGGCGGATCGTCTGCGGCCTGCTGACCGGCACGATCGTGCGGACCTCGTTGCGCGCGGTCGGCGACACCGGTGAGATGCGCGTCCTGAACCCCCTCGTGCCCCACCTCGGCAACTGGCTGCGCGTGCGCGGCGCGAGCGGGCGGCGCTCCGAGCAGGTGCCGCGCGGCGAGAGCACCTACACGCACCAGCTCCGCGCCTTCGCCGCCGCGGTGGGTCACGGCGCGCCGGTTCCCACCGGCCCCGCCGACGCCGTCGCGAACATGCGCGTGATCGACGCGGCCTACCGCGCGGCCGGGCTCCGGCCGCGGGCCACCTGAGTCCCAACGTGGGTGCGGGCGCGGAACTCCGCTTCCACGGCGCGCTTGGCGCGCAATACGACGACCGCATGCTGAGCGCGCGATCAGTCACCCCCCGCCAGGGTGCAGATCCATGAGCGTCAATTCGTGCACCCGGAGCACGGCCTGGAAGTCGGGGTCTTCAGGGGAGAGGTCGCTGACTCTGCCTGGCTCGATGCGCGGCTCTCCGCCGCTAGCTTCGCTCATCTCGAAGATCGCCCAGTTCTCGAGCTCGTCTCCGAGACGCGACAGGTAACAGATGCCGTGATAGCTCGGCTCGACCGACCCCACTTCCGTCATCTCGAAGATGCAGCGCGAGATCTCCTGCGTGAGACGACGCGGTGCAGTCAGCCGGATCGTGCCTGCATCGAGATCCGGGAGTCCGTAGTGCACCAGTCGCGCTGCCAGGAGCCGTCGCAGATGGGCCAGCGAACGGCGTCTTCCGACGTGGGCGAACGTGCCGAGAACCGAGGCCTCACCCATGACGCGCCTGCGAAGCCAGGATGCCGGCACCATCCCGGGAGGGATGGCATCGGCTTCCGCTGCGATTCGCGCGAGGCCCGCGACGACCGCCGGATCGGGTCGGAACCGCGCGAGTACCTCCAGGAAGGCGCCTTGGCGCTGACTCGCGGCGTACAGGACGCGGTAGATCCCTCGCGGATCGTCCCAGCGGTTTCCGAACGTATGATCGTCGCTGACGTGCGCCCAATTGGGCCACGTCCACGGATCCGGCCGGCGTGAGATGCGAAAGAGACGGGACGGCGGCCGAACGACCTCGAGTGCCCGTGCCGCTTCGGCCAACCGCTATCCACCGATCACGAAGGCCCGTGCCGCCGCCAGCACCAGGGGCCCGACCTCGTCGAGATCGCCCTCCCGCAGCAGGCGGGCGGGCGAACGATCATCGAGCTCGGGGTTCAGCCCCTGGAACCACGCCTGCGCGACCTGGGCGTCGTCATGATCTGCGATCAGCTTGGCGACGATCAGGGCGAGCTGGAGCCGCTGGGGAAGGTGCGGCCGTGGCTCTCGGTCGCCAGTCTCCCACTCGGCCACCGCACGTGCGTCGTTCACGTCGGCGACGTACGCGGTGAGTCTCCGGCCGAGAAGATGCGAGAGCTCCTTCGCCACCACGGGGAACGGAAGGCGCATCACGTAGCTATGGGCCTCGAGGTCGGGTCGAGAGGTGCTTCGCGCTTGCATCCGAGTCCTCCCATGAGACGGCTCGACCCTAGCATGAAAGCCAGATCAATCACCATCCAATTACGGATGAATACCGAGATAATCTCGCCGGAACGCCACACGAGCTTGATCCCCGGCGTCCCTAGACCACGACGAAATAGCCTAGAATCTTATTGATTTCAATATTTTATGATCGTTGTTTCCTTTGGACCTCACTCTGCCGGAGAGGATTCCGGCTCACCCCTCCGGGTCTCCGAGTGCCCGGTCGCCGCGCAGACGCTTGTCGGCCATCCGGGCCACGAGTGCGCCTCAACCCTGCCCCGTTGCGCGCGTGGTCCGCGGCGCTGGCCTCGAGGACCACGACCCCCACACGGCTCGAGCGGACGCGGGAGGAGGGATGGGTTCCGTCGGTCGAGGCGGGCGCCGCGGGGCGAGGAAATGAACGAACGGCGAGCGAATCCTCGCTACCGTGCCCGGCGCTGGGTGCTGGAACGTAGCCACTCGTGGATGAACCGTTCCGACACAGGACACTAGAGCGAGAGCGCACGGAAGCGTTCCTGCGCGTAGACGAGCAGCGACACCGAGGCGCCTTCCGAGAGCTGCTCGAAGCGGATGCCCATCCCGAAGGGCAGGTTGCGCCGCATCACGTTGCCCGGGACGTTGGTCATGACGACGCGACCCGCGGCGCTGAGCGGTCCGCCCTGGGGCAGCGCAAGGTCGAGCGACACGCGCGCCCGCGTCATCGACGGCTGGCCGACCGTGACGAAGGCGCCCGTCGCGGAGATCGAGTAGACGCGGCCCTCCTTCACGCGGCCCGCGCCCGTGTGGATCACCACCGGCCAGTCGGCGGGCGCGCGCACCGTGCGGCGGCGCCCGCGCATGCGCTCGAGGCCGGCGAGCGCGCGGTTCACCTGGAAGCGCAGCGTGTGGGTGTCGCAGGGGTCGAAGACGGCGAGCTCGATCCCGGCGTCGCGCAGGCGGCGGCGGCCCTCGGCATCCGGCTCGCGGCCGCCGGCCAGGAACACGAGCTCGCCCCCTGCGCCGATCGTGCGCAGCGAGAGCAGCGCCGCGCGCAGGTTCGTCACCGGCAGGTCGGAAGGCACCACCACCGCGCCCACGCGCGAGCCCGCCACGCGCAGGAAGGCGCGTGCCTGGTCCGGCGTCTTGGCCGGGACGGCGCGATAGCCCATCCGCCCGAGCCGCGCGCGCAGGAGCTCCATCTCGGGCGCGCTGGCGCCGAGCACGAGCAGGTCCTTGTCCACGCGCCCCTCCCCGGCCCGAGCGGGCCCCCTGGAAGGCGCTTCGGTGCAGGGCAGGCGCGTGGTGGTGACGGTCATCACCGCGCCGCTCCCGGCGAGGCGCGCGCGCGTGACGGCCCGTCACGGCTGCGGGGCGTCAGGCTCCTCGTGCGGCGGGTGCTCGCCGGGCTCCTCGTCGTCCTCAGGCGGCGCCGGGGCCGGCTCGGCGTTCTCGAGCACGATCCGCACGTCGGCGGGCAGCTCCACCTCGACGTCGCGATCGAGCAGCGCCTCGCTCTCGCCGCCGGCCATGAGCCAGACCCACACCGCGTCGCGGCGCAGGTCCACCACCAGGGCGGCGGCGTCGGTGCCGCCGCCGTGCTGCTTGTTGCCCGTCACGTAGAGGATGCCGTCCTCCTCGAGCAAGGGGCTCTGCACCTCGGTGTTGGTGACGAAGGTGGCGAAGCGCTCGCCGAGCAGCGCATGGAGCCGGCCCGCGAGCGGCTCGCGGCGCCAGAGGTCGACGTCGCGCGGGTACTGGCCGACGAGCTCGCGCAGCGGCGCGAGCGGGCTCGGGTAGCCGGCGGGCAGCGTGACGACGGCCGGGGCGGCGGGCGCCGCCTCGGCGGGCGCCGGCGGGGCCGTGGCCTCCCGGCCGTCGAGCTCGCAGGCGAGCGCGGCCGCGGCGAGCAGCGCGGCGAGCGCCCGGCGGGTGCGTCGGGCTCGCTCCCGGAAGCGGCCGGCAGCGGGCGGCAGGCCCGCGCGGCGGCGGATCGCGTAGACGGGCTCGGCCATCGCTCCTCCCCGGTCTGCCGCGAGCGTATCGCGAAGAGGTGGGTAGGATCACGGCCCTCGGAGGCCTCGTGGCGCAGGGAGGGTCGCGGTCGATCGCCTGGCTCGGGGCCGGCGCGCTGGTGGGCCTCGTCGCGGCGGGCCTGTCCCTGCTCGGCTCGGGCGCCGGCGCCCCGGCGCTGCCCGAGGGCGCCGTCGCCACCGTGAACGGCGCCGCCCTGCGCGCCGCCGACTACCAGCGCGCGCTGGCCGCACTCGAGAGCGACCGGCGCAACCCCGTCGGCGCAGCGGAGGAGCGCTTCGTGCTCGACCGGCTGGTGGACGAGGAGCTGCTGGTCCAGCGCGCGCTCGAGCTCGGCCTCGCGAAGAGCGACCGCCTCGTGCGCAACCAGCTCGTCACCGCGATGATCGCGGCCGTCACCGAGGACGCCGCCCTCGCCGAGCCCGACGAGGCTACGCTGCGCGCCTTCCACGCCGGGCATCCCGATCGCTTCACCGAGCCCGGGCGCCTGCGCGCCCGCCAGCTCTGGGTGCGCGCGGCGCCCCTGCGCAGCGAGGCCGAGGCGCGCGCGCGCGCCGCCGATGCCGCCGCGCGGCTGCGTGCGGGCGCGCCCTTCGACGCCGTGGCCGCGGCGCTCGGCGATCCGCTCGTGGCGCCGCTGCCGGATGCGCCGCTGCCTGCCGCGAAGCTCGCCGGCTACGCCGGCCCCGATGCGCTCGCCGCGCTCGCCGCCGCCGCGCCGGGCGCGGTGAGCGAGCCCCTCGCCTTCGCGGGCGGCTTCCAGGTGCTGTTGCTGTCGGCGCGCGAGGCGCCGGTCTCCCTGCCCTACGACGCCGTTGCCGACGACGTGCGCGCCGAGTGGCGCCGCCGCGCCGGCGACGAGGCGCTGCGCCGCTACCTCGCGGAGCTGCGCGAGCGCGCCGAGATCGAGATCGCGGGGCCGGCCTCGTGAGCCCGCGCCTCGTCGCGCGGCTCGTGCTGGCAGCGCTCGCCTGCCTGCTCGCCGGCGACGCCGGCGCCCACGGGCGGAGCCTGTCCTGGTCGAGCTGGCGCCTCACGCCGGACGGGGCTGCGGTGCGGGTCCGGGTGCCGCTGCTCGAGCTGACCCGGCTCGGCGTCGACCCGGTCCGGGACCCGCGAGCCCCCGCCTCGGTCGCGCAGCGGCTCGCGGCGGAGCTGCGGCTCGCGCGCGGCGGGCGCCCCTGCGAGCCGCTCGGCGATCCCCTGCCGGCGCCGGCGCCCGAGGGCCAGGCCGTCTACGAGTGGCGCGTGCGCTGCGAGCGCAGCGGCGGCTACCGGCTCACGAGCACATTCCTGCTCGACGCGGCGCCCTCGCACCTGCACTTCGCGCGCGTCGAGACGGGCGGCGGCGAGATCCGCGAGCGCGTGCTGAGCGACGCCGAGCCGAGCTGGACGCTCGGCGACCCGGAGGCACCGGCAGGCACCGCCGGTGCGGACGCCGCCGGGACCACCTTCGCGGGCTACGTGGCGCTCGGGATCGAGCACATCGCAACCGGCTGGGACCACCTGGCCTTCGTGCTCGCGCTGCTCCTGCTCGCGGGCAGCCTGCGCGAGGTCGCGGGCCTCGTGACGGGCTTCACGGTCGCCCACAGCGTGACCCTCGCGCTCGCGGTGCTCGGCGTGGTGCGGCCCGAGCCGGCGGCGATCGAGGCCCTGATCGGCTTCTCGATCGCGCTCGTGGCGGCGGAGAACGGCTGGCTGCTCGGCGGGGGCGGGCGCGGCGTGCCGTGGGTGGCGTGCGGCGGGCTCCTCGCGCTCGCCGCGCTCGCGGCGGCCGGGATCGGCGCGGTGCCGGCCGGCGCGCTCGTCGGCCTCGCGCTCTTCTCGGCCTGCCACTTCGGACTGCTCGCGCGGGTGGAGCGGCCCGCGCGCCTGCGCGCCGCGGTGGCCTTCGCCTTCGGGCTGATCCACGGCTTCGGCTTCGCCGGCATCCTCGCCGAGCTCGCGCTGCCGGCCGAGCGGCTGGTGCCGGCGCTGCTTGGCTTCAACGTCGGCGTCGAGCTCGGCCAGCTCGCGATCGTGGCGGCTGCCTGGCCGCTCCTGCGCGCCCTTGCCCGGATCGACGGCGGCCGCCCGCACCGGCTCGTTGCCGAGCTCGGCTCCGCCGCGGTCTGCGGCCTCGGCCTCTTCTGGTTCCTGACCCGCACCTTCGGGTAGCCGCGGCCGGCGGGGCTGCGAACCCCCGGGCATTCGCCGGCTTCCCCGCCTCAAGTTCGCCTCCGCGAGCGCCGAAGAACGGCCGGCGGGGAGGGATCGATGGCGGGCTCGCAGGCGTTCGAATGGCTGTGTGAGGCGATCGAGGCGGGAACGTCGCTCGAGCGCCTCGAGGCACGCGGCACGGTCCGCATCGCGCTCAAGGAGGCAGGCCTCGAGGCGCGCACCGCAACCCCCGCGGAGCTCGCGGTGGTCGTCGCGAGGATCCTCCCGCGCGAGCTGCGCCAGCGCGGCGTGGCCGACGAGGCAGCCGTGTGCAGCCGCCTCTCGGCAGGCCTGCGCACCCTCGACGTGGGGAGCGCGGCTGCCCAGGACACGCCCGACGCCATCTTCCGGCGCCTCGGCGGGGAGCTGTAGGGGGCCCTCCGGCGTTCCCGGCCCGGGTCGGTTGACACCGCCGGCGATCCGGTGGACGGTGTCGCTGTGTCCGCCCCCGGCAACCCGTACCTCTCGGGCAACTTCGCCCCGGTGGCGCGGGAGCTCAGCGCCTTCGACCTGCCCGTCACGGGCGAGATCCCGCACGAGCTCCGGGGCCGTCTCCTGCGGATCGGCCCGAACCCGGTCACGCCGCCCGACCCCGGGACCTATCACTGGTTCACCGGGAACGGCATGGTGCACGGCCTGCGCCTGCGCGACGGGCGCGCCGAGTGGTACCGCAACCGCTACGTGCGCGACGACGCCGTCGCGGCCGCGCAGGGCCTGCCGCTCACACCCGGGCCTCGCCACGGGATGGGATCGGGTGTCGCCAACACCAACGTGATCGAGCACGCCGGCCGCACCTTCGCGATCGTGGAGGCCGGTGGCCTGCCGGTCGAGCTCACCCCCGAGCTCGAGACCGTTGCCTACTCGGACTTCGGCGGCACCCTGCCCGGCTCCTTCACTGCACACCCGAAGCGCGATCCCGACACCGGCGAGCTGCACGCGATGGTCTACTACTGGGCGTGGGACTACGTCCAGTACGTCGTGGTCGGCACCGACGCGCGCGTGCGCCGGACCGTGAACGTCCCGGTGCCCGGCAAGCCGATGCTCCACGACTGCGCGATCACCGAGCGCTACGTCGTGATCCTCGACCTGCCCTGCACCTTCCGGCCCGAGAACCTCGAGAACGGCATGCCGTTCCCCTACGCGTGGGATCCCGACTACGGCGCGCGCGTGGGCCTGCTCCCGCGCGAGGACGCCGACGCCGCCCGCGTGCGCTGGCTCGAGGTGCCCCTCTGCTACGTCTTCCACCCGCTCAACGCCTACGAGACGGCCGACGGCCGGGTCGTGATGGACGTCTGCCGCCACCCGAAGATGTTCGCCCGCGACCCGAACGGCCCGAACGAGGGCCGCCCCACGCTCGACCGCTGGGTGATCGACCCCTCGTCGGCCAAGGTCTCGACCGACACCCTCTCGGATCGCGGCCACGAGTTCCCGCGCCACGACGAGCGCCGGATCGGCCGGCCGATCCGCTACGGCTACACGGGAACCCTCGGCGACGGGCTCGCGATGGGCCCGATCTACAAGCACGACCTGCTGAAGCGCACCACCGAGGTCCACGGCGCCGCACCCGGCCGCCGGTTCCTCGAGCCCGTCTTCGTCCCGCGCACCCCTGACGCCGCCGAGGACGACGGCTGGATCCTGGCCTACGTCTACGACGCCCCCTCGGACCGCAGCGAGGTCGTGATCCTCCACGCCCAGGACTTCGCCGCCGCCCCCCTCGCGCGCATCCACCTGCCCCAGCGCGTGCCCTTCGGCTTCCACGGCAACTGGGTGCCGGATCCCCACTGAGGCGGGGCCCGAGGCCCTCCAGAGCGCCGACGGGCCGCCCGACGCCCGAACGCAGCACGCTTCCGCCGCCGATCACATCGTCGATGCTTTCGCGAGGATCTCGTTTACCCGCTCGATCGCTGCGGGGCTGTGCAGGATCGCCGCATGCCCCGCGTCGACGCCGAGCAGCGAGGACGCCTCATGCTGGGCTTCGAGCCGAAGCTGACTGGTGAGGGCGATGACGCCATCGGAGGACGGGCCCGGGCGGCGCTGCCTCCGCTGGTAGCCGAACAGCAGGTGGAAGGCGACGCCGTCTGGAAGCCGGCGGGGCTGCCCTCCGAGATGGAACAGGGCTTCGAGGAAGGCGCTCTTCGGCGCGACGTCGAGCCACGAGGGCGCCATCGGCAGCCCTCGCCGGGCGGCCCGGGCTGCGTGAGCGGCGCTGCCCTGTCCGCTCCACGGGGTCGAAAGCGTGACCAAGAGCCGCACCGGATCCTGGCTCACCAGGGCGGCGTGCTCGAAGACGAACGCCCGAGCGACCAGGCCCCCCATGCTGTGCGCGACCACGTAGATCCGCTTGCATCGATGGCGTAGGGTCAGCTTCAGGATCACCTGCGACAGATGCTTGGCGATACGGTCCAGATGGGCACCCGACGGGTAGTAGTAGAACCACGGCTGGAAGCGCGCGGGATCGAGGTGCTTGGCGAGCGCTGCGAACCCGCGCGGGCTCCCGAGGATGCCGTGGACGAAGAGCACGGGAATGCGGGTGGGGTCGTACGGCTCCGCAAAGTACACGCCTGCCTCGCTGCGGACGATGAAGTCCAGCGGCCGCCAGAGGCCTTCCTCTGCACGCTCGGGGGAGAAGCGCGGGTCGTCGAGCGGGACCACCTGGCCCACCACGGTGATGCGTCCGAGGCTCCAGTCGAGCTGGTCGGCGGAGCTGCGCGCCTGGAGCGCTGCAATGTCCAGCGGCGCGCCGATGGACGCTCTCCGATCGGGATCGATCACCAGCTCGACGTCCATCCGGCGGGCGCCGGGCCCGAGGCGGAAGACCGGACCCTCGCGGGGGAGAAGCACCGGCTCGGTCGGCTGCAGCACGCCGTCGGCGTTGCGGTCCTCGAACGCACCCAACCGGTACAGGCCGGGTGTCGTCAGGAAGCGCCACGGCCCGGGGCGCTCGAGCACGAAGTGATCGGCGATCTGCTGCTCGCCCTCGCGCTCCCGGAGCAGGACCACGACGAGGGGGCCCTGGCCGGCCCGGGCCATCCGGACCGTGCCCGCCAGGTTGGAGAGCGCTGCGGCCTCGTCGAGCTGCTCGCGGAGGCCTCGAAATGCGCAGCCCGCGACCAGACAGGTCAGGAGCACCCCAGCGGCGATCCCGCCCCATCGCACCCGCCTCGCGCCGGCCCGCGCCGTCATCGATCCGATCCGATCCGCAGGATCAGCGAGGTGTTGACCCCGCCGAACGCGAAGTTGTTGCTCATCACGATCGGTGCGTCGATCGTCGCTGGCACCCCGCGCACGTGCGAAAGCGGCGCGCAGCGGCCGTCCACCTCCTCCAGGTTCCGCGTCGGCGCCACCCATCCGTCGCGGGTCATCTGGATGGTGATCCAGGCTTCGATCGCGCCGCACGCGCCGAGGGTGTGCCCCAGGTGGCCCTTCAGCGAGCTCACCGGGATGTGCTCTCCGAAGACCTGGTTCGTCGCGATGCTCTCCGCGATGTCACCGGCCTCCGTCGCCGTTCCGTGCGCGTTGACGTACGCGATATCCGCCGGCGACAACGAAGCGTCCTGCAGCGCCAGCTCCATCACGCTCCGCATCCCCTCCGCATCGGGCTTCGTGAGATGGCGGCCGTCGCAGTTCGTCCCCCAGCCGACGATCTCGGCGAGGATCGGAGCACCCCGCTGCAGGGCGAACTCGCGCTCCTCGAGGACGAGTGTGGCCGCACCCTCCGCGACGACCAAGCCGTCGCGTGCGACATCGAAGGGCCGCGGGGTCCGGTCCGGCTCGTCGTTCCGTTTGGAGGTGGCGAACAGGACGTCGAAGACGGCGACGTCGATGGCGTGGAACTCCTCCGCGCCGCCAGTGATCATCACCCGTTGTCGGCCTTCGCGAATGGCCTCGTAACCGTAGCCGATGCCCTGGCTCCCCGAGGTGCACGCGCTGCACGCGGTGACGATTCGCCCTCGCACCCCGAAGAACTGGGCCAGATTGGCGGCCACGGTATGGCTCATGAACTGCAGGTAGTCGGTTGCGCGGATCCCGCGCAGCGAGCGGTTTCCGATGATGCTCGTCGCGTACACCGCCATCGCGGGCGGGCTCCCTGCCGTCGACCCGTAGGAGATCCCTGCCGACCCGTCGTGCAACACGGGGTGTCCCGTCAGCCCAGCGCTCGCGAGAGCGATCTCGGTGGCACGCGTCGCAAGCAGCGACACGCGCCCCATGCTGCGAATGCTCTTGCGGGGGTAGTGGGCGGGAACCTCGAAGCCGGGGACGAGCGCACCCAGCCGCGTTGCCATGCCCTCGATCTCTCCGAGTTCGGGGACCACGCGGACGCCGGAGCGCCCTTCGCGCAGCGCCTGCGCGACCTCCGGCCACTCGATCCCGAGCGGACACAGGCCGGCCATACCTGTCACGACGACCCGATGCTTCAACCGAGCCCTCCGCTCACTCCGATCACCTGGCCGGTGACGTAGGAGGCATCGCTCGAGAACAGGAATCCGACGACACCCGCGACCTCCTCGGGGGTACCGATCCGACGCATCGGAATCAGCTTCGTGATCTCCTCGACCGGTGCGCCGGCGATCATCTCGGTGGCGATGAGGCCGGGCGCCACGCTGTTCACCGTGATCGATCGCCTTGCCAGCTCGAGCGCGAGCGACCGCGTCGCTCCGATCAGCCCTGCCTTCGAAGCGCTGTAGTTCACCTGCCCCCGATTGCCGGCGACACCCGAGACCGAGGAGATCGTCACGATCCGTCCCCCCTCGCGGAGACGCACCATCGGCATCACCAGCGGGCGGACCACGTTGAAGAATCCATCCAGGTTCGTCCGCAGTACCCGGTCCCACGCCTCCCCCGACATGGCCGGGAAGGCGGCATCTGCATGCGTTCCCGCGTTGCAGACGATCCCGAAGTAGGCGCCATGGGCCTCGACGTCGCCCTCGAGCTCGCGGCCGGTGGTCTCCCGATCGCTGACGTCGAAGCGCAGCATCCGGGCCGTGCCCCCACCGTCCAGGATCTCCTGGTGCACGGCGGCCGCCCGCTCCGGGTTGTCCCGGTGGTGGATCGTGACAGCGAAGCCATCCCGCGCCAGCCGGAGAGCGATCGCGCGGCCGATTCCGCGGCTCGCACCGGTCACCAGCACCCTACGCATCGAAAGCCGCCTCGCCGCTGCGACGGCGAAGGCCGTAGAGGCGCCCCTCCGCGAGCAACTCGCCGGTCTCGAGGTCGCGCAGCATGCAATCGAACTCCGCCACCGCACCCCTGCCGGCGCGCCGATGGGCCACGGCTTCGATCCACCGGCCTCGGAAGCGGTCACAGTGGAATCGCAGGTTCCGGACGCTGACGAGGAGTATCGAATGCCCGGGCTCGCCGACGCCCGTGCCCACCGCCGCGGCCGCCGCATGCACGGCACTGCATTGTGCCATGTATTCGAGCCCGACCCACAGCGGGATCGAGCCGTCGCGATCCCGGAACAGATCCTGGGTCGAAACATCGACCACACAGGCCGTCTCGCTGGGCCCGTGCCGCAGGATCCGGTCGACCAGGACCATCGGCCCATCGTGCGGAAGCAGTTCGCGTACGTCGAGCTCGTGGTCGACCTGCGCGCTCATCGTTCGGAGACCTCGTCGTCGCTCCAGAAATCGAAGAAGTTGAACCACTGGTAGGGTGCTCGCAGGCACGCGGCCGTGAGATGGTCCGCGTAGGCCTGGGCGAGCGCCCGGAGCTGCTCGTCGCGCGCATCCCGCCCCGGTGGACGGTTCGCTCGATCGGCCAGCTCGTGGACGTGGATCACGTAGCGGGAGCCTTCCGAGCGCAGCGCCGTCATCAGGTAGAGCGGCGCGTCGAGCACCGACGCGAGCCGGAAGGGTGCGATCGGCAGCCGCGCCGTCCGGCCCAGGACCTTCACCGCGCAGGCGCGGCGGGGATCCTCCGAGGGCGCGAGGCGATCGGCGAGGATCGCCACCACCTCGCCGCGCTGGAGGCAGGCACGGGCGCGCACGACATGCTCCATCGAGCCCGGCACGATCGGGATCACGCGGACCGGAGCCGCCATGCCGGCGCTGGCCGTCAAGCGCTCGAAGAGCGCATTGATGCGCGGTGCATGACGGGTGTACATCAGCACGTTCACCGGGATCGGCGAGCGCTCACCGATCAAGCGCATGGCGTCGAAGCTGCCGAGATGGGAGCCGAGGACGAGCGCGCCGCGGCCTTCGCGGGCGATCCGATCGAGATGTGCGGAGCCCTCGATCTCGAAGCGGAAGTCGCCGTGCCGGCCGAGCCAGAAGCCGATCCGATCGAAGATCGAGAGGCCGAAGCTCGTGAAATGCCGCAGCACCTCGCGCCCGCCGGGATCCGCACCCACGATGCGGGCACCCTCGGGGTAGGCCGCGATGCGGCGCAGATAGCGCTGCGACGCGTGCCGTGCCGACGGCGAGGTGAGCCAGAAATAGGCGACGATCGGAAAGACGCACAGCCGGGCGAGACGCCGGCCGAGATGGCGGTAGATCCACGCGACCACCTGCATGCCCACGATCGACCCGCGTTCGCGACTCCGGTGCCAGGGCTCCGCCTCCTGGGTTCGCCGGTCCACGAGGAGGCGCGGCAGCCGGAGCAGCGCGCCGGCCGCGAGGACCGCGTGGGTCTTCGAGATCCGCAGGTTGTCCCGGAGCATGTCGAAGTGCGAGATGCCATCCGGTGGATACCGGACGTGCGTCGCGACGTTGACGACGGGAGCCCCCGCCCAGACCATGCGCACCGCGAACTCGGGATCGAACTCCATGTGCCGCCCGCACGGCACCGCATCGATCACGCTCACGGCCCGGGCGAGCGGCACGCATCGGTAGCCGCACAGGGGATCGGCGATCGCGAGGGACCAGGTCTCGATCCAGACCCATATCCGGGAGAGCCACCGTCCCCACCGACGCGCGCGCGGAGCCGTCTCGTCGAAGATCGGCGCACCGAGGACGAGCGCCTCGGGGTCCCGCTCCGCGGCAGCGAGGAACCGCCCCGCGTCCGCAGCGTCGTGCTGGCCGTCCGCATCGATCTGGAGCGCGTGGGTGAAGCCGGCCGCAAGGGCCGCCCGATAGCCCGTCTGCAGCGCCGCGCCGCGCCCCCGGTTCTCCGGGTGACGCAGATGGTGCGTCCACGGGTGGCGCTGGGCGATCTCCGTGAGGATGCCCCGCGTCTCGGAGGCGCTTCCGTCGTCGACCAGGATCGCGGGAAGACCGAGCGGAGCGAGGGCGTCACAGAGGGCGGCGATGGCGCCCGGTTGGTCGTAGATCGTGATCAGGATGCAGGGCTTCACCGGGATGCCCGTTCCAGATCGAGGCGTCCCACCGACAGGATCCGAGCGCCGTCTGCAAGCTCGAAGTCGAGTCTGCCCGGCTGCCGGCAGGAGCGCAGCCGGATGGTCAGGCGCTGACCGGGGAGGATCGGCCTCCGGAACTTGAGCAGCGGAATCGAGCAGAGGGCGTGCGCCCCGCGCCAGCGCGACACCGCCTCCATCACCCATGCGACCTGGAGCGCTCCGGGCAGGATCGGGTTGCCCGGGAAGTGGCCGGGCCAGACGGCCAGATCCTCGGGTACCACCAGATCGAGCTCGAGCCGATCGCGTGTACTGCGCTCCGCGACGACGGCGGGCTCCAGCCGGGGGCGATCAGGTTTCGTCGTGGGACCCACGAGCGGTGCACCTAGTCGGCACGCGGGGGGAACAAGCGCTGGAACAGGGGGTCGGTCGGCGCGCCGAGGTAGATCCGGAACCGCCACTGGCGGTAGCTGTACTCGGCCGCGAAGAGCAGGCCGATCAGCAGGTACGCGACGAGACCCGTATACAGCGTCCAGGCCTCCACGGTTCCGTACAGCGCGAGGAACGCCGAGGTGGCACCGTTCACGAGGAAGAACGCCGCCCAGACGAGCGTGACGCGACGGCAGTAACGCGACTGTTCGACGTCGAGCGACCCCAGGGACACCCGCGCGATCGCCTCGACGACCGACTCCACGCGAAGGAGTGACCCCGCGAAGGCGACGAAGAGAGCGAAGCTTCCCAGCGCAGGAGCGAACAGGAGAGCGATCGGGTCGTTCCAGATCGCGGTGGTGACCAGCGCGACCCCCACCGCCGCGACGGGCAGCGCACCCGCCCGCGCATACGCCAGTCCCCGGTGGGGCGAGGTCAACACGGTCCGCAACGCCAGTAGCGCCAGCGCTCCGAGCGCCACTGCTCGCGGGCTTGCGTGCCCCAGGGCCAGGTAGATCGCAAAGGGATAGGCGAGGAACAGGATCGCCTGGACCACCCTCATCCAGTGGCCCGCCCGGCCCGTGCGAGCTTCTCGTGCAACAGATCGACGACGTCCTGGACGACGCGGATCGCCTTCAATTCCTCCTCGCTCACCTCGAGCCCTGTCTCCTCCTCGAGCCCTACCACGAGGTCGATGGCGTCGATGCTGTCGAGGTCGAGGTCGTCGACGAGGTGTGAATCGGGTCGGATCCGGTCGGGTGCGAGGTCGAACGAGCGAGCGAGGACGTCGAGCACGCGATCCAGGATCTCGGGCTTGGTGAGGGCGCGTGTGATGGTCGGCATGCCGGAACCTCAGCGGGGAAGCGAGTCCGCAACGAAGCGAGCGAGACTCCGGACCGATGCGAATCGCTCCCGATTGGCGCCGGCGTCGTCATCGACGACGATCCCGTAGCGCTTCTCGAGGGCGACCGCGATCTCGAGCGCATCGATCGAGTCGAGCCCGAGGCCGGAATCGAAGAGCGGCTCCGTCGAGTCGAGTTCCGAAGGGATCAGATCCTCGAGCGCCAGCGCCTCGACGATGAGCTCCTTGATCTCCGACTCGAGTATCTCAACTGTCTTCATGCTGCTCCCTGGTCTCGAAGTAGCGTCGCAGACCTGCCGTTGCCTCGCGGGCAACCCGCGGCACCGCGGCTGAACTCCCGGCCGCAAGGTCTTCTGCTCGCAGGGGGGGGCCGACGTCGAGCGAGAGGATCAGCTTCCGGTCGGGAACGTCCCACCAGGGCTGCCCCCTCTTCAGAGCCGGAGGGTTGCAGCGGATGACGACGGGGGTCATCGGGACGCCGCTCCGCATCGAGATGTGTGCGGCGCCCCGCTGGAAGCGATGGAGGCCAGTGTGCGGCGACCGTGTGCCTTCCGGAAAGACGATCACCGAGCGCCCGGACCGGAGACGCTCCACGCAGGCCTCCACGACCTCCGGGCCACTCGAATTCGGAACGTAGCCGGCCACCTCGACGACGCGGCGCAGGAACGGATTCCGCCAGGCCTCGGCCTTCACGATGCAATCGGCCTGTGGCATCCGGGAAGCGAGGAACACGACGTCGAGCAGCGTCGGATGGTTGGCGACGACGAGCCGGGGCCCTCGTCGGAGTGCGTCGCTTCCCGTCCACCGCAGCTCGAAGAGTCGCAGGAGGGTCCCGAAGGCCACGAAGGTTGCGAATGCGCGTTGGATGAGGCGCTGCGCAGCGAGCTCGCGTGCTCGGCCTCGGTACCGGACGACGAGGAAGGGGAAGCCGAAGGTTGCGAGGAAGAGGGATCCTACGCCGAAGGTGGCGAAGAGGAGACCCGTCCCCGCTCGTCTCAGGACATGCTCGAGCCGCGAGCGCCGGGCCCGGGGCCCGTCCCCGGAGAGCTGGCCCCGGGCTGTGCTCGCGAACCCGCTCGCCACCGCTCGATCCGCCCCCACGCGATCGCTCACCCTCCGGCCGGTCAGGGTTGCGTCTCCGCCGCATGCGAGGGCAGACTACCACGCGTCTTCAGAGGATGTAAATCGGCTCGGAGTGCCACTCGATCGACTCGAAGCCCGAGAGCTTGTGCCGCCGCGCGAATGTGGTCCTCGCATGGCTGCTGCTCGCCGCGCTCCCGGCGCTGGGCGGGTCCGCCGCTGGGACGACGGATCTGGATCGGATCCTGCAGCGCTTTGCCGAGATGCCCGGTTTCTCGGCCCACTTCCAGGAAGAGCGTCGGCTGGCTCTGCTCCAGGCTCCGCTTCGAAGCGAGGGCGCGATCTACTTCCAGCCACCTGATCGGCTTGCCCGTCACGTAGAACGCCCGGCACCCTCCGCGACGATCGTCCGCGGCAACGAGATCACGGTCGTGGATGGCGGCGATCTGCGCTCTCTGGACCTCGCCGCCGCGCCGGTGCTCTCCGCGTTCGTGGAGGGCCTGCGCCTGCTCCTCCGGGGTGATGCCGGAGGGATCCGCACGCTGTTCTCGGTGGAGCTCGCGACCGAAGCGAACGGGGCCTGGAAGCTCCGTCTCACGCCTCGCCGCGACGCGGTTCGGGCAGCCATTCTGTCGATCGTGGTCAGCGGACAGGACGTCAGGCCCGGGGAGATGCGCATCTTCGAGCGCGGGGGAGACGAGACGCGGATCCGGTTCTCGAGGGTCGACGTGGCCCACCGTTTCGATGCTGCCGAGTCGGAGCGCCTGTTCCGCGCGCCGCCGCCGTGAGCCGCCGCCGATCGACGATTGCTGCGTTCGTGCTGTTGACCGCATCGCTGGCTGGGTATGTCGCGTGCGAAGCCAGGATCTCGAGTGATCTCGGCCTGTTCCTCGCCAGCGAGCAAGACCGGGATCTCTCCGCCGTAGCTGGGCAGATGCTCCGCTCGCAGCGGATGCGGACGATGATCCTTGCCCTCTCGTCGCCGGACCTCGAGGACTCGATCGCGGCGGCGCGTGAATGGTCGCTCGAGCTGGCCACGCATCCGATGGTCGAGGCGGCGCGCGCGGGACCCGATCCGGACTTCCTCGACGCCGCATTCTCGCTCTACTTCCCGCGGCGCTGGATGCTCCTGTCGGCGGAGCCCGAGCGAGAGCTGCCAGCGCGGTTGTCCCTGGAAGGGTTGCGCGCAGCGGCGCGGCGGCTGCTCGGCGAACTGAGCCGACCCGAAGGAGCGCTGATCCGCCGTTGGGCGGGTGCCGACCCGTTGATGATCTGGCCGACCCAGCTCCGGGAGCTTGCAGGTGCGCAGCGGTCGGTCACCGTGCGAAATGGCACGTTCGTGGCTGGTGATCCGCCCCGGGCAGTCCTCTTCGTCACGACGAGGGAATCCGCCTTCGATGCGGAGAACCAGGAGCCGTTCCTCCACTTCGTGGCCCAGTCCTTCGCCGCGCTCGATGCCCGCTGGCCGGTGGATCTGGCGCTCGAGCAGAGCGGTCCCCATCGCTTCGCCGTGGCCTCCGAGCAGCACGCGCGAGCCGATGCGGCCTGGATCTCGGTCGTGTCGCTGGGCGCGCTCATCGTCGGATTCCATCTGGTATACCGGTCCTGGGCGGTGCTGCTGTTGATCCTGGCTCCTCTCGGTTTCGGAGTCCTCGGTGCTACCGCGGCAACCGTTCTCGTGTTCGGTGACCTGCACGCGTTGACCCTGGCCTTCGGAGCCACCCTGATCGGCATCTGCACGGACTACCCCGTGCATCTGCTCACCCACGGCGCCTTCCGGCCACCGGGAGCCGAGCGCAGCGGGGTGGTCCACCGGATCCGTGCCCCCATCCTGCTCGCCGCAGCGACGAGTGCTGCAGGTTTCGCCGGAATCGCGACATCCCAGCTTCCCGGGATCCAGCAGATCGGATGTTTCGCAGTGGCCGGGGTGGCGTCCGCAGCCCTGGCGACCGTCGTCCTGGTTCCCGAGCTGGCGCCCGCCCGCGTCGCGCCCACTCCGCTGGCGAAGCGCTGGGTCCGGCGTACGGAGCAGTGGCTGAGCGGGAGCGAGCGCAGGCGCGTGCCGGCCGCGCTCCTCGTCCTCGCCGCAGCGGGGTTCGCCGCAGCCGGGGCCGCATACGTGCGCTGGGACGACGACGTGTTCGCGTGGAACGCGCCACTCGAGCCGGAGTGGCTACGAGAGGACCACAGGCTGCGCGATGCACTGCAACTCGGTGATGCCGGCCAACTCGTCGTGGTGATCGCGGCCGACGACGAGCTGGCCCTGAAGCAGAACGATGCCGTCTACTCGCGGCTCCTCCGTGCGCGGAGCGAGGGTGCAATCGGAAGCTTCCGCTCGCTGCATCCGATCCTCCCGTCCCGGGAGCTCCAGCTCCGCAACCTGGATGTCGTCGGATCTGTTCCGCACCTGAGCAGCCGGATCGCACGTGCCTTCGAGCAGGAGGGCTTCCGGCGCGACGCCTTTGCGGACGCCCTGGCGACGCCCGACGTGGAGCCCCTGGTCGTCAAGGACCTGCTTGCCTCCCCTCTGCGCCTGCTCGTCGAGACGTATCGCTTGGAGCTGTCCGACGGACGAGTGGCGTTGCTGACCTGGCTCGACGACGTGCGCGATCCCGAGGCCCTCCACGCGGCAATCGCCGACGTCCCGAACGCGTACCGTTACGACCAGCGCCGTTTCGTGGGATCTCTCTACGCGAAGCTGCGTGCACGAACGCTCCGTCTCCTGGCTGCAGGTTCACTGGGAGTGATTGCACTGGTCTGGGTGCGGTACCGGCGCCTCGATCGGACCGTCGCGGCCGCCGCACCAGGATTCCTGGCCGCCGTCTCCACGCTCGGGCTGCTGTCGCTTGCCGGCGTACCGTTGAC
The DNA here is from genome assembly GCA_035063765.1 of Deltaproteobacteria bacterium. Classification (NCBI taxonomy): domain Bacteria; kingdom Pseudomonadati; phylum Myxococcota; class Myxococcia; species Deltaproteobacteria bacterium. The sequence continues at coordinate 170,099 of JAPSFT010000005.1, forward strand.
CCTCCTTCATCTCCTGGGCCTCCTCCTGGTCATGAGCCTCGGGGTCGACTACGGCATCTTCCTGGCGGAATCGCGTTCCGATCCACGGTCCGAAGGAGTATCCTTGTTCAGCGTCACACTCGATTGGCTCTCGACGCTGCTCTCGTTCGGTTTGCTGGCCGGCTCCTCGTTCCCGGCACTTCGTGCTCTCGGAGTCTCGACTGCGATCGGAATCACGCTCACACTGTTTCTCGCGCTCGCCGCTCGGGCGCTGCTTCCCCCGCGACCGTGCGCGACGGAGAGGAGGTTCCCATGAGATCAGCACTTCCCCTACTCGCCCTGATCGCCGTGCTTGCTGTGCCGCCGCCGGCCTGGGCACGAAACACGCTTCTCGATCTACCCGTCGAAGAAGCGAAGAAGAGCGGGCACTCGAGCCGTCTCCTCGACGTTCCGTTCTACATGGCCGGGCAGAAGCACCCGCCGATCGCGAAGTCGCTCGGTGAGTTCAGCTCCAACCGGCGCACGAACGCGTTCAACAAGTCGGACCGGAGCGCCTGCCAAATCGCCTTCCTCTCGGCGATCATCGCGCTGCAGCAGCGGGCCCGGGCGGAGGGCGGAAACGCGGTCGTCGAGATCCGCTCGATCACGCGACACGAGGATCTGAGCAGCCCGAGTCAGTACCGGTGCGCAGCAGGGAACGTCGTCGCGAACGTCGTCCTGACCGGTCGGGTCGTGAAGCTGAAGGGCAGGTGACACGCGTCGGGGGGCCGAGGCGCGTTTTCGCCGTCGTTCTGCTCGCTTCCTTCGCGTGTGCTCACGCGGTCCCGGAGCGGGTGGGTGAGGATCCGCCGGTGTTGGTCGACGCGAACGACATCGACGGGAGCTTCCTGCTCGAGCAGGAGATCCGATTTCGCTGGAACGGACGCACGGGCAGCTCGCGTGCGGTGATCCAGCACGCCTGTGGCGAGCTCACCGTGCTGCTCCTGACGCCCTTCGGGACACCGGGTGTCGTCGTGAGGCAACGCGGTACGCACGTGGAAAGCGAGGTCCGGGCAGGAACCCGTCTTCCCTTCGAGCCCCGGCGCGTCCTCCGTGACATCCACCGCGGGCTCTTCGTCCGGCTCGCGGGACCTCCGGTCGAGGACGGCCGGCGCGAGGCCGCCTTGCCGGGGGGAGAAAGGGTGGAGGAGGTCTGGGCCGAGGGGCGCCTGCGGGAGCGCAGCTATCGGACGAGCGGCGAACCGCGAGAGCAGGTGCAGGTGCTGTACCCGGAGGGCCTCGCGGAGGGCGAGATCCCCGCAGCGCTCTCGATCGAGAGCCGACGATTCGGATACCGTCTCGATATCACGACGCTCTCACGCGTTGCCGTCGGCTGCTCGCCGCAGGATTCCCTCCCAGGCGGACCTCCGCGCTGATAGGATGACGACCATCTCATCAGGGAGGGCTCGATGCACGAACGACGTTTCGCCAGGGGTTGCTCGCTCCTCGTCGCGTCATCGTTGCTGATGATGGCGTGCAGGACGGCGCCGATCCTGAATCCGAGCGTCACGCTGCCGGAGGCGAAGACCGAAGCGGAGACGGCCCACGCGATCAAGCTTGCGGGAGCCCGCCTCGGCTGGGAGATGGTCGACGATGGCCCTGGCCTCATGACGGGGACCCTCCACCTGCGAAAGCACGTCGCAGTCGTGGAGATCCACTACGACGCCGACAGCTACCAGATCCAGTACAAGGACAGCGAGGCCTTGATGCACCAGGGAGACAAGATCCACCGGAACTACAACCGCTGGGTCAACAACCTCTCCGAGGAGATCAAGAGCGCCCTCGGCTACGGCGGTTGATCGTCCGGGGGACGGTCGCTCGTGCCGATCGGGCCCGGCCGCATGTGCTGCCAGAGCGGACCATACATACCGCGCCGGCGCAGACGCCGGAACAGCTTCTCGTCGAAGTTGACGCCCAGCGGTGGGATGCTCCAGTGCGGGCGGCCGGCGGCGCGTTCGAGCAGCAGGTCGGCAGCGCGTCCTCGGAGTCGCTGGTGCGCTGCTCGCAGCGCGGGGTCGACCGCCTCGCGGTCGTCCACCCAGAGCATGAAGATGGCGCTCCACGGATCGAGGTCGTCGACGAAATCCAGGGTTCGTCGCACGTCGTCGATCGTCTCGCCCCGGGTCGCCAGGATGAAGGTATGGCAATCGCGCAACCCGACGTCCGCACAGATCTCGTGGAGGTCGCGTACCTGGCGGGTCGTGAAGCCCTTGCGCAGGCGAGCGAGCACCTCGTCGTTCCCCGAGTCGGATCCGATCTCCATTCCCGCACAACCCGCGTCGCGTGCAAGCTGCGCCAGCTCCCGGTCGAAGCCGAGCGGGTTCGCATAGCAGGTCCAGGGCACGCGCCAACGGCGGGCGATCAACTCCCGACATACGGTCTTGGCGTGGCTCCGCGGCAGGTTGAAGACCGAATCGACGACGAAGAAGTGACGGATACGCGGATGCAGATCGAGGGCGAGAACCATCTCGTCCACGACTGCCGATGGCGTTCGCAGGCGTCCCGAGCGGCCCTCGATGAGCGGGTAGGTGCAGTAGTCACAGCGCAGCGGACAGCCGCGTTTCGTCTGCACCGATTCGATCGCGAAGCGCTCGTAGTAGCGGGTGTCCACGAGCGCACGATCGGGAACGGGTAGGGCGTCGAGCGCGAGGAAGGGGCCCGGTGCGTTGCGGCGCAGGGTCCCGCGCTCGAACCAGTGGAGATTGCCGATCTCCTCGAATCCACTGCCCTTCTCGAGCGTCTCGACCAGGGCAGGGAACGTGGCCTCCGCCTCGCCCGACAGGCCGAAGTCGGGCTGCAGCCGCCGCATGATCTCGTCCGGCATCACGCTGAATCCGGCCCCACCCAGGACGATTGGCGCCGAGCTCACGGATCGCGCCGCGGCGACCAGCTCTTCGTAGTAGGCAAGGTTGTCCGCGACTCCGGCGTAGTGGTTGTTCTGGATGTTCCTGAGGCCGATCGCGACCAGATCAGGACCCTGTGCGGCGAGCTGTCTGCGCAAGGCGCGGACCGGCTCGCGCTCGAAGCACAGGTCGACGAGTGACCGGGGATGGCGTTCGGGGGTACTGGCCACGACGTAGAGCAGCCCGAGGGGTACGACCGCGTCCGGCAGCTTCTCCCGATTGGCCGATACGAATGCGATCTTCACGGTGCGCCTACGGGTCCGGTGGAGACCCGCATCATACACGCGGGCGGCGAGTGCGGGAGGCGGAACGAAGCGCGAGGGGTCCGCTAGAATGCGCGAACGCGCGACGACGGCAGGCGCGCCGGGGAGGGCCAGGATGGCGGGAGCTGGGTCGTCGGTGCGCGAGGCCGTGGCAGCCGGCGACCGGCGGGCGCGTGAACCCAGGCTTCACGAGGTCCAGGTCGCGATCGAAGTCCCCTTCCACGACGTCGACGCGCTCGGAATCGTCTGGCACGGCCACTACTACAAGTACCTGGAGCTCGCCCGAACCGCACTGTTCCGATCCCGCGGCCTGGATGCACGGGATCTCGTGGACCTCGGCTACGGCATGGTGATGATCGAGAGCCGCTGCCGTCACGTCTCCCCGCTCCGCTACGGGGAGCGAGCGCGGGTGGCTGCATGGCTCGCGGACGTGAAACACCGGATCCGGATCGATTACGAAGTGACCCGCGAGCCGTGCGGCTCCCGCGTCGCGAAAGCCGTGACCGTCCTGGCTACACTCGACCGGGACCGTCGCTTGTTGCTGTGTACGCCGGCCCAGATCCTCGCCCGACTGACGGAGTCCGGGCGGAGTGTCGGCGACACCGTCAGTGCGAGCTCGGCCGCACCATGACCCGCGCCGGTGGGGAGTGCTGCCCGTCGGTGCCGGTCCGGGTGGGTCTTCCCGCGCGGCCGGCCTGGCTGGAGGCGATCGTGGCGGGGGAGCCGCGGGCGATCCCGACGGGCGACGAAGGATTCTCGCTCGAGATGGCCGGCTCCGGCTCGTTGACGCTCCTTCACGCCGTGGTGCGCCAGGCGCGGCTCCTCGACGACCGCGCCTTGCGCAGCGCAGCGCGGCGGATCTACGGCCGCATCGGTCGCGCGCTCGACGAGGCGAAGCTGCATGCGTGGCGGTACTGGAACTACGTACCCGCGATCGGCGCTGCCGCCGAGATCGCCGGATCCCGCTACCAGGTATTCAACATCGGCCGTTACGAGGCCCTCCAGGACGCATGGGGAGCCTCGTTCGTGAGGCACCTCGCCGCTGCATCGGCCGTCGGACACGATGGAGAGGACCTCGTGATCGACGTCCTCGCAGGCGCGGTGCCCGGACGATCGGTCGCGAATCCGCGGCAGGCGGCGCCATGGCGCTACACACGACGATGGGGACCCCGTCCTCCCTGCTTCGCGCGTGCCATGATCGTCCCTGCATGGGAGCGGGCAACGGCCCATCGGTTCCTGATCGCTTCGGGAACCGCCAGCATCGTGGACGAGGACTCGCTGCACCCGGGTGATCTCCGGGCGCAGCTCGAGGAGACCTGCCGCAACCTCACCGCGTTGCTCTCGGCGGCCGTCGGCTCCGGGGTGGCGCGCTACCAGGAGCTGCGGATCTACGTCGCACGCGAGGCCGATGTCGAGATCGCCACGGATCTGCTGCATCGGACCTTCCCCGCGCTCTCCCACCTCGAGGCCGGTGTCGCGAGTCTCTGCCGCGAAGAGCTGCTGGTCGAGGTGGAGGGTCTGGCCTCGATCGATGTCTGATCCCTCGCGTCAGTCCGCCATCCTTGACGCCCTCTCGGGCCACGCGCAATGCAGACCGGACGCGGTCGCCTACCGCGAGTCCTCGGGGCGCTCTCTGACCTGGCGGGATCTCCGACGGGCAGTCACCGGTTTCGCCGCGCGCCTGCTCGCGATCGACGCGGCCCCCGTCGTCGCGATCTCCTCCCCGAACCGGCTCGAACTCCCGGTGGCGTTGCTCGGGGCGCTGCGTGCCGGCGCGGAGATCCTTCCGCTGGCGCCGGACCTCCCGGTAGCCCAGATCGCCGACCTCCTCGGGAGAACGCACACCTCGATCTCCATCGGAGGGCCCGAGGTGCTCACGGCCGCAGCGGCTGCCGGCTGCAGGAAGGGGATCGCGCTCGATCGCCTGCTCGCCGAGGCGCCCGAGACCGGCGAGCCGCCGCCGGCCCCCGGCGGTGCACTCCTCCTCACGACCTCGGGAACGACCGGCACACCGAAGATCGTTCGGCGGCGACTCGCGGCACTCGATGCCGTGGCAACCTCGTGCGCTCGAGCGATCGGCGTCTGCGCGGATGATCGGCTGCTGCTAACGATCCCGCTCCACCACTCCTACGGCATCGATCAGGGCTTGCTGACCGCGGTCTTCGCCGGCTGCACGGTCGAGCTCCGCGACGGTTTCGAGCTCTCGAGCGTCCGCGCTGCCTTGCAGGACGGGGTCACCGTCCTGCCGGCGGTGCCCTTCCTGTTCGACGTCCTCGTCCGCTCGGAGGGCGCCTCGACGTGGCCGGGCAGGAGTCTCCGGCTGGCGATCTCGGCGGGAGGCCCCCTTCCCCGTTCCGTCTTCGACGAGTTCCTGGCCGTGAGCGGCGTCGCGATCGGTCAGCTCTACGGTGCCACCGAGTTCGGCTCGATCACCTGGTCGGATCCTGCGCGCGCCGGCTTCGCTCCCCAGAGCGTGGGCACCCCCTTGCCGGGCGTGCAGATCCGTGTGCTCGCCGAGGACGACACGCTGGCGGAGCGGCCGCTCCCGGTCGGATGCGAGGGACGTGTCGCGATCGCGTCTCCATCGCTCTTCGCCGGGTATCTGGACGGGTCGACCCTCCACCCTGGTTCCTTCTACCGGACCGCCGATCTCGGGCGTTTCGACGCGTCGGGCAATCTCGAGATCACGGGTCGGATCTCGCTCCTGATCGACGTGGGAGGCCGCAAGGTGAACCCGATCGAGATCGAAGCGCTGCTCGAGGCCCATCCGGACGTGTCGGCCGCGGTAGTCGTCCCGATTCCCTACTCGCGCACGGTCTCACGCCTGAAGGCCTTCGTCGTCCCCTCGGGCCGAAGCGAGATCCGCAGCAGCGAGCTTCGTGCCTACCTCGAAGAACGGGTGCCCAGCTACAAGATCCCACGCGTCTTCGAGGTTCGTGACGCATTGCCACGCTCGCCGACCGGCAAGTTGCTGCGAAGAGCGCTCACCGAGGAGCGGATGTACGCCGCGGGGCGCGCTTCGAGCGCCGACGGATGAGCCAGATGCGCAGTGCGTCTCCTTGCCGGCTCGTCGACGTCGGTGTCGTTTGCGCACTCGGAAGCGGCATCCGGCAGATCTGGCCTCGCCTCGCGGCGGGTGACGGTTCCGGCCTGGTCGAGCGCGATCTCGGGGCCGGACCACGGCTCTTCGGGGTCGTCTCCGCGCCGCTGCCTCCGATCGAGGCCGGCCTCGGGGAGCTCGATTGCCGCAACAACCGGATCGCGCTGCTCGTCTTGCGCCAGATCGACGAGCAGATCGCGAGCGCTCGCCGGCGTTTCGGCGCCGATCGCCTCGCCGTGGTCGTCGGGACGAGCACCTCTGGCCTCTCCGACGCGGAGCAGGCCTTCGCGGCGAGGAGGGAATCAGGAGCCCTACCCGAGCACTTCGCACTCGGCCAGCTCGAGCAAGGGGGGCTCGCCGACTTCGTCGCGCGCACGACCGGAGCCCGTGGTCATGCCTACACCCTCTCGACGGCCTGCTCGTCGGGCGCGAAGGCCATGGCGGCCGCTCGGTCCCTGCTTGCCCTCGACGCCTGCGATGCCGTGATCACGGGTGGTGTCGACTCCCTCTGTCGCCTCACGGCCCAGGGTTTCGCGGCCCTGCAGGCGATCGCGCGGGGCCGCAGCAACCCGATGAGCAGGAACCGGGACGGACTGAATCTCGGCGAGGGAGGAGCGCTATTCCTGATGACGCGCGACGCGGGCGGCATCCAGCTCCTCGGATCGGGAGAGTCGAGCGACGCTCATCACATGTCGGCCCCCGAGCCCGGCGGATCAGGGATGGCAGCGTGCATGCGCAGCGCCCTCGAGGACGCTGGACTCGCGCCGGAGCAGATCGGCTACCTCAACCTGCACGGCACCGGGACTCCCCACAACGACGCCTCCGAGGCGAGGGCCGTCGCGGAGGTGCTCGGACTCGGCGTCCCGTGCAGCTCGACCAAGCCGCTGGTGGGCCATGCGCTCGGCGCCTCGGGCGCGCTCGAGGCGGCGTTCTGCTGGATGATGCTCGCCCATGGCGACGTGGCAGGCTCGCCGATCCCGCCGCATCGATGGGACGGGGCGGCCGACCTGGAGCTGCCGCAGATCGCCCTCGCGCGCGAGCACGACCGGGTGGCCGGGCCCGCGGTCGTCATGTCCAACTCGTTCGGCTTCGGCGGCTCGAACAGCAGCCTCGTGCTCGGCGGAGACGAGACAGCGTGCGAGCGGCCCTGAACCGCTGGTGCGCATGGGCGCCGGGGATCGAGGCGGAAGCCGACTGGCTTCGCTGGGCGGCGGCGCCGGCGGAACTGACCGGGCGGGGCACTCCCGACCTGTCGTTCGTCCCTGCGCTCCAGCGGCGTCGCCTCGACCCCCTGGCTCGCTCGATGCTGCACGTTGCCGCGCGGTGTGCCGGTGACGCCCTGGCGTCACTCCCGAGCGTCTTCGCGTCCCGCCATGGCCCGATCGACACCACCGTGGCCCTGCTCGTCGATCTAGCCGTGGGCACAGCCCTCTCTCCGACCCGGTTCAGCCACTCGGTTCACAACACGCAACACGGTCTCTTCTCGATCTGGGCTCGCAACACCGAGCCGGCATGCACCGTCTCGGCACGCTCCGAGACCTTCGTCAGCGGGTTCGTGGAGGCCCTCGCACTGGCGCATCGGGCACGAGCGGACCGGGTCCTGCTGGTCGTCGGGGACATCGCGCTGCCGGAGCCCTTCGACGGTTGGCAGGAGGAGCCCCACGGGGGATACGCCCTCGCATTGCTCCTGGAGCCCGATGGCGCAGGACCGGCTGTCTCGCTGTCGGCAACGGAGGCACCCTCTCGACCGTGCGGATGGCCCCCAGCGCTCGAGTTCCTGCGCTGGTGGATCCGCGAGGAGCCGTCGCTCCGTATCGCCGGGACTCGCCGATCGTGGGAGTGGACGCGTGAAGACGCAGGCTGAGTTCCGACGTCGACGGATGCGGGGGTGGACCCCCGACACGAGGTTCGGCGAGTGGTTCCAACGCACGGACGTCTGGCGGCGATATGTCCTGGCCGTCGCGCTCGACGAGCTGCAGGCCATGCAGGGATCGGCGCCGCGCTTCGGGCGGCTCCTCGACGCCGGCTGTGGCGCAGGCCTGGGATTCGCAGAGATCACGCAGCGCTTCGAGCCCGACGAGATCGTGGGAGTCGATGTGGATCCACAGCAGGTCAGGCGCGCGATGGTGACGGCGCGCGAGAGCGCGATTCCCGTCCGTCTCGTACGCGCGGAGCTCTCCCGGATGCCCGTGCAGAGTCGATGCTTCGACGTGGTTCTCTGTCACCAGACGCTCCATCACGTCACGAATGCTTCTGGTGTACTTGCCGAGTTCTTCCGTCTGCTGCGGCCGGGCGGCCTGCTGCTCCTGGCGGAATCCTGCCGGCCCTTCCTGGAATCGATTCCGGTCCGGGTTCTGTTCCGACATCCCGCACAGGGCCTCCGGAAGGCCGGCGCCCATCTCGATCTCCTGCGATCCACGGGCTTCGAAGTGCTGCGAACGGCCACTCCGCGTCCCTTCTGGTCGGAGCCGGTGGTCAGCCTGCGGACCACGCTGGGTTTCTCAAGGAAGGCACTCCGGGAGCCGAAGGAGTTGCTCGTGGTCGCCCGCCGCCCGTTCGTGTCGCCGAACGAATAGGCTTGGAGCCCCTAGGCCTCGGGCGTATCATCCGGCGCTGGAGTGAGCCCATGAGCATCTCGGCCGGACATCGTTCCCAGTGGGTGCTGCGGGTGCCGTGCTCGTCGACCCTCGTCGTCCTGCTGATCACGCTCGGCTGCGCATCCTCTCCGAACACGCCCACACCAGACACGCTCGAGTCCCTGAACCGTCCCGTGTTCGGGGCGAACCAGACGTTCGACAAGTACGCCTTCCGCCCGGTCGCGCGGGGATGGAAGGCCGTGACCCCGAAGGTCATGAGGCGTTCGATCTCGAACTCCTATCGGAATCTCACCTTTCCGAAGCGGTTCGTGAGCAACATGGGGCAGGGAGAGGTCCGGAATGCGCATGTCGAGCTTGCTCGCTTCCTCGTCAACTCGACGCTCGGCATCGGCGGGCTCTTCGATCCCGCCACTCGACTGGGTCTGGGCAAGTACGACGAGGACATCGGGACGATGCTGGCGAGATGGGGCGTGCCCTCCGGGCCCTACCTGGTCATCCCGGTCCTGGGCCCATCGACACCTCGCGACTCCTTCGGCGACGTCGTGGCGCTGGCCTTGAATCCACTCCTGTGGGCCGGGGTCAGCATTCCCCCACTCGGCCTGCTCTTCGCGATCAATGGGCGTGCCGAGATGGACGACCAGATCGAGGCGTCCCGGCGCGTCGCCCTCGATTACTACGTCTTCGTTCGCGACGCGTTCATCCAGAGCCGCACGCGGACCGAGTACGTGACGCGGGAAGAGAGTCCGCCAGGCGACCTCTACGACCTCTACGACCTCCCGGAGGCGCCGCCCCTAGTCCTTCCCCAGGTGGCATGCGATGGCAAGGAGTCGCAGGGTGAGTCCCAGGCGGGATGCGACGGGGAGCAGCAGCAGCCCGAGCCCGCGGCGTCGGCCGCCGGCGGCGCGTAGCAGCCAACCACCACTCCACGGCCTTGATTCCCTCACCCGTTCCGGTGTAAATGGGCACCTGGACGAGGTGACGATGAGCGCTGGTTCGATCACAGGGCTGTCGCGCCTGGTGGCGGCCTCAGCCGCACTCTGCGCGATCGCCGGATGCGTCAACACGAACCTGAGTGGCTCTCTGCTGCCCGGCGTCGAGCTCCACGACGAGATGACCTACTACGTCGAGAAGTTCGACCCTGACGGACGGGGGCTCCAGGACGTCATCCGGGACGAACTCGTGGCGCTCGGGCACCCCGCGACGTCTGGCGCAGCGGGATCTGCGCCGGAAGGAACCGATGTCATCGTCACCTACGAGGATCGCTGGATGTGGGACATCACCATGTACCTGATCCAGCTCGACATCCAGTTCCAGGATCCCTCGACTGGACGGGTCCTTGCGACCGGCCAGTCGTACCGGACGTCGCTCGCCCGCAAGAGCCCCGCCGAGATGGCGCGCGAAGTCCTGCGCAAGATCTTCGGGATGCCCGCGGAGAAGCCGCCGCGAAGGAAGAGGAGCCGATGAGGCCCGGCGCGGCCACGTCGGCAGGCCTTCTCGCTTCGACCTTCCTGGTCCTCGCCGGTTGCGCGCAGGCCCCGAAGGGGAAGAGCATCGCTCCCGCAACGCTGGCGGTCGATCACACGCACGAGGCACCCGTGGAGGTCCACGTGCGCGGCGGCGGAGACGGGTACCGTCTCTCGAACGAAGCCCTGCACGAGGCGATCGTGCTGGCGATCGAGCGGTCGCAGGTGTTCGGGAAGGTGCTGGACGACGGCGCGCCGTACCGGCTCGACGTGGTCATCGGCGGTGTTCACCAGCCCCCCATCGGGTGGAACTTCACCGTCGAGGTGAAGACGGTCTGGAACCTCTCCACCGCCGACACCAACGAGACGATCTGGCAGGAGACGATCACGGGCACGGACCAGGCGACCCCCGGGGACGCAGTCGTGGCCGTCAACCGGCTGCGGATCGCGACCGAGCGTGCGGCCCGGGCGTGCGTCGAGGAAGGCATCCGCAGGCTCTCGGCCCTCGACCTCCAATAGGGCTCAAGGAGCCACCCGATCCGCCGATACGCCAGCGGGCCTTCCCTCTGGCGGGGCTCTGGGAGGATCGAGATGCTTCGACGCTTGCTCTTCGGTGGGGTCTGTGCGCTGCTCGTCGCGGGCCCGGCGCAGGCCGAGAACGAAAGACGGGGCGAGAAGATGCTCGACGTCGGCTCGCGCGTCGTCTTCGGGATCCCGCTCACGATCGCGGGTGGCGTGCTCATGATTCCGGCGGGCCTCGCGACGCTGGTCACCCGGCCGAGCGAGATCGACACGACCTTCGACTACCTGGTGATGGGCCCGGTCCGCTACACGTGGGTCGATCCGCTCGGCGAGCACCCCGACCCGGCCGCCCAGCCGGCGACCTTCCGCCGCGACCGCTACGCCGCCGGGTCCCAGCCCGCGGTGCCGCAGGGAACGCCGTCGGGGGACTGAGCGAGGGCGCGCCGCGCCGGCCGGGCCCCGGCGGCGCGGCTCCTCCCCGGTCGCCCATCCGCATTCATTACAGTTTTTGACAGGATCCTGGTTCGACGTGTAACATCCGGGCGATGGCCGACGCGGTCTCTGCCCGCAGCCTGATCCTGGATCTGCTCTCCACCCTGCGCCGGGGCTCGATGCCCGTGCGTGCTCTGGTCGAGGCGGGGGCGCTCTTCGGGCTCGCCGAGGGCAGCGTGCGGGTCGCGCTCACGCGGCTCCTCGCCGAGGGTCTCGTCGAACGCGACGAGCGCGGCTCGTATCGGCTCGGCGCGGGCGCGCGTGCGGTCAGCGAGCGGGTGACGGGCTGGCGGCGGCTCGACGAGCGGCTGCGCGTCTGGAACGGGAGCTGGCTCGTCGTGCTCGCGGCGAAGGCCGCGCGGCCGGCGGGGCGGAGGGCGCGCGCGGCGCACGAGCGCGCGCTGCGCCTGCTCGGCTTCCGCGAGCTGGCTCCGGGCACGGCGCTGCGGCCGGACAACCTGGCGGGCGGGATCGACGCCGCGCGCGCGGAGCTCGTGCGCCTCGGGCTCGCCGCGGGCTCGCTCAGCGCCGAGCTGCGCGCGCTCGATCCCGTCACCGACGCGCGGGCGCGCGGGCTCTGGGACGGCGCGGCGCTGGTCGCCGGCTACCGGCGCGGCGTCCGCGAGCTCGACCGGAGCCGGCGGCGGCTCGCGCAGCGCTCCGAGAGCGCCGCGATGGTCGAGTCGTTCCGGCTGGGCGGCGCGATGCTGCGGCGCCTCGCGCTCGACCCGCTCCTGCCCGAGCCGATCGTGCCCGGCGCCGAGCGCGCGGCGCTCGTCGAGGCGATGCGCCGCTACGACGAGGCCGGCCGGGCCTGCTGGGCGCCGTTCCTGGAGCGCCACGGGGTGCGCCACCGGCGTGCACCCGCCGACACCCGCGCCCTCGCCCGGGGAGGACTCCCGTGACCGCTGCCGACCCGACCCTCGCGGCCGGTGCCCCGGACCTCGACGCCGGCCCGCGCACCAACGCCGCCTGGCACGAGCGCTTCACGCGCGCCGAGATCCAGGACCTGCTGCGCGTGTCGAGCGCGCGCGGCTGGCTCTCGATCGCGATCAACTGGGGGCTCGTCGCGGCCGCGTTCGCCCTGGTGGCCGCGTGGCCGAATCCGCTCACCGTCGTCGTGGCGCTCTTCGTGATCGGCGCGCGCCAGCTCGGCTGCGCGATCCTGATGCACGACGCCGCGCACCGCACGCTGCTCGCGGACCGGCGCTGGAACGACTGGGCCGGAAGCTGGCTGTGCGCCTATCCGGTCTGGACGGACCTCTTCGCCTACCGGCCCTACCACCTCCAGCACCACGCGAAGAACTGGACGGCGGAGGATCCCGATCTCGGGCTCGTGACGCCCTTCCCGATCACCCGGGCGAGCCTGCGCCGCAAGCTCGTGCGCGACCTCACGGGCCGGACGGGCCGCAAGTTCGCGCACGCCGCGTGGGCGCGCGCGCGCGCGCGATGGCGCGCGGGCGACGCCGACGGCCGCCGCGCGCTGGTCGGCTTCCTCGTCACCAACGGCCTCCTGCTCGCGGTCCTGACCGCCTTCGGCAGGCCCTGGCTGTACCTGCTCTGGGCCGGCGCCTGGCTCACGACCCACACGCTGGTGACCCGGGTGCGCGCGATCGCCGAGCACGCGATGGTGCCGGACCCCGCCGATCCCCTGCGCAACACCCGCACCACGCTCGTGCGCGGGTGGGAGCGCCTGCTCGTGGCGCCGAACCACGTGAACTTCCACCTCGAGCACCACCTCCTGATGACGGTCCCGCACTACCGGCTCCCGCGCATGCACCGGATGCTCGCCGAGCGCGGCCTGCTCGACGGGGCGCTGGTCACCAGGGGCTACCGCGCCGTGCTCGCGCGGGCCGCGTCGCGGCGCGAGCCGGTGCCGGCGCCCGCGGCTCCGGCCGGCGTGCCCCCGCGCGTCCCGCCGTTCTAGGTATCCTCGCCAGCTCCGTCGAGGAGGACCGCCATGCCCCCCGATCCCTTCCACAACCGGGTCGCTGTCGTGACGGGAGGGGCCGGCGGGATCGGCTTCGCGCTGGCCGAGGCCTTCGCGGCGCGCGGCGCCCGGATCGTGCTCGCCGACCTCGACGAGGCCGGGATGGCGGCGCGCGCGAAGGGACTCGCCGCGCGCGGCACCGAGGTGCTCTGCGTCCCGACCGACGTGACCCGGCGCGCGAGCGTGGTGGCGCTCGCCGACGCGGTCTGGGAGCGCTTCGGCGCGGCCCACCTGATCTGCAACAACGCCGGCATCGCGCTCGCCGGCCCGCTGCTCCAGGCCACGCCCGACGACTGGCGCCTCACCATGGACGTCAACTTCTGGGGCGTCGTGCACGGCGTCGACGCCTTCGCGCCGCGCCTGGTCGCCCAGGGTCAGGGCGGCCACATCCTGAACACCGCCTCGATGGCGGGGCTCGTCGGGATGGGCTGGCTCGGGATCTACTGCGCGTCGAAGTTCGCGGTGGTCGGCCTCACCGAGTCGCTGCGCCGCGAGCTCGCCGCGCACGGGATCGGCGTCTCCGCCCTGTGTCCGATGATCGTCGCGACCGAGATCGACCGGAACTCGGCGCGGCTGCGCGGGCGCGAGGCGCCGGACGCCCCCGCCGTCGACCAGCCGCCGGCCGGCGCGCTGAAGGGGGGCGTCATCGCGACGGAGGAGGTCGCGCGCCGGGTGGTGCGCGGGATCGAGCGCAACGAGCTCTACATCCTCACCCACCCCGAGCAGCGCGAGTTCCTGCGCCGGCGCGCCGAGCGCCTCGACGCGGTGTTCGCGCCGGAGCGCTGGGATCTCTAGCTCAGAGCCTGTGAAGGAATCGGCGACCGAGCCGATTCCTTCACAGGCTCTCAGGGCCCGGACGGGCTCTCGCGCATCCCGTTGCGCCGCAGGAGCACGAGGTTCCGCACGTAGACGATGCAGTTCGGCAGGAAGGCCAGCGTGAAGACCGGGTCGCGGCGGTGGATCGCGTAGGCGAGCAGGACCAGCGAGCCGGCGATGCTCAGGTACCAGAAGACGACCGGCACGTAGCTGCGACCGGCGCGCTCCGACGCGATCCACTGCACGAGGAAGCGCGAGAAGAAGGCGGCGTTGCCGGTGAGCCCGATGGCCAGCCACAGGGGCGAGTCGTTCCAGTCCATGGCGGCGCAGCGTAGCCCCGGCCGGCCGCCGGGGACGGCGCGCGCCGAGCCTCCCCGAGCCGGGCGCGGGGGCCTTCCCCTCGCACGAACTTACCCCGCGGACGGTCCCTTCTGATATCGTGCCGGGTTCCCCCGGCGCCTGGAGGTCTGGATGCGGGCTCGAAGCGGTGTCTGGCAGCGTTCTCCCTGGGTGGCGGCCGCGCTGCTCCTCGCGCTCTGGCCGGCGCCCGGCGCCGCCGAGCTGCCGTGGCCGACCTGCGCCGCGGCGGGCTGCAGCGATCCCGCCGACTTCTCCTCCTACCTCTTCGTCGCGCCGGGCACGACGCCGGACGACTACAGCGCGAGCTCCGGCGAAGCCTGGAAGTACGTCCCCGGCAGCGGCATGGACATCACCGGGATCTGGGAGCACACCACCGGCCGGCCCGACGTCGTGATCGCCGTCCTCGACAGCGGCAACTACTGGGACAACACCGACCTCGCGCGCAAGATCGCGCTCAACACCGGCGAGCTGCCGGTGCCCGCGGCCTGCGCGTCGCACGACTGCAACGGCGACGGCTTCGTCTCGGTCGACGACTTCACCGACGCCTGCGCCGCCGACCCGAACGGCAACGGCCACTGCGACGGCCAGGACCTGATCCGCTTCCATTCCGACGGCGTGGACGACGACGCCAACGGCTTCGTCGACGACATCGCCGGCTGGGACTTCGCCGACGACGACAACGACCCCGAGGACGAGGTCCGCTACGGCCACGGCAACGGCGAGGCCTCGGACGAGGTGGCCGAGGCGAACAACGGCGGCGGCTTCCCGGGCTTCGCGCCCTCGGCCCTCTACCTCCCGCTGAAGGTCGCCGACAGCTTCATCGCGATCGACCAGGAGTTCGCGCGCGCGGTGGTCTACGCGGTGGACCGCCAGGTGGGCGTGATCTCCGAGGCGCTCGGCACCGTCAACTCCTCGGCGGCCGGCCAGGCGGCGGTGGATTACGCGTACCGCAACGGGATCCCGCTGATCGCGAGCGCCGCCGACGAGGAGAGCCGCCACCACAACTACCCGGCGGCCTACGCGCACGTGATCTGGGTCAACTCGGTGACCAAGGGAGACGGCACCTTCGTCGACGAGGCCGCCAACGGCTTCGAGCTCCTGAACGGCTGCACCAACTACGGCGGCAAGGCGTGGGTCGCGATCCCGTCGGCATCCTGCTCGTCGGAGGCCACCTCGCGCGCGGGCGGGCTCACCGCGCTGCTCGTCTCGCACGCCTGGAACCAGATCGACCGCGGCCTGTTCGACCCCTATCCCGGCCTCGACACCCCCTTCTCCGCCGAGGAGGTGCGCCAGCTCCTGCGGCTCTCGGCGCGCGACGTCGATCACTCGGCGAGCCCGGGCATCGTGATGACGGTCCTCGGCCAGGTCCTGACCGGCGCGCTCTCGGCGCCCGCGCTCGGCCTGCACTTCGGCACGAGCCACTTCCCGAGCCAGCCCGGCTGGGACCAGTTCACCGGCTACGGCCGGCCCGACGGGCGGCCGCTGCTCGCGCTCGTGACCCCCACCACGATCCCGCCCGAGGCCGATCTCAGCGGCGGCCCGGCCTGGTTCGACACGATCGACCCCGCCGCGACGCCGAACGTGGCGCTGGTCGGCAGCGCGCGCGCGGTGCGCGCCGGCAACGACTTCGACTGGACGCTCGAGATCGGCTGCGGCGTGCAGCCGCTCACCTACACCGAGCTCGGGAGCGGCGCCAGCGGCGGCACGCCCCTCGAGGAGGCGGTGCTCGCCGCCTGGTCACCCGTCGCGACGGCGGCCGCCTGCCACTTCGACCCGTCCGCACCGATGGCGGGCGATCCCGACGCCCACAGCGTGACGCTGCGCCTGCGCGTCACCGACTCCTTCGGCAACGTCGGTGAGGACCGCCGGACGCTCGCGATCCACCACGACCCGGCGCTCCGCTACCGGCGCCGGCTCGGGGGCTCCGGCGAGAGCTCGCCCGCGCTCGCCGACGTGAACCGCGACGGCGTCCTCGACATCGTGCGCGGCAGCGGCGACGGCTCGGTGCGCGCGATCGACGGCGCGAGCGGCGCCGACCTGCCGGGCTTCCCGGTCTGGACCGCGGCCTTCAGCGAGAGCCTCGCCTACGGCTACACGAGCGGGCAGGTGCCGATCCCGCACGAGGCGGTGATCGCCTCGGTGGCCGCCGACGACCTCGACGGCGACGGCCACGTCGAGATCGTGGCAGCGGGCATGCAGGGCGGGCTCTACGTGTGGGACGACCACGGCGAGCTCCGCCCCGGCTTCCCGGTCACGACCGACCCGGCGCTCTCGGATCCCGCGAACCGCGACCCCCTCAACGACACCGACCCCGGCATCGTGGGCGCCCCCACGCTCGTGGACCTCGATCCGCCGGGCGTCGATCCCGTGCTCGAGATCGCGCACTCCGCGCTCGACGGGCACCTCTACGCCTGGCGCGCCGACGGCTCGCCGGTGGCGGGCTTCCCGGTGCGGCTCGCGGACCGGGCCAAGGTCTCGATCGACCCCGCGACCGGGAAGGCCACGCCGCTGCCCGGCGTGGAGGTGCGCAACCGCGCCGCCAAGAGCCTCTCCTCGCCCGCCGCCGGCGACCTCGACGGCGACGGCCGGCCCGAGCTCGTCGTCGCGACGAACGAGGAGTATCGCGGCACGGGCAACGCCTTCGCGATCGAGTCGCCGCTGCTCAGCACGCTCGCGATGCTCGCCGGCGATGCCTTCGACGACCTGCGCTTCGACACGACGGGCCGGGTCTACGCGGTGCGCGCCGAGGGCAACGACGCGGCGGGCGGCCCCTTCGCGCCGGGCTGGCCGGTCGCGGTGCCGGTGCTCGCGCCGGGCATCCTGCCGACCGTCGGGACCGGCACGCCGGGCTCGCCGGCGATCGTCCCGGTGGACGGAACGCCGCGCGTCATGCTCTTCGCCTCGACGGGCCCGCCGGTGCTCGTGAACGGCGACGGGAGCCCCGCGCTCGGCACGCTCGGGGGCCTCCCGCGCGTGCTGGCCCACGACTTCCCGGGCGGCTTCCCGAACGTCCCGGCGACCGCCGGCTCGCCGGACGCGCCCTTCTTCGCCGCCTTCGGCTCCGCGGCGGTCGGCGACATCACCGGCGACGGCGAGCCGGAGCTGGTCGCTCCGACCGGCGGCCTGCGCATGCTGCTCGACGTCGTGGTTCCGGCCCAGCAGGGGCTCGGCGACGCGCCGGCGCCGAGCGGCTTCGTGGGCGCCGGGATCGCGCACCACCACATCAGCGCCTGGAACGCCGGGACCGGAGCGCTCCTGCCCGCCTTCCCGCGCGTCATGGACGACATGCAGTTCATCGGCACGCCGGCGCTCGCCGACGTGGACGGCGACGGTGTCGCCGAGGTCCTGAACGGGAGCGGCGCCTACCAGGTGCGCGCCTACCGCGCCGACGGCACGACGCCCGCGGGCTGGCCGAAGTTCACCCACGGCTGGCACATCGCCTCGCCGACCGCGGGCGACGTGGACGGCGACGGGCTCACCGAGATCGTGGCCTTCACGCGCGAGGGCGAGCTCTACGTGTGGGACACGCCCGCGCCGGCGACCGAGGCCGCGCTGCCCTGGACCGGCTTCGGGCGCGATCGCCGCAACACCCAGAACCTCGACTCCGGCGTGTCGAGCCGCGCGCCGGCCGTGGACGCGCTCGCGGGCCTCGCCTGGGTGCTCGAGTCGCTTGCGACCGATCTCGAGGAGCTCGCCGCCACGCTTCCGCTCGCACAGGGGCGGCGGCTGCGCCGCTCGGTCGCGCCGTTCCTGATCCCGCGCGCGCTCGCCGCCGCCACGAGCGACCGCGAGTTCCGGCTCGCGGCCACCCTGCCTGGCATCGGGTACGGCCTCCGGCTGCCGACGGCGCCGATCCCGGAGCTCGCGCCGCTCGAGGAGCGCTTCCGCGCGGCCGTGCGCGCCGCGCTCGAGCGCCTCATCGAGAGCACCACCTGCGCGCCGGCCACCCCCTCGACCGCGGCGTGCGAGAACGCGCTCGGCTGGGCGCGCGTGCTCCTCCAGTTCGGCGACTGGGTGGACGCGGGCGGCGATCCCGACAACGCGATCCGGAACTGGGCCTACGGGATCGCGCTCTTCGACCGGTTGTAGGGGGCCCGACACGCGCTGCAGCCCCGGGGGCAAGGGCTAGACTGGCGCGCATGGCCACTCCCCCCGTCACCGCCGAGCAGGTGCTCGCCGCGCTGCGGCCGATCATCGACCCCGACTTCGGCAAGAGCATCGTGGACCTGGGCTTCGTGAAACACCTCGCGATCGAAGGCGGGCGCGTCGCCTTCGAGATCGAGCTCACGACCCCCGCCTGCCCCGTGAAGGCGGAGTTCGAGCGCGCCGCGAAGGAGCGCGTGGCGGCGCTGCCCGGCGTCACCGGGGTGGCGGTCACGATGACCGCCAACACGCGCGGCCGCCGCGGCGCGGCGCAGCCCCAGGGCGCGGTCCTGCCGGGCGTGCGCAACGTGCTGGCGGTGGCCTCGGGCAAGGGCGGCGTCGGCAAGAGCACCGTCGCGGTGAACCTGGCGCTCGCGCTGCGCGAGACCGGCGCCACCGTGGGCCTGCTCGACGCCGACGTCTACGGCCCCTCGCTGCCGCTCCTGACCGGCGTCACGGGGCGCCCCGAGACCCGCGAGCGGCGCATCGTCCCGCACGAGGGCTACGGCCTCCGCCTGATGTCGATGGGCTTCTTCGTGACCGACGACTCGCCGGTGATCTGGCGCGGCCCCATGGTGCACGGTCTCATCCGGCAGTTCCTGAGCGACGTCGAGTGGGGCGAGCTCGACTACCTGATCGTCGACCTGCCGCCCGGCACCGGCGACGCGGCGCTGACCCTCACCCAGCAGGCGCCGCTCTCGGGCGCGGTGATCGTCACCACCGCCAACGACCTGTCGCTGATCGACGCCCGCAAGGGCCTCTCGATGTTCGAGAAGGTGAGCGTGCCGGTGCTCGGCATCGTCGAGAACATGTCGTACTTCGTGCCGCCGGACCTGCCCGAGCGCCGCTACTACCTCTTCGGCCAGGGCGGCGGCGAGCGGGTCGCGAAGGAGCTCGGCCTCGAGTTCCTGGGCGAGGTGCCGATCGACCCGCGGGTGGTCGAGGGCGGTGACCTCGGCAAGCCGATCCTGGCCTACGCGCCCGACGCACCGCCCGCCGTGGTGCTGCGCGCGATCGCCGGGCGCGTCGCGCGCAAGCTCGCGGTGCTCGGCGAGAGCGCCCCGAAGCCCGCCGACGCGAACATCACCTGGGTCAGCTCGTAGCCCCGGCTGTCGGCGTCGGCTACGGCCCGTGCAGCAGGTCGCCGAACAGGACCGGCGCAGGGCCGACGTGGCCGCGTGACGAGCGCTCCAGGTAGTCGGCGTACTCGAGCCGCTCGAGCTGGATGCGCGGGTCGGGCTCGAAGAACGGGGCCGGCAGCTCCATGTGGCTCAGCCAGTCGACGTAGTCGGTCACGACGTGGACCCCGGAGCTGCGGTCGGTGGAGTCGATCCGGATCGGCAGCGCGGATGCGTCGTCGGTGACCCAGACCTCGTGCCGGCCCATCTCGTCGGTGAGCCGCAGCACGCGCGCCTTGCGCCCGCCCACCTCCTCCTCGCGCACGAGCTCCGCGCCGCGCGCCTTCAGATCGGCCGCCTCGTTGCCGAAGGGGCGCCCGGCGTCGCGGCCGAGATCGGCGGCGAGCGCCTTCGGGCTGCGCCGCACCGCGATCCCGGCCTGGCGCAGGCCGTCGATCACGTAGTACCACTCGCCGCTCACGAGCTGCACGATCGGAACCCCCGAGAGCACCGCCTCCGCGCGCATGCTGCGGCCCGCGGACCAGAGGTTGGTCACGATCACGCCCGTGTCGCCGCGGGTCACCCGCAGCGCATACCAGCTCGCGGGTGCGCTCTCGGCGCCCTTCTCCTTCTTCTTCGCGGGCGCCTCCTTCGTCGGCGTCTTCCGCTCGCCCGGCTTGCGGGCCTGCGCCCAGGCGGCGGGCGCAGCGAGAGCCAGGCTGGCGCACAGGGCCAGCACGACCGGGCGCAGCTTCATCGTGCCGGATCCTCCGTCGCGACCGCCCGCGGCGGCGCCTGCAGCGGGATGGGACGGCCCGTCATCGCGCCGGGCTGGGGAACGTCGAGCAGGGCGAGGACGGTAGGCGCGACGTCGAGCGCGCGCACGCGGCCGGGGCGCGCGCCGGGGGCGACGCCCCGCCCGAGCGCGAAGAAGATGCCCGCCATCTCGGGCGCGTCGGGCCGGTGGCCGTGCGCGCCCTCGAGGCCCAGGCCGAGCGCGGCCGCCGGCACCGCCAGCGCGCGCGAGCCGTCGACGATCGCGGTGCCGACCGGCGCCACGACGACGAGGTCGCCGAAGCGCGGGTTCGCGGCCGGCCACTCCGGGGGCGTCGCGCCGCGCGCGAAGGCCTCGAGCCCGAGCTTGCGGGCGACCTCGACCGCGCGCCCGATCGCGGCGCGCCGCTCGGCCGGCTCGCGCTGCCCGGCGCCGCGCCCGAGCTGCACGGTCGCGAAGCCGCCGCCGCCGATCACGTCGGCGCGCACCCCCGCCCGCGCGAGCTCCGCCTCGAGGTCGAGGCTGTGCTCGACGCGCGCCATCCCGTGGTCCGAGACCAGCAGCAGCGTCGTCGACGCGAGGAGCCCGCGCGCCTCGAGCCCCGCGACGAGCGCCGTGAGCGCGGCCTCCTGTTCGGCGAGCGCCACGTCGGACAGGGGCGTGCCCGGGCCCAGACGATGGCCGCTGGCGTCGGCGCCCGGCAGCCAGCAGGTGACGAAGCGCGGCCGCTCGGCGGGCTCCTCGCGATCGAGCCAGGCAAGGATCCGGTCCACCTTGCGCTGCGCGGGCACGCGTGCGTCGAAGCGCTCCCAGTCGCGCGGGCCGCGCCCGTCGCGCCAGGGGCCCTCCGAGCCGACCCAGTGGTAGGAGGCCGAGGGGAGGCCCGCGCGCGCGAGCAGCGACCAGAGCGGCTCCGCCTCGAGCCAGGTGGGATCGTCGTCGTAGCGGAAGCGGCCGCGCTTCGGGTCGCGGAAGGTGTTGTTCACGATCCCGTGCCGGTCGGGCTCGACGCCGGTCACGAAGGTCACGTGGTTCGGGAAGGTGTTCGAGGGGAAGACCGGGACCAGGGCCTCGGCGGCGGCGCCACGCTCGGCGATGCGGCGGAAGAGCGGGAGCTCCGCCACGTCGGCGGGGCGCGTCCCGTCGAGCGAGACCAGGAGTACGGTCGCCGGCGCCGCCGCCGCGGCGTGGCTGCACGCGAGGAGCGCGGCGAGGAGGAGTCCGAGGAGCCCCGGCATGGACCGTCGATGGTAGGGGCTCACCAGCGGTGCGCGAACTCCTCGGCCCAGCCGATCAGCCCGTCGACCGCGATCTCGCGCCCCTCGACCCGCACCCGCCCGCGCCAGCGCCCGAAGGCGCAGACGCCGCCCGTCGCGAGGACGCCGAGGTTCGCCCGCGGCGTGTGCGCGACGACGGGCTCGAGCACGAGGTCGAGCGCGCCCGAGTGCTCGGCGACCACGCGCCAGGGCTTGCGCCACTCGACCGGGTCGTAGTCCCAGCGCAGGTCCTCCATCACCTTGTGGAGGCGCCCGTCGCACAGGATCCCGTTCTCGTTGGCGCCCGTCCCGGTGGTCCACTTCGCGCCGAAGTTCACGCCGAGGAGCACGTCGCCCGCGTAGCCGGTCGCGACGCCCCAGTTCCAGAAGGAGCGGTAGGGCCAGATGCCGCGGCCCCAGTCCTGGACGGCGAAGCCGGTGCGCGGGTCGAAGCGGTAGCGCCGCGCGCCGGCGCGCACCTCGCCCTCGCAGGGGAGCGCGGCGTGCTTCGAGTTGCACTGGAAGCGCGTCTCGCTCCAGGGCACCACGACGTTCAGGCTCTCGTGGCCGGGCGGGCGGCGCACCGTGAACTCGGCCGCGAGCTCGGTCCGGTCGCGGGCGCGGCCGCGGAAGCGCACGGCGAGGTCGGGGCCCTCGATCCGGTTCTGGTAGTCGGCGCCCCCGCCCGCGAAGGCGACGCTCGCCTCGACCTGCTCGGGCAGCTCGATCCGCCCGGGCCCGCCGAACGAGCCGCCGCTCCAGTGCGTGCCGTCGCGGAGGTCGGTGAGCGTGAAGGCGCACATCGAGGCCAGGTCGAGGTTCGCGAGCGTGACCGAGAACACGAAGTCCGGCGCGATCCAGTTCCAGAAGTTCCAGCGCTTCTTGCGCGGCCAGTGGCCCGAGAGGTTGGCGCGGAAGAGGGGCTGGCGCGCGAAGCCGCGCGCCGCCGGGTCGAGCCGCCCGCGCGCGTCGCACAGGTCGACGGGCGCGGTGATCTCGCGCTCGAGGTAGGTGGCCTCGCGCACCCGCTGCGCACCCGGGCGGTCGAGGATCGGGAGGTGGTCGGGCAGTCGGGCCATGGCCACCGGCACGATACCAGCGACGGCTTGCGGCGTCGCGCCGGATGGGGTCGAATCCCCGGATGCTCCGCCGAACCCTTGCGCTCGCGCTGCTCTTCGCTGCTACCCCGGCTTCCGCCTTCACACCGGAGGAGGTGACCGCGGCGGCCGCCGTCGCCCGCGAGGTGGAGGCAGACGTCACGCAGCTCGCGGCCGACGCGCTCGAGGGGCGCGGCAGCGGGACCCCGGGCGGCGCCGCCGCGCGCGAGCTCCTGATCGACGAGCTCGAGCAGATCGGCCCTGGCCTCGACACGGCGGCCAGCGGCCGCGAGGCCTACCAGCAGCCCTTCGACGGGGTGCGCACGAACCTGCTGGCCGTGATCCCGGGCGGGGCCCGGGCGGACGAGTTCGTGATCGTGGGTGCCCACTACGACCACATACCGCCGGGCGGGTGCACGAACCTGGGCGACGCGATCTGCAACGGCGCCACCGACAACGCCGCCGGGGTGGCGGTGGTGCTGGCGATCGGACGCGCGCTGCGGGCGCTGCCGGCGCCGCCGGAGCGATCGGTCGTCCTCGCGCTCTGGGACGGTGAGGAGATCGGGCTGCTCGGGTCGAGCCACTTCGTCGCGCACCCGCTGGTCCCGCTCGCGGACGTGGTCAGCTACGTCAACTTCGACATCCAGGGCGCGAACCTGATGCCGAGCGTGCGCGAACTGAGCTTCGCGATCGGGACGGAGACCGGCGGCGCGCTGCTCACCTCGCTCACGAGCGCCGCGATCGACGCGGTCGGGCTCGACACGCGGCTGCTCTCGGTCGTGTTCGGCCAGCTCCGCAGCGACTACGTCGGCTTCCACGTGGGCGGGGTGCCGATCGTCTTCTTCAGCGACGCCACCAACGCCTGCTACCACACGAGCCGCGACGACCTCGCCGTCGTCGACGTGCGCAAGCTCGCCCGCCAGGCCGAGATCGGCTTCCGGCTCGTGCTCGGGCTCGCCGAGGACGAGCAGCGTCCGGTCCTCACGCCACCCACGGCGCTCACCACCTTCGACGACCTGCTGGCCATCTCCGACGTCCTGACCCGGAGCCTCGCGGATCTCGATCACGTCTCCCCCGGGTACCGCGACCAGCTCGTGGCGCTCGAGGCGCAGGCGCGCGGGAACGTCGGAGAAGGCCCCGAGGCTCTCGACGAGACCGAGACGATCGCGATCGCCACCGGGGCGATGGAGATCACGACCTACGGCTTCCCCTGTGACCCGCAGCTGCTGCCCGAGCCCGGCGGCGGGGCGAGCGCCGTGCTCGCGGCGCTCGCGCTGGCGGCGTGCGCGCGGCGCGGGCGCTGATCACGAGGCGCTGCGGCCGAGCCGCTCGAGCAGCTTGCCCCACAGGCCCCCGAAGTCGCCGTTGCTCATCACCAGGACGACGTCGCCCGCGCGGCTCGTCGCCCCGAGCCGCTCGACGATCGCCTCGACCCCCTCGATCGCCTCGGCGTCCACGCCGCCGGCGCGCAGGTCCTCGGCGAGGCGCCCGGCGTCGAGGTACTCGGTCACGACGCCGGTGTTGCTGTAGATCGGCTCGTGCGGGACGACCGCGACCACGGCGCGGTCGGCACCCGCCAGCGCCTCGGCGAAGTCGGCCTGGAAGAGCGCGCGGCGGCTCGTGTTCGAGCGCGGCTCGAGTACCGCCACCAGGCGCCGGCCGGGAAAGCGCGCGCGCATCGCGGCCACGGTCTCGCGCACCGCCGTCGGGTGGTGCGCGAAGTCGTCGAGCACGGTGACGCCGGCCACGGTGCCGCGCACCTCCTGCCGGCGGCGCACGCCGCGGAAGCGCGCCAGGGCCGCGGCCGCGGCCTCGACCGGCGCGCCCAGCACCACCGCCGTCGCGAGCGCGCCGAGCGCGTTGGCGACGTTGTGGCGGCCGTAGAGGGGCACCCGCGCGCGCGCCACCTCCGTGCCGTCGCGGAGCACGCGGAACGCGGTGCCGGCGGGGCCCGGGTCGAGGTCCACGGCGCGGAAGCCGTGCTCGGCCGTGCCGAGCCCGTAGCCGACGACCGGCGGCGGCGCGCCGGCCAGCACGTCGCACACGTTCGGGTCGTCGAGCGCGGCCACGATCGCGCCGCCGGCCGGCATCCCGCGCACCAGGGCGCGGAAGGCCTCCTGCACGTGCGCGAGATCGCGGTAGATGTCGGCGTGGTCGAACTCGACCGAGGTGAGGAGCAGCGTGCGCGGGTGGTAGTGCAGGAACTTCGGGGTCTTGTCGAAGAAGGCGGTGTCGTACTCGTCGCCCTCGACGACGAAGTGCGGGCCGGAGCCGTCCCGGAACGGGCCCTCGAAGTCGAGCGCTACGCCCCCCACCAGGACCGACGGATCGAGGCCCACCCCGGCGAGCAGCGCGCCGAGCAGGCTCGTCGTGGTGGTCTTCCCGTGCGTGCCGGCCACCACCACGGCGTGGCGGCCTGCCATCGCGAGCTCGTGGAGGGCGTCGGGGAAGGAGCGGTAGGGGATGCCGCCCTCGATCGCGGCGCGCGCCTCCGGGTTGTCGGGGCGCACCGCGTTGCCGATCACGACCAGGTCCGGGCGCGGCTCCAGGTGCGCGGCCTCGAAGCCGAGCGACACCGGGATGCCCCAGCCGGCCAGCATCTCGCTCATCGGGGGGTAGAGCGCCCGGTCGGAGCCGGTGACGCGCAGGCCGCGCGCGCGCAGGAAGCCGGCGAGTGCGCCCATCCCGGTGCCCGCGATCGCGATCAGGTGGACGTGCTCGAGCCGCGCGGGCAGGGCAGCCCTCACGCGGCCCTCCGGGCCTCGGCCAGCAGCCAGCCGTAGACGGCCGGCGCCGTGGCGTCGTGCTCGGGGTGCCACTCGACCCCGAGCAGGCCCTCGCCCTCGAAGGCCTCGAGGACGCCGTCGCGGGCGCGCGCCACGGCCCGCAGCCCGAGCGCGAGCCGCGCCACCGCCTGGTGGTGGGACGACGCCACCCGCGCGCGCGTGCCGAGCACGGCGCGCAGCGCGCTCGCCTCGTCGAGCGTCACCTCGTGCTCGGCGATGCGCCCCGAGCCGCCGTGGTCGATGGTGGTGCCGGCGGCTCGCCGCAGGTCGGCGTGGAGCGTGCCGCCCAGGCGCAGGTTCAGGAGCTGCATGCCGTAGCAGACCCCGAGCAGCGGCCGCCGGCGCTCGCGCGCCGCATCGATGAGCGCCAGGTCCCAGGCGACGCGCTCGGCAAGCTCGGCGGGAGCGCCGGCGGGCCCGAGGGCGCGCTCGTCCCCGGGGCTCGGACCGCCGAGGGCCGCCGGAAGCTGCGCGCCGCCCGTGACGACGAGGCCCGCGCACAGGGCCGCGGCGCGCTCGGGCGCGAGGTCGGGCGGGAGCAGGACGGGGGCGCCGCCGGCCGCCTCCACCGCGCGGGCGTAGGCGCGCCCGACGTAGAGGTACTGCTGTCCGGGCCGGATCCGCTCGCCCGGGTCGATGCTCACCGTGATGCCGATCACCGGACGCGCCACGTCTGCCCTGGGCCCCCCGCGCTACTCCGCCAGGAACGACTCCATCACCAGATCGTGCACGACGGCCCGGAGCTTGAACGGGCTGCGCTTGGCCACCAGGTGGACCCGGTTGGTGAGCATCACCACCACGGCTTCGCGCGCGAGGTCGATCCAGAGCGAGGTGCCCGTGAAGCCGAGGTGCCCGACCGTGGCGCCCGGCGTGAAGTAGCGGCCGGAGCTCGAGGCGCCCGGGGTCGGCGTGTCCCAGCCGAGCGTCCAGGTGGCCGGTGCGGAGCCCGCCGGGTCGAGGGCCTTGCCCTCCTGCCGGGTGAGGAAGCGGTGCAGCCACTCGCGCGGCAGCACGCGCGCGAGGACGGGATCGGCCTCGCCCCGGCCGTGCCAGGCGTCGAGCACCGCGCCCGCGAAGCGCAGCACGTCGTCGGCCGGCGCGAACAGGCCGGCGTGGCCGGCGACGCCGCCCATCGCCCAGGCGTTCGGGTCGTGCACCTCGCCCCACAGGATGCGCCCTCGCCAGGGGCAGTTCTCGGTGGCGGCGAAGCGGCGGCGCAGGGCGTCCGGGAGCGGCGGCTGGCCGTCGCCGAGCCGCACGAAGCGGGTGTCCGCGAGCCCGAGCGGGGCGAAGATGCGCGCGGCGCAGAACTCGTCGAGCGGCTGCTTCGCCACCGTCTCGACCAGCTCGCCGAGCAGCATGAAGTCGAGGTCGCCGTAGACGGCGGCCTCGCCGGGCTCGTGCACGAGCGTCGAGCGGTGGATGCGCTCGAGGATCGCCTCCTTCGCCGCCGGCGTGCCGAGCAGGCGCTCGCCCTTCTTGCGCTCGCGTTCGAGCAGCGCCTCGTGGAAGGGACGCCAGGGCCGCAGCCCCGCGCTGTGCGTGAGCAGGTGGCGCACCCGCACCTGCTCCTTGCCGCGCTCGCCGGCGGCGGGCACGTACTTGGCGAGCGGCTCGTCGAGGTCGATCGCGCCCTCGGCGACGAGCAGCAGGACCGCCGTCGCGGTGGCGATCGGCTTGGTGAGCGACGCCAGGTCGAAGACCGTCTCGCGCGCCATCGGGATCCGCTCGGGCCGCACGGCCGCGAGCCCGCGCACCGAGCAGTGCTCGAGCCACTCGCCGTCGCGCCGCATGCGCGCCAGCACGACGGCGCCCGGGATCTCGGCGTCGGCGATCGCCTTGTCGAGCGCGCGGTCCACGCGCGCGAGCTTGCGTCGGATCCGCGCGTGCTTCATGGCCGGTCGCTCACCCCCCGCTCGAGAAATTGCAGCTCGGCCCGCGTGCCGTCGAGGCGCGCGCGGGCGCCCACCGGCCAGGGCAGGTTCGGCGCGCCGTGGCCGAAGGGGAGGCCCGCCACCCACGGGACGCCGAGCTCCTCCACGACCTCGCGCAGCACCTCCCAGGCGCTCACCGAGCCGTCCGGCTCGTCGCAGCGCTCGAAACGCCCGAGCCCGATCCCGGCGACGCGCGCGAGCTTGCCGGCGCTGCGGAGCTGCGCGAGCAGGCGGTCGAGGCGATAGGGGCGCTCGCCCACGTCCTCGAGCAGGAGCAGGGCGCCGCGCGTGTCGATCTCCCAGGGCGTACCGAGCGAGGCCACCACCATCGTGAGCGAGCCGCCGGTGAGCCGGCCCTCGGCACACCCGCCGCCGCCCGCGGCGCCCTTCCAGGCCGGGCGCGCGGGCCCGCCGCCGCCGAGCGCGGCGACCAGCGCGGCGAGCTCCTCGTCGCGCAGGTCGCCGCCGCGGTCGAGCATCGGGCCGTGGAAGCCGACCAGGCCGGCGGCGCGGCGCTGCCAGAGCAGGAGCGCCGTCACGTCGCTGAAGCCGACCAGCGGCTTGCGCGCCGCGCGCACGGCGGCGGCGTCGAGGCGGTCGAGGATGC
This sequence comes from Deltaproteobacteria bacterium, assembly GCA_035063765.1. Lineage (NCBI taxonomy): Bacteria > Pseudomonadati > Myxococcota > Myxococcia > Deltaproteobacteria bacterium. Next base: position 198,339 of record JAPSFT010000005.1, read on the forward strand.
GCGGCGTGCCGTAGCCGCCGCGCGCGCACACGATCGCGCCGACGCGCGGGTCCGCGACCAGCTCCATCAGCTCGGCGGCGCGCCGCGCGTCGTCGCCGGCCAGGTAGCGGTGGCGCGCCAGCAGGTCACCGCGGCGCACCACGGCGAAGCCCGCCTGGCGCCAGCGCTCCTCGCCGGCCGCGAGCGTCTCGGGGTCCACGGCGGCCGCCGGCGCCGCGATCCCGATCGCCGCGCCGGGCCGCAGCGCGTGGGGCTTCAGGAGCGCGGGCGGCACTAGAGGAAGTCGCCCGGCTCGCTGCCGTCCTCGTCGGGCGGCAGGAAGCCGCTGCCGCCGCGCGGCGGGCCCTGGTCGTCGGGGACGAAGGCCGAGCGGTCGCGGAACTGCGCGAGGCGCGACAGGAAGGTGAGCTCGATCGTGCCGGTCGGGCCGTTGCGCTGCTTCGAGATGATCAGCTCGGCCAGGTCCTCCTTGCCCGGGTCGTCACGGTTGTAGAACCAGTCGCGGTAGATGAAGGCGATCACGTCGGCGTCCTGCTCGATGGCGCCCGACTCGCGCAGGTCCGCCAGCATCGGGCGCTTGTCCTTGCCGGGCCGGTTCTCGGGGCCGCGGTTGAGCTGCGAGAGCGCGATCACCGGGATCTCGAGCTCCTTCGCCATCGCCTTCAAGCCGCGGCTGATCTCGGAGATCTCCTGCTCGCGGCGCTCGTTGCGCCCGTCGCCGTGCGCGAGCTGGAGGTAGTCGACCATCACCAGGTCGAGGCCGCGGTCCTTCTTCATGCGCCGGCACTTCGCCTTCATCTCGAGCACGGTGATCATGCCCGAGTCGTCGATCCAGATGTCGGCGTGTCCGATCGCGCCGGCCGCGTCGCGCAGGCGCTTGTAGTCGTGGGTCGTGAGGTAGCCGCTGCGGATCCGCGACTGGTCCACCTCGGCCTCGGCGGAGAGCATGCGCAGCACCAGCGCCTGTGCGGTCATCTCGAGCGAGAACACCGCGACCTTCTTGCGGTGCAGCACCGCGGCGTTGCGCGCGATGTTGAGCGCGAGCGCCGTCTTGCCCATGCTCGGGCGGGCGGCCAGGATGAAGAGCTCCCCGGGCTGGAGCCCGCCGGTCTTCTCGTCGAGCTCCTTGAAGCCGGTCGGCACGCCGGTGAGCTCGCCCCCCCGGCCCATCACCGCCTCGACGTAGTCGAAGGTGCTCTGCATCTCGTCCTGCAGGCTGCGGAAGGTCTCGCGCGCGTTCTGGCGCCCGATGTCGAGGATGCGCCCCTCGGCCTGGTCGAGCAGCGTGTCGGCGCGGTCCCCGCCGTCGAAGCCCATCTCGACGATCTCGGTGGCGACCCCGATCAGGCGCCGGCGGATCGCGCGGTCGCGCACGATGCGCGCGTGGTGGACGACGTGGGCGGCGGTGGTCTCGAAGTCCGCGATCTCGGCGAGCGCCACCGGCCCGCCGATCCGGTCGAGCAGCTTGTGCCGCACCAGGTGGTCCGAGAGCGTGCGCAGGTCCACCGGCGAGCCCGCCTCGGAGAGCGCGTGCATCGCCTCGAAGAGCGCGCGGTGCGCGGGGTGGTAGAAGTCCTCGGGCTTGCACTCGAGGTACACCGCGTGGATCGACTCGTTGCGCAGCAGCAGGCCCGAGAGGACCGACTTCTCGGCATCGAGGTCGTTCGGCGGGACCCGGCCCGAAGAGCCGAGCGCAGGAGCGCCGTCCTCTTCGCGTCGCGACCGGCCCTGGGTTCGCGCCACGCCGTCTTCCTTCGCGTCGTTCGGGATCGAGCCGAACTGTACCACGGAGGCTAGGGCGCGGCGGTGACCTTCACGGTGATCGTGGCCTGGATCTCCCGGTGGAGCTTGATCACGACCGGGTGCTCACCGACCTCCTTGATCGGGTCGGCGAGCGCGATCTTGCGGCGGTCCACCTCGAGACCGCGTTCTGTGAGCTGCTCGGCGATCATCACCGCGGTGACGGAGCCGAAGAGCTTGCCCTCCTCGCCGGCCTGGGCGGTGATCTCCACCACCTGGCCCTCGAAGCGGGCCTTCTCGCCCTCGAGCAGCTTGCGCGCACGCGCCACCTTCTCGGCGATCACGCGCTGCTGGTGGGCGAGCTGCTTCTTGCTGGCCTCGGTGGCGGCGACCGCCAGGCCGCGCGGCAGGAGGTAGTTGCGGGCGAAGCCCGGCTTCACCGCCACGAGCTCGCCGGCGTCACCCAGGTTCGGGACGTCCTCGCTCAGGATCACCTGCACGGAGCGCATCGGCTGCTACTCCCCCGCGGGCGCGCGGTCGTCGCCCTCGTCGTCGTCGTCCTCGTCGCGGCTGCGCGGCTCGCGCACGCCGTACTCCTCCTCCTCCTCGCCACCGCCTTCGTCGACCGGCTCGCCGGCCAGGCGCGCGGCCTCGCGCGCGGCACGCTCCTCGGCCTCGCGGGCGGCGCGCTCGGCGGCCTTCTCGTGGCGCACCTTCTCGAGCTCGACCGCCTTCGCCCTGCGCGCGTCGAGGTCGCCGACGTCGTCGGCGCGGCGCACCGTCAGGAAGCGCAGGATCGACTCGTCGATGCGCAGCGCGCGCTCGAGCTCGGCGACCGCCTTGCCGCTGTCGGCGTAGAAGAGCGAGAGGTAGTGGCCCTTCTGGAAGCGCGCGATCTCGTAGGCGAGCTTGCGCTTGCCCATGTCGTCCACCTCGAGCGGGACCGCGCCGGAGCGCTCGAGGACCCCCTTGAGGCGCCCGATCAGGGTCTCGCGAGCCTCCTCGGAGATCTCGGGCTGGACGATGAAGGTCGTATCGAATTCCCGCACGGAGCCTCCTCGCGGACGGAGCGCCGGCCCGATCCGGTCCGATCGGAGCGATCCCGGTGCCGGCGCTTCGGGCTCCCGTCCGCCTGGCATCGGGGCGGGGGCCGCGATGCCGCTGCGGGAGCCGAGGTGGGTGATCGAAGGCGCGGACGGATAGCAGACCCGGCGAGGGCTAGCGAGGCGCCCGGGGCCTCGGGCTAATCCTGACCCTCGGGGCGCCGGCGGGTCCGGGCCGCCTCCGCCAGCTCCGCGAGGAGCGGCTCGGTGCGCTCCCAGCTCATGCAGGCGTCGGTGATGCTCTTGCCGTAGGTGAGCGGCTGCCCCGGCTTGGCGTCCTGGCGACCCTCCTCGAGGAAGCTCTCGAGCATGAGGCCGATGACCGCACGGTTGCCCTCGGCCACCTGGCGGGCGACCGAGCGGCAGACGCCGGCCTGGCGCTGCGGGTCCTTCGCGCTGTTCGCGTGCGAGCAGTCGATCACGAGCCGATCCGGGAGGCCCGCCTTGCCGAGGGCCGCACCGATCCGGGCCAGGCTCTCGGTGTCGTGGTTCGGGCCGTCGCTGCCGCCCCGCAGGATGAGGTGGCAGTCGCGGTTCCCGCGGGTGCTCACGATCGCGGCCACGCCCTGCTTCGTCACGGACAGGAAGTTGTGCGGGTGCTGCGCCGAGAGGATCGCCTCGATCGCGATCTGGACGTTGCCGTTGGTGGCGTTCTTGAAGCCGACCGGCATCGACAGGCCCGAGGCCAGCTCGCGGTGTACCTGGCTCTCCGAGGTGCGGGCGCCGATCGCGCCCCACGAGACCAGGTCCGCGATGAACTGGGGTGAGATCGGGTCCAGGAACTCGGAGCCGGCCGGCAGGCCCAGCTCGGAGATCTCGAGCAGCAGCCGGCGCGCCTTCCGCAGGCCCTCGTTGATGGCGAAGCTCTCGTCGAGGTGCGGGTCGTTGATCAGGCCCTTCCAGCCCACGATCGTGCGCGGCTTCTCGAAGTACACGCGCATCACGACCAGCAGGTCCCGGGAGTGGCGGTCCGCGGCGCCCCGCAGCCGGCGGGCGTAGTCGAGCGCCGCCTCCGGGTCGTGCACCGAGCAGGGGCCCACGACGACCATCAGGCGATCGTCCTCGCCGTGCAGGACCGCCGCGATCTGCTCGCGGCCGCGCGCCACCGTCTCGGAGCTCTTCTCCCCGATCGGGAGCTCCTCCATCAGGATCGCGGGCGGGATCAGCGGCCGGAGGCCGGCGATGCGCAGGTCGTCGGTCTGGAAGATCATGGGACGGTCCTCGCGGGCGGAGAAGGCTAGCCGGCGCCGGCCGCATCCGCCTCTTCGACCAAACGGCGTTCGCCTGGAAGCGCGGGCCAGGAGCTCAGTCCAGGAGCTCGATCGAGCGCTCGTCGAAGCGGGGCTCTTCCCGCCCGAGCCACACGAAGAGGTAGCGCTGGGGGGAGGCCTTCGGATGGGACTCGAAGTAGCCCACCCCGTCGCGCAGGCCGTAGGGGCCACAGATCATCGCGGTGGGCTCCGCGGCCCGCCACTTGGCGGTCTCGTCCCGGTACTTCTCGGTGGGCGCGATCGTCCAGGTCTGCTTGGCCGGGTCGCCGAGATCGACGCCGCCCCCGCGCCGCACCACGCAGCCCTTGCGGATGCGGGGCACGAGCTGCGGGAAGAAGCGCTTGCGGATCGCGTCGCCGACCGTCTCGCGGGGCTTCTTCGCGAAGACCTGGAGGATCGGGGTGCCGCGCGCCGCGGCCGAGGCGTTCCGGACGTCCACGATCTCGGCGCCGCGCGCGGCGAAGTGCGGGCCGCCGGCGCCGCAGCTCTCGACGAGCAGGCGCACGCCGAGGGTCGCATCGGCGAAGGGCTGCCAGTGGCAGCCCGGCCGCGCCGGGCGCGAGGCCTCCCAGCGGGTGAGGGTGAGCCCCGCTGCCCCCCAGCTCCCGGGATCGAAGTGCGAGGGCACGAGCTGGTTGCCCGCGCGCAGCCAGGTCGTCGGGCCGGGCAGGGCGCCGCTCGCGTCGGGCGTGTCCCACTCGACCCGCAGCTCCGTGCCGGACGCGCCCCAGCGGCCGGGCCGGCGCTCGACGCCACGGCCGAGGCGCACGATCTCGAGCTGCGCCGTCCCGTCGGCGCGCAGCTCGAGCGTGGTCGGAGCGGCAGGGCCGCCCGGGTCCGGGGCGGAGTCGGCCTGCGGATCGGCCGCGGCGCCTGGGCGCGAGCCCGCCCCGGTGTCCGCCTTCGCGGCCGCACCGGGCCGTGCTGCGAACACGCCGACGAAGCCCGATGCCTCGCGAGCGGCGGCCTGTGCCGCGGCCCGCGCGGCGGCTTCGTCGGCAGCGCTCGGCGCCGGGGGCGCGGTCGCGGCCGCACAGCCCGTGGTGAGCGCGAGCGCCGCCAGGATCGCGAGCGCGCGCCGGGCGGCGGGCCGGTCGCGCCGCGGGGGCGGGACGCTACCGTTCGCGGCGTCGTGGGGCGGCATCGGGAGGGCAACGTAGCGGGGAGCGCGCGGCTGCGGTGGCGGCGCGCCGCGCTGGGCGCCCTCGTGGCGCTCGCGCCGGTGCTGCCCGCGCTCGACGCCGCGGCCCAGGGGGCGCGCGGCCGCAGCGTCGCGCGGAGCCCCAGCGGGACCAGCCGCACGATCGTGGTGATCGAGGACCTCGACGACGCCCGCGGGTACTCGACGATCGTCGACCGCAAGCGCCCCGCCCTCGACCGTATGGACGGCACCCTGCGCTCGCACGGCAGCGAGGCGCGCGTGGCGGCCTTCCTCGAGAACGGCGACCTCCAGCTCGTGGACGAACGCGTCCGCTACGGCGACGACGGCGGCACGGCCCGCAACCGCTACTACGCAAGCGACGGCAAGCTCGTGTACTTCGAGTCCGTGCGGGTGCGCCCGCGCGAGGTCGGGAAGGGCGAGCTCCCGGCCCGTGACGAGGTGATCACCGTCCTCGCCTTCGCCAGCGACGGGCGGCTCGTGGGCAGCGAGAAGACCGTGAACCGCGAGAAGATTCCCCTGCCCTCCACCGACGAGACCGGCATCCGCAGCCGTTTCGCGGCGCTCGTGGCCGAGGTCGCCGCGGGGCGCGCCACCCAGGCGAAGGCAGGCCAGCGCTGACCGCACCCGCGCCTCGCGGCGCGCGAAGCCCGAAGGAGACCCCTTGGCCCAGCGGAAGAAGAAGGCCGCGCGCGACGTCGAGAAGGACTATCCCCGCGCGCAGTTCGTCGCGAAGCTGCGCCGGCTCGCCGATGCGCTCGAGGAGGGGCGGCGCTTCCAGATCCGGATCGCGGGCGAGCGGGTCTCCATCCCCTCGACGGCCTCGATCACGCTCGAGCACGAGCGCGGCGACGGCGAGGAAGAGGTCGAGTTCCAGCTCGCGTGGCGGCTCGACGATGCGCCGGCCGGCCCGAGCGCCCGCCGGCGCCCGGCGAGCCGCCGGCGAGCGAAGCGCCTCCGCTAGGAAGCGGCGCGGAGGTGTCAGGCGCCCCGGCGCCGGCGCGCGGCGCCGACGAGCAGCGCGTGTACGCGCGGGTCGTCGCCGAGCTCGGGGTGGAAGGTCGCCGCGAAGCGGTCGCCCTGGCGCACCAGCACCGGCTCGCCATCGACGCGCACCAGCACCTCGACGCCGGGCCCCGGCTCGCGCAGGCGCGGCGCGCGGATGAAGACGCAGCGCAGGCCCGCGAGGCCGGCGGCGGCGCCGGCGTCGGCGGGGGCGATGAACGAGTCCACCTGGGTGCCGTAGGCGTTGCGCACCGCGACGACGTCGACGAGGCCGAGGCTCGGCACCGGGTGGTGCTCGACCGCGCGCGCCAGCAGGATCGCGCCGGCGCAGGTGCCGAGCACGGGGTGCCCCGAGTCGGCGAAGGCGCGCAGCGGATCGAAGAGCCCGAGCCGCTCCATGCCCTTCGCGATCGTCGTGCTCTCGCCGCCCGGGAGCACGAGTGCGTCGAGGCCGTCGAGCTCCTTCGGCTCGCGCACGAGGCGCGCCTCGGCGCCGGCGCGCGCGAGCGCCTGCGCGTGGGCCGCGAAGTCGCCCTGGATCGCGAGGACCCCGATCACCGGCTTCACGGCGCCGCGCCCTTGCTCACCAGCCGCGGTTGGCGAGCCGCTGCTCGTCGCCGAGGGTCGACATCTCGATGCCCTCCATCGCCTTGCCGAGCCCGCGGCAGGCCTCGAGCACCTGCTTCGGGTCCTCCCAGTGGGTGCAGGCGCGCACCACCGCCCGGGCGCGCGCGGCGGGGTCGGCGCTCTTGAAGATCCCCGAGCCCACGAAGACCGCCTCGGCGCCGAGCTGCCGGCAGAGCACCGCGTCGGGCGGCGTCGCGATCCCGCCGGCCGCGAAGTTGGGCACCGGGAGCCGCCCGTTCTCGGCCACGAAGCGCACCAGGTCGAGCGGCGCCTGCAGCTCCTTGGCGCGGGTCGGGAGCTCCTCGGGCGCGGTCGTGGTGAGCCTGCGGATCTCGCCGTTCACGGTGCGCAGGTGGCGCACCGCCTCCACGATGTTGCCGCTGCCCGCCTCGCCCTTGGTGCGGATCATGGCCGCCCCCTCGGCGATCCGGCGCAGCGCCTCGCCGAGGTTGCGGGCGCCGCACACGAAGGGCGACTTGAAGTCGTGCTTCCAGACGTGGTGCTCCTCGTCGGCCGGGGTCAGCACCTCGCTCTCGTCGACGAAGTCGACGCCGAGCGACTCGAGCACGCGCGCCTCGGCGAGGTGCCCGATCCGCACCTTCGCCATCACCGGGATCGAGACCGTGCGCTGGATCGCCTCGATCACCTCGATCGACGCCATGCGCGCCACCCCGCCCTCCTTGCGGATGTCGGCCGGCACCCGCTCGAGCGCCATCACGGCCGCCGCGCCGGCGTCCTCGGCGATGCGCGCCTGCTCGGGGGTGGTCACGTCCATGATCACGCCGCCCTTCAGCATCTCGGCGAGGCCGACCTTCAGCGCGAAGGCCTCCGCGCCGCTGCGCCCGTTCGAGCCGTTGCCCTGGTTGCTCATCGTTCCTCCTGGCCTGGCCGCTGCCGCTCGGGCAGCCGCCGCCGTCTCCGTCCTTCCTACACCCTCGCGTCGTCGCCGACGAGATGCGTCGCGCCCGCCCGCAGCCGCTCGCGCACGACCCGGCCGAGGGCGGCCACCCCGCGCCGGATCTCCTCCTCGCCGGCCAGCGCGATCGAGAGCCGCAGCCCGCTCGAGGGGCGCGGGTCGCTGCGGAACTGGAAGCCGGGCGCGAAGAGCACGCCGGCGCGCACGGCGTCGGGCAGCAGCTCCGCGCTGTCGACGAAGCCGGGCAGCTCGACCCAGAGCTGGAGGCCGCCCTCGGGCTCGGTCCAGCGCACGCCGTCCGGCATCTCCCGCGCGAGCGCCTCGAGCAGCGCGTCGCGCCGTCCGCGCAGGGTGCGGCGCACGCGCGCCAGGTGGCGCTCGTAGCCGCCGTTCGCGACGAACTCCGCGAGCGCGGCCTGCAGCACCCCGGCGCCCCCGAGGTGGCTCGCCTGCTCGAGCGCGAGCAGCGCCTCGACGATCCGCCCGCGCGCCGCGATCGAGCCGACGCGCGCGCCCGGGAAGAGCGACTTCGAGAACGAGGCGAGCTGCACGACGAGCCCGCGCTCGTCGAGGGCGGCCAGCGACGGCACGGGCTTGCCGGCGTAGCGCAGGTCCATCTCGAAGGCGTCCTCGACGACGGGCTTGCCGGCGCGCCCGGCCGTCGCGAGCAGGGCCCGGCGGTGGGCGAGGCCGGTGCTCGTGCCGAGCGGGTTGTGGAAGGTCGGCATCGTGTAGAAGAGCTTCACCTCGGGCCGCTCGAGCACGCGCTCGAGGACGGCGAGGTCCGGCGCTCCGTCGCGCACCGGCACCGGGACGGCGCGCAGGCCCTGCGCGGCGAGCACCGAGAGCACGTTGTGGTAGGTAGGCTCCTCGACCGCCACCACGTCGCCGGGTGCCGCGAACAGGCGCAGCGCGAGCGCGATGCCTTCGCTGGCACCCTGGGTGACGACGACCTCGTCGGCCGAGATCTGCAGGCCCGTCTCGCGCAGCCGCGCGGCCAGCACCGCCCGCAGGCCGGGGTGCCCCTGCGGCGGGCCGTAGCGGAGCAGCTCGCCGCCCTCGCGGGTCAGCACGCGGGCGAGGGTCTTGCGGAACTCGTCGGCGGGATAGAGGGCGGGGTCGGGCACCAGGGAGTGGAGCGGCACCGCCCCGGCCGGCGCTGCGTAGCGCACCCGGGCACGCTCGAAGTCGAGCAGGCGATCGACGAGCGGCGAGAGCACCGGCTCGAAGGGAACCGCCGCCGGCGCGTGCTCGGGCCGGCGCACGAAGCTGCCGCGCCCGACCGTGGACTCGAGCCGGCCGTCCCGCGCGAGCGCGTCGTAGGCGAGCGCCACCGTGTCGCGGTTCACGCCGAGGGTGCGCGCCAGGGCGCGGATCGTCGGCAGCCGGTCACCCGGACCGAGCCGGCCGGCTTCGATCTCGGCCCGGAACCAGGCCGCGATCTGCTGGTAGACCGGCCCTGCCCGGCCGCTGCCGCTGTCGTCGCGTTCGAGCGGGATCTGCACCACGGGCGGCAGGGTAGTAGCGGGACAATGATCCAGTCAATCAGGCCAATGCAAGAGTTTCATTGCCCATTTTTTCTTCATCGACCGCAATTGACCTGCCTCGGAAGGGCCCGGGCCAGCAACGCGACGCCGAGGGCGGTCGCGGCCGCCGAGCCCACGAGGATCCCCACCTTGGCGCCGGCCTTCAGCTCCGGCGCCTCGAAGGCGAGCGCCGCGACGAAGAGGGCGACCGTGAAGCCGATGCCGGCGAGGCAGCCGGTCGCCACGACCTGCAGCCAGCCGACTCCCCGCGGCAGCTCGGCCACCCCAAGCCGCACCGCCAGCCAGGCGAACAGCGTGATGCCCGCGGGCTTGCCGGCGACGAGCCCGAGCGCGACCCCGATCGCCACCCGCAGCGGCAGCGGCTCGGCGAGCTTCGCGAGCTCGATCGGCACGCCCGCGTTCGCGAGCGCGAAGACGGGCATGATCACGAACGCCACCACGGGGTGGAGGCGCTGCACGAGCTCGTCGAGGGGCGAGAGCGACGCGCGCGCCGCCCGGCTCACCTGGCGGGCCAGGTCGTGGCGCCGGTGCCCGTCGGGGTCGCCCTCGCCCTCGAGGAGGTCGCCGCCGCGCTCGAGGAGCGCGACGGCGCGGCGCACGAAGCCCCGGCGCTCGGCCGGCGGATCGAGCGGCCGCGCCGGGGTCAGGAAGCCCAGCGCCACCGCCGCGATCGTGGCGTGCACGCCCGAGGCGTGGACCGCGAGCCAGACGCCGATCCCGGCGGCGAGGTAGACGCCGTAGGCGCGCACCCCGGCGCGGCCGAGCCCGGCCACGAGCGCGAGCCCCGCGGCCGCGGCGCCGAGCCACGCCATCGACAACGACTCGGTGTAGAAGAGCGCGATCACCGCCACCGCGCCGATGTCGTCGGCGATCGCCAGCGCGAGCAGGAAGACCTTCAGCCCGGGCGCCACGCGCGCGCCGAAGACCGAGAGCGCGGCCACCGCGAAGGCGATGTCGGTGGCCATCGGGATGCCCCAGCCGCGCAGCGCCGGGCCGTCCCAGTGGAAGGCGGCGTAGAGGCCCGCCGGCACCACCATGCCACCGGCGGCGGCCACCACCGGCAGGAGCGCGCGGCTCGCCGACGAGAGCTCCCCGACCGCCAGCTCGCGCTTGATCTCGAGCCCGACGACGAAGAAGAAGACCGCCATCAGGGCGTCGTTCACGAAGTGCTCGAAGCCGAGCGCGAGCTCCCAGGGGCCGATCCGCAGCGCGAGCGGCACGTGCAGCAGGGCCTCGTAGAGCGGCGCCCACGGCGAGTTGGCCCAGACGAGCGCGACCCCGGTGGCGGCGAGCAGCAGGATCGTGCTCGCCGCCTCGAGCTCGAGGAAGCGCTGGAGCGGCGCGCCGGCGCGCTCGAGCAGGCGCGGCGCGGGGCGCTCGCTCACGCGCCGGCCTCCTCGGCGCGGCTGGCGTTGTGGCGGTTCATCGCGCGTGCGACGCCCTCGACGAGGATCGCCTCCACGGCGTCCGCGGCGCGCCCGACGTGCGCGTCGAGCGCCGCGCGCTGCTCGGCGTCGAAGGGCGCGAGCACGTAGTCGACCGGGTCGGCGCCGGCCGGCGGCCGGCCGATCCCGAAGCGCACGCGCGGGAAGTCGCTGCGGCCGAGCCGCTCCTGGATGTCGGCGAGGCCGTTGTGCCCGCCCGCACCGCCGCCGGGCCGCACGCGCAGGCGGCCGAAGGGCAGATCGAGATCGTCGTAGACGACGACGAGACTGCTCGCGAGGTCGCCGAGCGGCAGCGCGTCGACCGCCGCCACCACCGCCTGGCCCGAGCGGTTCATCCAGGTCTGGGGCTCGAGCAGCCCGACCGCGACCCCGCGGGCGTTGCCCTCTCCGAAGAGGCCGGCGAAGCGCCGCTCGCGCCGCAGCGCGATCCGGTGCCGCTCCGCCAGCCTTTCGACGACGCGGAAGCCCGCGTTGTGCCGGGTCTCGGCGTACTCGGGCCCGGGGTTGCCGAGCCCGACCACGAGCTTCACGCCGCCGCCGCCGCTACTCGGCCTTCTTCTCGGGGGCCGGTGCCGCCGCGCCCTCGGCCGGCGCCGCGGCGCCCTCGGCCGGCGCCGCCGCCGCGGCCGCCTCCTCGGGCGTCGGCTCGGCCTGCGGCAGCGCCACGTGCACCACGCCGAGGTCGCCGTCGGTGACCAGCGCGACGCCCTCGGGCAGCACCAGCTCGCGCACGTGGATCACGTCGCCGACCTCGAGGTGCGACACCTCGACCTCGATCGCCTCGGGGATCGCGCGCGGCAGGCACTCGAGCGCCACCTCGCGCAGCGTGTGCTCGAGGATGCCGCCGAAGTCGAGCCCGCGCGGCTTGCCGACCAGGTGCACGGGCACGTCGACCGTCACGGTCCGGTCGAGGTCCACCGCGTAGAGGTCCGCGTGCACGATCGTGCCGCGCAGCGGGTGGCGCTGGAGCTCCTTCACGAGCGCCACCGTGTCCTTGACCTCGGGATGGCCCTCGACGGTCAGGTCGAGCAGCGTGTTGGCGCCGCCGGCGCGCAGGATCCGGTCGAGCGCGCGCGGATCGAGCGCGAGCGCGAGCGAAGGCCGGCCGCGGCCGTAGAGCACGGCCGGGATCCGGCCGGCGGCGCGCAGCTTGCGGGCGACGCCCTTTCCGGTGCCCTCGCGGGCCTCGACGACGAGTGCGGTCTCGGACACGGTCTCTCTCCTACACGAACAGGGAGCTCACGCTCTCTTCGTTGGTGATGCGGCGGATCGCCTCGCCGAGCAGGTTGGCGATCGAAACCACGCGGATGCGCTCACAGGCGCGGGCGCTCTCCCGCAGCGGGATGGTGTCGGTCACGATCAGGGTCTCGAGCTCGCTCTTCTCGATCCGCTCGATCGCGGGGCCCGAGAGCACCGGGTGCGTGATCGCGGCTCCGACCGCGAGCGCGCCGTGCTCGCGCAGGGCGCGGGCGGCCTCGCTGAGGGTGCCCGCGGTGTCGACCATGTCGTCGACGATCAGGCAGTTCTGGCCCTCGACGTCGCCGATGATGTGCATGATCTGGGCGACGTTGGCCTGCTCGCGTCGCTTGTCGATGATGGCGAGCGGCGCGTCGAGCCGCTTGGCGTAGGCGCGCGCGCGCTCGACGCCCCCGGCGTCGGGCGAGATGATCGTGACCTTCGAGCCGAAGGCCTCGCGGATCGCCGGCAGGAGGACCGGCGTCGCGTAGAGGTTGTCGACCGGGATGTTGAAGAAGCCCTGGATCTGGCCGGCGTGCAGGTCGATGCACAGCACCCGGTCGGTGCCGGCCACGGCGATCAGGTCCGCCACGAGCTTGGCGGTGATCGGCACGCGCGGCGCGACCTTGCGGTCCTGGCGCGCATAGCCGTAGTAGGGGATCACGGCCGTCACGCGCCGGGCCGAGGAGCGGCGCAGCGCGTCCACCATGATCAGGAGCTCCATCAGGTGGCGGTTGGCGGGCGCCGCGGTCGACTGCAGCACGAAGCAGTCGAGCCCGCGCACGTTCTCCTGGATCTCCACCTGGATCTCGCCGTCGCTGAAGCGCTCGACGCGCGCGCGCCCGAGCGGCAGGCCGAGGTAGCCCGCCACCGACCCGGCGAGGGCCGGGTTGCTGTTTCCCGCGAAGAGCTTCATCCGCAGCATCGCGCGCCTCGATGGTGGAGGGCCCTGGCTGGGGCGGGAGGACTCGAACCTCCACACACGGCTCCAAAGGCCGCTGTCCTACCGTTAGACGACGCCCCAAGTCGCCGGAAGGCTACGGAAGTCGGTCAGGGCGAGCCCGCGGTCCGGCCGACGTGGACGCGATCGGTCGGCTGCCAGGGGATGCCGGCGGCCGCCGCCCGCGCTGCGTCGAGGTCGTCGAAGACGCCGAACACGGTCGGCCCGCTGCCCGACATCCCGACGGCCCGGGCCCCTGCCCGCCCGATTTCCATCCGCAGCCGCACGATCGCGGGGGCCAGGCCCGCCGCCACCGGCTCCAGATCGTTTCCGAGCAAGCTGGCCAGGAGCGTCTGCCCCCGGGCCGCCGACGGGTCGAGCCCCGCCAGCCGGACCGGAAGCGGCGGCATCCTACGGTTCGGCTCCGGGGGCGTCAACGCGCCCGAATCCTGCGTCGCGCCGCGCGGATGCGCCCGGTCCCAGGCCCCGAAGACGGCAGCCGTGGCGAGCCCCGGCGACGGGGTCGCCACGACCACGGCAAGCGGCGGGACGCCCGCGAGCGGCTCGATCTCGTCGCCGATGCCGCGGACGAGCGCCGGGCGGGGGTCCAGGAAGTACGGGACGTCCGCCCCGAGCGAGACGGCGAGAGCCCCGAGCCGGGCCGCGTCGAGAGCTCCCGGGAAGCGGCCGGCGAGGGCGCGCAGGACGGATCCGGCGTCGCTGGACCCACCCCCCATCCCGGCCCCGACCGGGATGCGCTTCGCGAGCGCGATCCGCACCTCGGCCGTGAGGCCCGCGGCGGCGAGGAAGCCCTCCGCTGCGCGGCTCGCGAGGTTGCGCGCGCCGGCCGCGAGCTCCGCGGGCCCGCCCTCGACGCGCAGCTCGACGCGCGTCGCCCCGGCCGCCTCCACGTCGATCACGAGCGAGTCGCACAGGTCGAGCGGGACGAAGACGCTCTCGAGCTGGTGGTAGCCGTCCGCCCGCACCCCGGTGACGCGCAGGCCGAGGTTCAGCTTCGCGGGCGCCTCGACGCGGATCGGGCTCAACCCCGGGGCGCCCGGCTCGCCTCCACGAAGCGCATGCGCAGCTCGTAGAGCACGGCCTCGAGCATCCGGCCCTCCTCGGCGTCGAGGTTGCCGCGCGTCTTCGCCTGGAGCAGCTCGAGGATCTCGATGTCCTGGCGCGCCGCCGGCAGGTTCGGCGCCGGGGGCGCGCCGGCCTCGGGATCGGCGGCGAGGCCCAGGTGGTAGAGCGCGGTCACGAAGAACGAATGGACCAGCGTGGCGAAGTCCACCTGCGGCCCAGGCGCCGGCGCCTGGGCGGGCTCGGGCTCCGCCGTCGGCCCGGCCGGGCGGGCGGGCTCCTCGTCGCTGGCGCCCGCGCTCGCGCGCTTGTCGACCACCACGAAGCCCTTGTCCGAAGGCTCGCTCATCCGGCCGTCCCCCCCGTCGGCGAGCCCGGCTCGAGGCGGGCGAGCTCGCGGTAGGCGAGCGAGAAGCGGTAGGCGACCGTGGCGACGCCGAGCACGGCGAGGATCCAGAGCGCCTCGACCAGGAAGCCCGACACCGCCCCGACGCCCAGCACGAAGAGCCGCTCGCCACGCTCGAGGAGCCCGCCATGGAACGAGCGCACCCACTGCTCGGCGCGGGCCTTCGCGTAGGAGGTGAGCACGGCGGCGATCAGGGCGATGCCCGCGAGCAGGACGGTGCCGGCGTCGCCGTGCGCGGCGAAGTGCAGCATCACGCCGAGCAGGATCGCCATGTCGGCGAGGCGGTCGAGGGTCGAGTCGAGGAAGGCGCCGAACGGGGTCGCCGTGCCGTGCCGGCGCGCCACCACCCCATCGACCAGGTCGAACAGCCCGCCGGCCAGGATCAGCCAGGCGCCGAGCCCGAAGCGGCCGAATGCGAACGCGGTCGCAGAGCCCAGCGAGATCAGGGTGCCGGCCACCGTCAGCACGTTCGGGTTCACCGGGTGCCGGACCAGGAACGGGAAGGCCGCAGCGATCCAGCCGTCGATCCGATCCCCGAACTTCGCCTTGATCACGGCCGGCTCCTCAGCGGGCGGCGCTCAACGCGGCTCGCCCTTGGCGTCGGGAGCCGGGCTCTCGCCGGGCTCGGGGGCGTCCTCGGTCGGCGCGACCTTCGCCGAGACGTCCGGCAGCTCGGCCAGCGCGCGCTCCAGGTCCTTCTGCCCGATCCAGCCGCGGCGATCGAGCATGCGGCGATCCAGGCGCAGCTTGCGCAGGGCGGGGTCGATCAATGGGGGCCCTCCTCGGTTCAAGCGGGCGCGCAACCTAGCAAATTGACAGCAGGAGGGCGTCTGGTAGGGTCCGCGGCGACCTGTGATGAAGGGGTTCGCGATGGGGTGCCAGCGCTCTGCGAGCGTCGTCCGATGGGTCACGAGGAGCGGTCGAGCGGCCGGGCAGGTGGCCGGCGCCCTGGCCGGAGCCGGATTCGCGCTGGCCTGCGCGAGCTCCCCTCCGCCCCCCACCTTCGAGGACCTGCCCTCCGCCGAGGTGCTCTACGAGCGGGGCCAGGAGGAGATGGCCGAGGGAGGCGGCGGCTTCTGGTTCCTCTCCGGCGACTACACCGACTCCATCGAGACCTTCCAGGACATCATCGACAACTACCCCTACAGCGAGCAGGCGGTGCTCGCCCACCTCGCGATCGGCGACGCCTACTTCAAGCAGGGGAAGTACGAGGAGGCCATCTCCTACTACCGCGACTTCGTGGAGCTGCACCCCGAGCACGACCGGGTGCCGTACGCGATGTACCAGACCGTGATGTCCTACTACAAGCAGAGCCGCGACGCCTCGCGCGACCAGACCGCGACCCAGGAGGCGCTCACGCACCTCGACCGGCTGCTCGCCCGCTTCCCGAGCTCGCAGTACGCGCAGGAGGGCGAGACGCTCTGGAAGGAGCTGCGCACCCGCCTCGGCGAGCACACCATGCGGGTCGCCGACTACTACTACGACAACGACGAGTACGGCTCGGCGGCCGAGCGCTACCGCCAGCTCCTCGACCAGTACCCCGGGCTCGGCCTCGACGCGGAGGCCCTCTACAAGCTCGGTGTCTGCTACCAGAAGATGAACCGCACCGAGGAGGCGCGGAAGATCTTCCAGGTGATCCTCGACAACTACGAGGGCACCGACGTCGCGGAAGCCGCCGCGGATCTCGTTCCGGCCGCGAACTGAGGAAGACCCCCGCCTCGGGTGCGGCGTGAGCGCAGGATCTCGCGGGCCGCGTTGCGGCCGCAGGCGCCCATGACGCCGCCGCCCGGGTGGGTTCCCGCGCCGCACAGCCAGAGTCCCGCGATCGGCGTTCGATAGCGCGCCCAGCCCGGGAGCGGGCGCAGGAAGAGCAGCCGGTCGAGCGTCATCGCGCCGTGGAAGAGGTTGCCGCCGGTGAGGCCGAAGACCTCCTCGAGCTCGGGCGGACCGAGCACGTCCCGATGCAGGACGCTCGCCGAGAAGCCCGGCGCCACCTCGTCGACGAGCGCGAGCACGCGGTCGGCGAAGCCGTCGCGCTCGCGGGCCCAGCGTTCGCGCGCGAGCGCGGGCGGCACGTGCTGGACGAAGAGCGAGGCGACGTGGCGCCCGGCCGGCGCGAGCGAGGGGTCGAGGGCGGAGGGGAGCGTGAGCTCGATCATCGGCCGCTCCGCCAGGCGGCCCCCGGCGGCCTGTGCGAAGGAGCGTTCGAGCGCGTCGAGGTCGTGGGTGCCCACGTGGATCGTGCCCGCGTGCTCGGGGCCCGGGCCCTGCGCGGCCGGGGGGCCGCCCCGGAAGACCGGCAGCCGATCGAGCGCCAGGTTGATCTTCACGACCGGGCTGCGGAAGTCGAGCGTCGCGAGCTCGCGCGTGATCTCGGCGGGCAGGGCCTTCGCGCCGACCAGGCCGAGCAGGGTGTGGGCCGGGTCGGCGCCCGACACGACGAGCGGCGCTTCGAAGGAACGCCCGTCGGCGAGCGTCACGCCCCGCACGCGCCCGTCGTGGACGTCGATCGACGCCACGGGCGCCCCGGTGAGGATCTCGGCGCCGGCCGCACGCGCGGCGCCGGCGATCGCCTCCGAGAGCGCGCCCATCCCGCCCTGCACGTAGGCCCATACGCCGCGCGCTCCGCCCGTCTCCCCCATCACGTGGTGGAAGAGCACGTAGCCGGTGCCCGGCGTCGAGGGTGCCGCCCAGGCGCCGATCAGCGCGTCGGTGGCGAGCGTGGCGCGCAGGGGCTCGCTCTCGAACCAGGCGGTGAGCGTGTCGCGCGCCGGTGCGAGCAGGAGCCGCGCCACGCGCGCGGCGTCGCGGCGCAGGCCGAAGGCGCCGCGCGCGAGCCGCGCGAGCAGCGGAAGGTCCGCGGCGCGCAGGCGCGCCGGGTCCGGCGGCGGCGCGTCGAGCAGCGGCTCGAAGGCGCGGGCCGCGCGATCGAGCAGGGCTTCGTAGCGCGGGTAGGCCTCGGCGTCGCGGGCCGAGAAGCGCGCGATCTCGCGCCGGCACAGGGCCGGATCGGAGCCGAGGAGCAGGCCGCGGCCGTCGGGCAGCGGCGTGAAGGAGGAGGGGTCGCGGCGGAGCAGGTGGAGGCCGCGGCCCGGGAGCCCGAGCTCCGCGACGACCGCCGGGCGCAGCAGGCCGGCGACGTAGGCCGCGCGCGAGACCCGGTAGCCGGGCCAGAGCTCCTCGGTGACGCAGGCCCCACCGACGCGATCGCGCCGCTCGAGCACGAGCGTGCGCAGCCCGGCGCGCGCCAGGTAGGCGGCGGTCACGAGGCCGTTGTGGCCGGCGCCCACCACGATCGCGTCGGTTCCGGGCATGCCGGCGATTGTTACACTTGCCGCGCGTTTCGAGGGGGGGGAATGCCGGGCGTGGGCGCACAATTGCCGCCGGGCATCGTCGATCTGGCCGCCGCCGCGATCCTGGTGGCTGCGATCGTGCGCGGGCTCTGGATCGGCCTGGTCCGCGAGGCCTTCTCGCTGGCCGCGCTGGCCTGCGCCGTCTTCGCCGTGCGCCGCTTCGCCGAGCCGATCGCCGGCGACCTCGCGGCCAGCTACCAGCTCGACCCCCTGCTCGCGACCGCGATCGCCGGGGCCGGCGTGGCGGTCGCCGCGATCCTGCTGGTGGCGGCGGTCGGCTTCGTGATCCGCCGGCTGATCCGCGCCTCGGGCCTGGGCCTCGTCGATCGCGTCGGCGGTGCCGTGCTCGGGGCCTGCGAGGGTGCCCTCTTCGTCGCGCTGATCCTCTTCGGGATCATCACCGTGACGGGCCGCAACGACCCCCTGATCGCCGGCACCCGCAGCCTCGCCGCCTTCGAGGCGCTCGAGGGCTCGTTCGGGCCGCCTCCGGCCGCTCCCGCCGAGGAGCGCTAGCCGGGGTCCACCCAGCGCCCGTGGCTCCGGATCAGCTCGACGAGCCGATCGGGCGCCTCCGCCTCGGGGACGTGCCGCTCGATGCAGGCGTGGCCGACGTAGAGGTTCACGAGCCCGGGCCCCGAGCCGACGTAGCCGAAGTCCGCGTCCGCCATCTCGCCAGGCCCGTTCACGATGCAGCCCATCACGGCGATCTTGACGCCCTTCAGGTGTTGCGTGCGCTCCTGGATGCGGGCGGTCGTCGTCTCGAGGTCGAAGAGGGTGCGGCCGCACGAGGGGCAGGAGATGAACTCGGTCCAGGTCGTGCGCAGGCGCGCCCCCTGGAGGATCCGGTAGGCCGTCTCGAGCGCGTCGCCCGCGCGCTCGAAGCCGGCGCGCAGGGGCAGGGCGATGGCGTCGCCGAGGCCGTCGCAGAGCAGCGCGCCGAGGTCGAGCGCGGCATCGAGCAGCGCCTCCGCGTCGGAGCGGCCCGGATCGTCGCGGTGGACGAGCACCAGCGGGGCGCCGTCACCGCGCGCCCGCAGCCCCGCGGCGACGAGCCGGACGGCCGCGACCGGGCGGGGCACGTCGACCGAGAACGCGATGCGCTCGAGCCCGGCAGCGCGTGAGGCCGCGAGCGCCCGGTCGAGGCCCGCGAGCAGCGCGGCGGGGGCGCCGGCGAGCGACCACTCGACGGCGACGCCGGCCGCCTGCGCGGCGCGTGCCGCCGCGGCGAGCCCGTCCCCGGAGCCGTCCACGGGCAGGACCCAGCACGCACCGGTGTCCTTCGCCTCCGCCGCCAGCTCGAGGGGCAGGCGCAGCGCGAGCGGGGCGCCGAGGCCGTGGCGCGCCAGCGCGGCGGCGAAGGCGCGTACGCGGTCGAGCGCGGCGTCGCCGGCGACGTCGAGGCGCAGGCCCTCGCAGGTGATCTCACGGCGTGCGGCGAAGGCGTCCGCGAGCAGCCAGGCGGCGCCCTCGGGCTCGGCGGGCGGCGCGCCGAGCGCGAGCTCTGCGCGCACCGGCTCCGTGGCGCCGAGCGCGAGCGGGCCGAGCGCGAGCGCGCTGCTCGGGCGGCGCGCGAAGGCGAAGGGACTCTCGACGAAGGGGGCCGCGGGATCCAGGTCCGGATCGACTTCGCCCGGCGCCGCCGCGCGGCGCGTCACCGGCAGCGCGCGGCGTGCCAGCGCCCGCGCGACCGGGATCTCCTTCACGGGGTCCTCGGTGAGCGACACCCGGATCGTGTCGCCGAGGCCGTCCTCGAGGAGCGAGCCGATCCCGATCGCGCTCTTGATCCGGCCGTCCTCGCCGCCGCCCGCCTCGGTGACCCCGACGTGGAAGGGGTAGTCGCCGCGCCCGGCGCCCCGGGCGGCGCGTTCGGCGAGCCGCGCGGCGAGCATCCGGTAGGCGTGGATCGCCACCTGCGGGTTGCTGGCCTTCATCGAGAAGACCACGTCGAAGTAGCCCTCGTCCTCGCACACGGCCACGAACTCGAGCGCGCTCGCGACCATGCCCTGCGGCGTGTCGCCGTAGCGGTTCATGATCCGGTCGGAGAGCGAGCCGTGGTTGGTTCCGATGCGCAGGGCACGGCCCAGCTCCTTGCAGCGGCGCACGAGCGGGCGGAAGCGCTCGGCCACGCGCTCGAGCTCCTCGGCCCACTGCGCGTCGTCGTACTCGCGGGCCTCGAACCTCTTCTTGTCGGCGAAGTTGCCGGGGTTGATGCGCACCTTCTCGACCCAGCGCGCCGCCTCCAGGGCCGCATTCGGCGTGAAGTGGATGTCGGCGACCAGCGGCACGCGCACGCCGCGGCGCGTGAGCTCGGCGCGGATCTCGCGCAGGGCCTCGGCGTCGCGCAGCGAGGGCGCCGTGATGCGCACGATCTCGCAGCCGGCGGCTGCCAGCCGCTCGCTCTGCGCCACGGTCGCGGCCACGTCCTGGGTGTCGGTGGTCGTCATCGACTGGACGCGGACCGGGTTGGCGCCGCCGATCCCGACGTCGCCGACCTTCACCTCGCGCGTCACCCGGCGGCGCGGCGCGAAGGGATTCCCGGGGAAGGGGAGGCTCACGACCCCGCCTTCTCCCGCACCAGCGCGCGCAGCCGCTCGAAGGCCTCGTCGATCTTGCCCGGGTCGCGCCCGCCGGCCTGCGCGAAGTCGGGGCGCCCGCCGCCCTTGCCGCCGACGATCGCGGCCGTCTCGCGGATCAGGTCGCCGGCCGCGAGCCGGCCCTTGAGATCGGGCGTCACGCCGAGCGCCAGCGTCACACGGCCGTCGGCGGGCGCCGCGAGCAGCACCACGCCGCTGCCGAGCCGCTCGCGCAGCTCGTCCACCATCGCGCGCAGGCCGTCGCCGGCCACGCCCTCGACCTTCGTCGCCAGCACCTTCACGCCGGCGATCTCCTCGACCTGCGCGAGCAGGTCGCCCGAGGCCGCGCGCCGCTGCTCGCCGCGCAGCGCTTCGAGCTCGCGCTCGAGCGTGCGGCGCTCGTCGAGCAGCTTCTCGACGCGCTGCTCGAGGTCGCCGACCGGTGCGCGCAGGAGCTCCGCGGTGCGTTCGAGGGCGTGCTCCTGCTCGCGCCAGCGGCGCAGCGCCTCGGCCCCGGTCAGCGCCTCGACGCGCCGTACGCCCGAGGCGACACCGCCCTCCGAGACGATCTTGAGCACGCCGATGTCGCCGCTGGCGCGCGCGTGCGTCCCTCCGCAGAGCTCCTTGGAGAACTCCCCGAAGCTGACCACGCGCACCTCGTCGCCGTACTTCTCGCCGAACATCGCGATCGCGCCCGCGTCGATCGCGTCGCGGTAGGAGAGCTGCTCGACGCGCGCGGGCGCGTTCTCGCCGATCCAGCCGTTCACCAGGTCCTCGATCGCCTCGAGCTGCGGGCGCGTGAGCGGCGCGTCGTGGCTGAAGTCGAAGCGCAGCCGGCCCGGCGTCACCAGCGAGCCGCGCTGGGTGGCGTTCGGGCCGAGTACCTCACGCAGCGCGCTGTGCAGCAGGTGCGTCCCGGAGTGGTGGCGCACCGCGCCGAAGCGGTGCATCGAGTCGACCACGAGGCGCACGGGCTGATCGACGTGGAGCGTGCCGCGCACCACCTTGCCGCGGTGCACGACGAGCCCGCCGGCGGGCCTCTGCACGTCCTCCACGTCCACGCGGCCGGTGGCGGTCTCGAGGAGGCCGCGGTCGCCCACCTGGCCGCCGCTCTCGGCGTAGAAGGGCGTCTCCTCGACGATCACCTCGACCGTGTCGCCCGCGCGCGCCTGCTCCACGCCGGCGCCGCCCGACACGAGAGCCAGGACGCGCGAGTCGGCGGCGAGCCGGTCGTAGCCGACGAAGCGCGTCTCGAAGTCGGCGGCGAGCTGCCCGTAGAGGGGGCCCACGGCCGCCGTGCCGCTGCCCTTCCAGGCTGCGCGCGCACGCTCGCGCTGCTCGTTCATCGCGGCCTCGAAGCCGGCGTGGTCGAAGCCGAGCCGGTGGCCGGCGAGGATGTCCTCGGTCAGGTCGACCGGGAAGCCGAAGGTGTCGTAGAGCTTGAAGACGACCTCGCCGGGCAGGGCCTCGCGGCCCCCGGCGCGCGCCTTGCGCAGCTCCTCCTCGAGCAGCGCCAGGCCCTTCGCGAGGGTCTCGCCGAAGCGCTCCTCCTCGCGCCGCACGCGGTCGGTGATGTAGCCGCGCCGCTCGACGAGCGCCGGGTAGGCGTCGCCCATCTCGTCGATCACGGCGTCCGCCACCGCGAAGAGGAACGGGCGCTCGAGGCCGAGCAGCACGCCGTGGCGCGCCGCGCGGCGCAGGACGCGGCGCAGCACGTAGCCACGGCCCTCGTTCGAGGGCAGGACGCCGTCCGCGATCAGGAAGGTCACCGCGCGCGCGTGATCGGCGACCACGCGCAGCGAGACGTCCTTCTCGGGATCGCTCCCGAGCCGCACGCCCGAGAGCTCCTGCGCGCGCGCGAGGATCGGCTGGAAGAGATCGGTGTCGTAGTTCGAGCGCACGCCCTGGAGCACGGAGGCCACCCGCTCGAGGCCCGCGCCGGTGTCGATCGAAGGCTTCGGCAGCGGGGTCATCGTGCCGCCGGCGTCGCGGTCGAACTGCATGAAGACGAGGTTCCAGATCTCGAGCCAGCGCCCGCAGTCGCACGACGGGTCGCACGCGCCGCCCTGCGGGCAGCCGGCCTGGGGGCCCCAGTCGTAGTAGATCTCGGAGCAGGGGCCGCAGGGGCCGGTGTCGCCCATCTGCCAGAAGTTGTCGGCCTCGTCGAGGCGCGTGATCCGGTTCGCCGGGATGCCGACCTCGCGGGCCCAGAGCTCGGCGGCCTCGTCGTCCTCGCGGAAGACCGTGACGAAGAGCTTCTCGGGGGGGAGCTTCCAGGCCCCGGTCAGCAGCTCCCAGGCCCAGACGATCGCATCGCGCTTGAAGTAGTCGCCGAAGGAGAAGTTCCCGAGCATCTCGAAGAAGGTGTGGTGGCGTGGCGTGCGGCCCACGTTCTCGAGGTCGTTGTGCTTGCCCGAGACGCGCATGCACTTCTGGGAGGTGACGGCGCGCCGGTACTCGCGGGTCTCCTCGCCGAGGAAGAGGCGCTTGAACGGGACCATCCCCGCGTTCGTGAAGAGGAGCGTCGGGTCCCCCTCGGGCACGAGCGGGGCGCTCGGGACCACCCGGTGGCCCCGCTCCTCGAAGAAGCGCAGGAAGGACGCGCGGATCTCGCGGCTGGACGGGGGCAAGCCCGGGGACTCCTGTGCGCAAGGGCACGGGGAGTCTAACGGAATCCCCCGGCGGGCTGCGCGGCGGCGGGGCTCGTGCGGGGCGCCGGGCTAGAAGCGCTCGAGGTCGATGTCGCCGCCCGGGGCGTCGTCGGGCTCGGGCTTCTCGGCCTCGGCCTGGCCCCGGTCGCCCTCGCCGCCGTCCTTGTCGAAGTCGTCCCAGGTGCCGTCGGAGGTGGAGGCGATGCCGCGGAAGCGCAGCGCGAAGTCGTCGGGGTTGGAGACGTGCTTCAGGGCCTCCTCGTAGGTCACGAGGTTGCCCTTCACGAGGTGCATGAGCGACTGGTCGAAGGTCTGCATGCCGTAGGTCGTGAAGCCCTTCGAGATCGCGTCGTGGAGCTCCTTGGTGCGGTCCTTGTCGGCGATCAGCTCGCGCACGCGCGCCGTGGTCACCATCACCTCGAGCGCCGGCACGCGGCCCTTGCCGTCGGCGCGCGGCACGAGCCGCTGCGAGATCACGCCGCGCAGGATCGAGGTGAGCTGGAGCCGCACCTGCTTCTGCTGGTAGGGCGGGAACACCGAGATGATGCGGTTGATGGTCTCGGTGGCGTCGAGGGTGTGCAGGGTCGAGAGCACCAGGTGGCCGGTCTCGGCGGCCAGGAGCGCGGTCTCGATGGTCTCGTAGTCGCGCATCTCGCCGACCAGGATCACGTCGGGATCCTGGCGCAGGGCCGCGCGCAGCGCGTTGGCGAAGCTCTGGGTGTCGACGCCGATCTCGCGCTGGTTCACGATCGAGCGCCGGTCCCGGATCAGGAACTCGATCGGGTCCTCGATCGTCATGATGTGGCAGGTCCGGCTCGAGTTGATGTGCTCGATCATCGCGGCGAGCGTCGTCGACTTGCCCGAGCCCGTGGTGCCCGTGACCAGGATGAGGCCGCGCTGCTCGTTGGCGACCGACTCGACCACGTTCGGCAGGTGGAGCTGCTCGATGGTCTTGACGCCGAAGGGGATCACGCGGAACACGATCCCGATCGTGCCGCGCTGCTGGAAGACGTTGACGCGGAAGCGGCCGAGCCCCGCGATGCCGTAGGCGAGGTCGCACTCGCGGTTGGTCTCGAAGCGGTCCTTCTGGACCGGGTTCATGATCCCGCGCGCGATGCCCTCGAGCTGCTCGGGCAGCAGGCGCTCGGCGTTCTTGAGCGGCACCAGCGCGCCGTCGACGCGGAAGATCGGCGGCAGGCCGGACTTCAGGTGGATGTCCGAGGCGCCGCCCTTGAGGGCGATCTTGAGGATCTCGTTCAGCTCGAGCGACATCGCGGCCGGTGCCCCTCTCGACGTCGTCCGGGGTGGCGGGACGACTCCCCGGCCGTTTCGTCCGGGAGGGGGCCGCCCTTGAGGCTCCGGGCGCCGGGGCGCTGCCGCCCCCGAGGGGTCAAGCGGGTCGCGCCACCAGGGCCGCCGCCCCGGGCTCCGCGCGACCAGGTCCGGGGTTCTGCGGCATTCTCTCTCCCATGCAACGCCGTCCCGCGTGCCCGGAGATCTCCGCATGACCCTGACCCGGCGGCTCGATTCGATGCTCCACCACCAGCTCGCGCGCTGGGAGGAGGTCTCGCGCCGGCTCGCGCGCCGTCCGAGCGTGGCGATCGCCAGCCTGCCCGGCGCCGGCGGCGAGGCCCTCGGCCGCCAGGTGGCCGAGCGCCTCGGCTTCGCCTGCTTCGGGCGCGAGATCGTCGACCAGATCGCCGAGCGGCGCGGGATCCCCGAGGAGGTCCTGCACGGCCTCGACGAGCGGGTCCGCAGCGCCGTCGACCGCTACTTCACCGACTCCTTCCAGGGCCAGCGCTTCACCGAGGACGAGTACCTGAAGGAGGTGGAGCGCTTCGTGCTCCCGCTGGCGCGCGTCGGCGGTGCGGTCTTCGTGGGCCGCGGCACCGCCTTCGTGCTGCCGCCCGAGAGGACCCTGCGGGTGCTCGCCGTCGCGTCGCGCCCGGCCCGCGTCGAGCGCTTCGCCGCCGAGCGCGGGCTCTCCGCCGCCGCCGCGCCCGACGCGCTGCGTGCCGAGGACGAAGCGCGCATCGGCTTCATCCGCCATCATTTCCACGAGCGCCTCGAGGACGCGGGCTCCTACGACCTGTCCCTGAACGTCGGCACCCTCGGCCTCGACGACGCAGCCGGTGTCGTCGTGGACGTCTACCGGCGGCGCTTCCCCGAGCGGTGAGCGCGGCCCCGCCGACCCTCGAGATCGAGTACTGCCCGCGCTGCCGGTGGCTCGCGCGTGCGGCCTGGCTGGCGCAGGAGCTGCTCACGACCTTCGAGGCGGAGCTCGGCGCCGTGACCCTGCGGCCGAGCCCGATCGCCGGCGCCTTCGAGGTGCGGCTCGCCGGCGAAACGATCTTCTCGCGCGCCTCGGCCGGCCGACACGTCGATGCGACGGAGCTCAAGCGCCTGGTACGCGATCGCGTGGCGCCCGGGCGCGACCTCGGGCACGTGGACCGCGGGCGCTAGCGGGAGCGGGGCTCGGGCCGAGCAGGCGCCGCTTCGATCTGCGAGGATCTGCCCCGAAAGGGGGTGCTCCGTGGATCTACGCCAGACACTTCTGTGGTTCGCCCTGTGCTCCGGGATCGCCGGCTTCGCCGACGTACCTGCTGCCCGCGCGCAGCAGCCGTCGCTGCTCTTCTACCAGAACTCGCAGGACCAGGCGCGCAGCATCGATCTGTTCACCCTCGGCGACGGTCCGACCGTCACGGGCTTCCTGGGCGCAATCGTGGGCGCCGCTCGCAACATCCAGGCGGATGGCGACGACGGCCTCCTGTGGTACGCGGACACCTCGGGCAACCTCCGCTCCAAGGTCATCGCGACCGGCGCCGACGGGCCCATGATCGCGAGCAGCGTCTTCGCCGGGGCGAATCCGGGGGCCGATCGCCATTTCAGCCTCGATCCCTTCACGAACCTGCTCTACTACTCGGTCACGGACGACACCGTCCAGATCATCGACGTCGACACCGCGTCCTCGGTGGGGAGCATCCCCTCGACGGCGTTCCTGGGCGGCGCCGTCGGGGGATTCCGTCACACCACGATCGATTCCGTACATGGCCGGCTCTACTACGCGTCGATCGACAACTCCATCTACTCCTTCTCGCTCGACGACCCGTCACAGGCGGGCCCCACGATCTCGAGCGCGGCCCTGGCCGGCGCCGCCGCGGGCGGCTTCCGCCACCTGCTCTACGAGCCGAACGAGGGCCTGCTCTGGTACGCGGTGACCGGCGGCAGCGTGGCGAGCATCGACCCGCTCACGGGACTCGCCGGTCCCACGCTCTCCAGCGGGCTGTTCTCGGACAACGTCGGCGCGGGGCGCATCATCACCATCCGCTACCAGGTGGTGCCCGAACCGGGCCCCGCGGCGCTGGCGGCCGCCGCGATCGGCGTGCTCGCGAGCCTGCACCGCCGGCGGGCCAGGCGCGTCCCCTTCGCCGGCCGGCCGGGATGACGACCGGCGCGCGGGCCGCGTAGGGCCACGGCCCCGCGCGGATCTCCGGAGGCGGCCGCGTTCGCGGCCGCCTCCGGCCCGGGCTCAGGCTTCGCTCGGCTGCGCCTCGCTGCGCGGTTCCGACTCCGTCGGAACCTTGCGCTTGATCCCCTTGGCCGCGTAGACCGCCTCGGAGATGCAGGCCGCCGTCTCGGGGTTGTCCTTCAGGAAGCGGCGCGCGTTCTCGCGGCCCTGGCCGATCCGCTCGCCGGCGTAGGAGTACCAGGCGCCGGTCTTCTCGACGATGCCGGCCTCGCTGGCGAGGTCGAGGACGTCGCCCTCGCGCGAGATGCCCTCGTTGTAGAGGATGTCGAACTCGGCCTGGCGGAAGGGCGGCGCGCACTTGTTCTTCACCACCTTCACGCGCGTGCGGTTGCCCACCACCTCCTCGCGCTCCTTGATCGCCGCGATGCGCCGCACGTCGAGGCGGATCGAGGCGTAGAACTTGAGCGCGTTGCCGCCGCTGGTGGTCTCGGGGTTGCCGAACATGACCCCGATCTTCATGCGGATCTGGTTGATGAAGATCACCGTGGCGTGCGACTTCGAGACGGTGCCGGTCAGCTTGCGCAGCGCCTGGCTCATGAGCCGCGCCTGCATGCCCGGCTGCTGGTCGCCCATCTCGCCCTCGATCTCGGCACGCGGCACCAGCGCCGCCACCGAGTCCACGATCACCAGGTCCACCGCGCCCGAGCGCAGCAGCACGTCGGCAATCTCGAGTGCCTGCTCACCGGTGTCGGGCTGCGACACCAGCAGCTCCTCGATCCGGACGCCGAGCCTCCGGGCGTAGTTGACGTCGAGCGCGTGCTCGGCGTCGATGAAGGCCGCGACGCCGCCCTGGCGCTGCAGCTCCGCCACCGCGTGCAGCGCCAGCGTCGTCTTGCCGCTCGACTCCGGCCCGTAGATCTCGACCACCCGCCCGCGCGGGTAGCCGCCGATGCCGAGCGCCAGGTCGATGCTCGGCGAGCCGGTCGGGATGACGTCGATCTCCTTGTCGATCGCGTCCTCCGTCATCGTCAGGATCGCGCCCTTGCCGAACTGCTTCTCGATCGACGACACCGCGAGCTCGATCGCCTTGCGCTTGCCGTCGTCGCGCTTGATGTCCTCCTTGTGGAAGGCGGCCTTGCCGTTGCCTGCGTTGCTGGCCATGAGGGTCTCCTTGGTGTGCTCGGGTTCAGGGTGAAGCCACGCCGCCGAGCGCGATCTGCGCCAGCGGCGTGTAGAGGGAGCCGGCCGGCGAGGGCTGGCTGCGGAAGAGCACCAGCGACTCGACGGGGAAGGGCGCCGGCGCGGGGCGCGTGGCGGCGGGCAGGCGGACGCGGCGGCGCGGATCGCGGACGCGCCCGAGCGTGAGATGGGGATGGAAGGGCCGCGGCTCGGGCGCGAAGCCGGCCGCGACGACGCCGCGCTCGACGGCGGCGGCCAGCGCCGCGACCGGCGCGCCCGGCTCGACCGCCACGAAGACGACGCGCGGGCGGCGCTCGTCCGGGAAGGCGCCGACGGCGCCCAGCGCGAGCGCGAACGGGGCCGACCCCGCCACCTCGCCGCGCACCGCCTCGACCAGCGCGGGCACGCGCGCCGCGGGCGTCGGGCCGAGGAAGCGGAGCGTCACGTGGAAGCCCTCCGGCCGGCTCCAGCGCACGGCCGCACAGCCCGGGTCCGCCCGCAGGCACTCGACGAGCCGGGCCGCCTCGCGCCGCGCCTCGCCGCCGATCCCGATCGCGAAGAAGGCCCGCAGCACATCAGGCCCTCGTCCCCGGCATCGCCCGCGGAGCTCCGCTCGGGCCTGCCAGCCGCGGCAGGTCGAGCGGCTCGCCGAGCAGCCGCCGCCGCACCCAGTCCATCGCCACCTGCGCCGCGAGCCGGCGGTTGCGCTCGCGGCCGAAGGCGAAGAAGAGCTCGCGCGACTCGGTGCCCGCGGCGTCCGCGAGCGCGACGAAGACCAGCCCCACCGGCTTTTCCTTCGTTCCGCCGGTCGGCCCGGCGATGCCGGTGGTGGCGACCGCGTAGTCGGCTCCGAAGCGCGCCCGCGCGCCCTCCGCCATCGCCCGCGCCACCGGCTCCGACACCGCTCCGTGCTCGGCGAGGAGCGCCTCCGGTACGCCGAGCAGCGCCGTCTTCGCGGCGTCGGCGTAGGCCACGACACCGCCGCGCAGGTAGGCCGAGGAGCCCGGCACCGCCGTCAGCAGCTCGGCGATCATCCCGCCGGTGCAGGACTCCGCCGTCGCGAGCGTGCGGCCGTGCGCGGCGAGCAGGCGCCCGAGCACGACCTCGAGCGCGTCCTCGCCCTCGCCGTAGACCAGCGACCCGAGCCGTTCGCGGAGCGCTGCGAGCGCGGCGCACAGCCTGGCGTCGGCCTCCTCCGGCGTCGCCGCCCGCGCCACCGGCCGCACGTGGTTGTCCGGGAACTGGGTGCGGAAGCCGAGCTCGACGCCCGGCGGGAGCGCCACGTCCCGCAGCCGCTCGTCGAGGGTGGACTCGCCGATCCCGAAGGTGCGCAGCAGGGCGCCGCGCGCATAGCCCGTGACGCGCCGCCGGGCCGCGATCCGCGGCAGCACCTGCTCGTCCATCATCTGGTAGAGCTCGCGCGGGACGCCGGGCATGCAGAAGAGCAGCGCGCCGCCCGGGGACGCCTCGAGCAGGCAGCCCGGGGCGGTGCCGATCGGGTTCTCGAGCACCTCGGCGCCTTCCGGGAACCAGGCCTGCTTCTCGTTGTTCGCCGTCATCTCGCGGCCGAAGCGGGCGAAGAAGGCGTGCAACGCCGCGAGCGAGGCCTCGTGCAGCACGAGCCTTCGACCGAAGGCCTCGGCCAGCACCTCGATCGTGAGGTCGTCGCGGGTCGGCCCGAGCCCACCCGACACGAGCACGATGTCCGCACGCGCCACCGCGCGCACGAACGCCGCGCGGATGTCGGCGCGGTCGTCGAGGACCGTCGTGTGGAAGCGCGTCTCGACGTCGATCCGCAGCAGCCGCTCGGCCAGGAACGCGGTGTTGGTGTCCACGATCTCGCCGCGCAGCAGCTCGTCGCCGATGGTCAGGATCTCCGCCTTCATCCCCTCGCTCTCATCCTCGCCTCATCCCCGGAACGCCAGGGCCGCCGCCAACCCCGCCGCCAGTCCCGCCGCGCCGATCGCCCCGGCCAGCACGTCGTCGAGCACCACGCCGGCGCCGCCCCGCAGGTGGTCCTGGACCCAGCGCACGGGCCCCGGCTTCCACACATCCAACACCCGGAATGCGACGAATCCGGTCACGAGCCAGCCCAGGCTCCGCGCGCGGCCGGCCGGGACGAGTGGCAGCAGGGTCAGGAGCTGCCCCGCCACCTCGTCGATCACGATCCGGCCGTCGTCCTTGCGCCCGTAGGCCCGCTCGGCCAGGTCCGCCGCCCAGATGCCGAGCGCGATCGCCCCGGCCAGGGTGGCCGCGAAGAGCGGGAGGCCGAGCGACGCCAGCGGCCAGAAGAGCAGCACGCCGACCGCCGAGCCCGCCGTACCGGGCGCGACGGGCGCATAGCCGGCCCCCGCGCCACTGGCCACGGCCAGCGCCAGCGTGCGGACGAACCCCTGCGGCGCAGGGGTCTCGATGGGCGTCTCGAGGGGCGTCTCGATGGGACAGCGCCCGGGACCGAGGAGAGGCAGCGCCCGAGGAGGGGGGAGTCGGACGCAGGTCCGAGCGTAGCTCCGGGGCGGGTCAAGCGCCCCCCGTCGCCGGTCGATGAGGAGGGGCGCAGGAGCGGCCTTGGAGCGGGCTCCTGCGCGTGGGGGCAGGGTGCAGGCGGAACGCAAGCACGGGGAGCTCGGCGCCGGCGGGCGCACGCCGGCCGACGTCTCGACCCTGATGGTCGAGCTCGGGCGCGCGTTCAAGGGCTGGTCGTTCTACCCGCCCGAGCACCCGGCCCGCGCGGAGCTGCTCGACCGCACCTGCCGCGCCTGGCAGGGCGATCTGCGCCGCAACGGCCCGCTCGCGCTCGAGGTCCGCCGCGGCGCCTTCTGGCTGCCCGGTGGCGACGCGCCGATCTCGAGCCGCAGCGACGACACCGCCCGCCAGCTCCAGCTCCGCGCCGTGCGCCGGGTCGTCTTCGACGGTGCCCTCGACGTGCCGACGCTCACCGGCTTCCTGGACCTCCTGGTCGACGACGCCGATGCCCTGCAGGCAAACGGCGGCTTCGAGGAGGCCTTCTACGCGGCGGCTCCCCGGCAGGGCATCCAGATCAACGACGCGGACTGGCGGGCGATCCTGGAGGAGCAGCGCGCCGAAGCCCTCGAGCAGGAGGCGGCCTCCGCGCTCCCCGAGTTCCTGGCAGGCGACGAGGTGGAGGAGGACGCCGACCTCGACCCGCTGCTCCCGGTCGAGTTCGGAGCGACGCGTGCGCCGGCGGCGGACGCGGAGGAGCCCGAGCACACCCAGCCGGTCCGGCCGCTCGACACCGCCGCCGCCCGGGCGCACGAGCTCGAGGCGATGCTCTCGCAGCTCGAGGAGTGCGAGGACGACCAGGGCTACCGCGAGCTGGCGCGCCACGTGGCGTCTCTCGCCCAGCGCATGGTCGAGGCGGGAGAGCTCGACGGTGCCTTCCGCGCGCTCGTGCAGCTCGCCAACCACGCCGGCGACGACGCGAAGCGGAGCTTCGCGCAGCGCGAGAGCGCGGGAGGCTTCCTGGGCCAGCTTGCACGCGGCTCGGTGCTCGAGCACCTGATCGACCGCGCGCTGGACGGCGCCGCCGAGTCGAGCCTCGAGGCGACCGCCGCCCTGCGCGAGCTCGGTGCGCGGGCGGCGCCGGTCGTGCTCGACCGGCTCGAGCGCGAGAGCGATCCCGAGCGCCGCGGGCGGCTCGCGGGCGTGATCATCGCGATGGGTGAGGAGGCCGTGCCCGCGCTCTTCGAGGCGCTCCTGCAGGGCAGCAAGCGCCGCATGCGGGTCGCCGTGCGGCTGGCCGGCGAGACGCAGAACCCGCGTCTGGTCGCCTGCCTGCGTGAAGTGCTGCTCTCCGGCGAGAGCGAGGTGGCGCGCGAGGCGGCGCGCGCGCTGGTGCGGGTCGGCGACGTCGGCTCGCTCGAGGTGCTGGCCGAGGCGCTCCACAGCCTGCGGCCCGAGGTGACCGCTCTCGCCGCCTACTCGCTCGGCTCGACCGGCCGGGTCCTCGCGATCGCCCCGCTCCAGGAGGCGCTCGGGCGGGCGCTCGACCAGAACGAGCTCGCGTTCGCGCGAGAGATCGTGCGCGGGCTCGGCCGGCTCGGTCGCGCCGAGGCCGCGCCGGTGCTGGCCGCCGTGCTCGAGCGCGGCGGCTTCTTCGGGCGGCGCAAGCTGCGCGACGTGCAGCTCGCGGCGATCAGCGCGCTCGGCCAGCTCCCGGGCCCCGAGGCGGAGACGGCGCTCGCCCGCGCCGCCCGCAGCCGCGACTCGAAGCTCCGGCAGGCGGCGCAAGCGAGCGCAGCGAGCGCGCAGCGAGCCGGAGGCGAGCGAAGTCGATCAGGCCGCGTCCGGGCTGGCGCCTGATTCCGGGCAGCCGAGCCGGAGGCGAGCGAAGTCGATCAGGCCGCGTCCGGGCTGGCGGCTGATTCCGGGCAGCCGAGCCGGAGGCGAGCGAAGTCGATCAGGCCGCGTCCGGGCTGGCGGCTGATTCCGGGCAGCCGAGCCGGAGGCGAGCGAAGTCGATCAGGCCGCGTCCGCAGCCGCCAGCTCCCGGTCCCGATCAGCGGGTCGCCGAGACGAGCGCGAAGGGGGCCCCCTGCGGATCCACGGCCTGGACGATCCACTGGCCGCCCGGGACCTCGTGAGGGCCCATGAGCACCTGGCCCCCGTGCGCCCGGATCCGGGCGATGGCGGCCTCGATGCCGTCCACCACGACGTAGAAGCCCCAGGCCGAGGCCGGCACCTGCGGCGGCTTGTCCATCATGGCGCCCATCGGCACCCCGTCGACGGCGACGATCCGGTACTGCCCCATCGGACCCATGTCCATGAGCTCGCTGGTCTCCCAGCCGAACTGGCCCGAGTAGAACCGGAAGGCGGCCTCCTGGCCGATGCTCGAGGAGAGCTCGTGCCAGCCGACGTGCCCGGGCGTCCCGGGGTCCGCCGCCGGCGGCACGTCCGGGCGCGGGAGCGGCGTCAGGAGCTGGAACCGGGCTCCGCCCGGGTCGGCCACGACGGCGAAGCGGCCGACGCCGGGGATGTCGGCCGGTGCGCTGTGGATCGCACCGCCCGCCTCGACGATGCGCTTGGCGGCCGCATCGGTGTCGGGAACGCCCACGTAGCCGAGCCACGCGGGGCGCGCCCCGGCGCAGGCGGCCTCGGCGGGCATCGCCATCACGCCGCCGATGCCGCGGTCGCCCGCGAACAGGATCGTGTACCGCATGCCGGGCTGGCCGGCGTCGGCCGTTCGCCAGCCGACCACGGCCCGGTAGAAGGCCTCGGCTGCGTCCTGATCGCTCGTCATCAGCTCGTACCAGTCGAACCGGGGCGTCTCGCCGGCCATCGCTCCGTTCCTCCCTTCGCGCTTCCCATCCGATGTCGCCCGAACCGGGGCCGGATCGACCGCCGGCCGAGCCAGGGCCGATTGCTAGCTTCGCCCGGCATGCGACTCCTCGGCCTCGACCTCGGCGGGAAGCGGATCGGGCTCGCCGTCTCGGACGAGGAGGCCAGGATCGCGTTCCCCGCGGGTTTCATGGAGCGGAAGGGGAGGCGGCGCGATCTTGCCGCGTTGTGCGCGCTCGTGCGCGAGCGTGGGATCGGAGGGGCCGTGGTCGGGCTCCCGCTCCACATGGACGGGCGGCGCGGGCCGGAGGCGGAGGCCGCCGAGGTCTTCGCGCGCGAGCTGTCCGCAGCGGCCGCGATCCCGGTCGAGCTGCTCGACGAGCGCTGGACGTCGGTCGCCGCCGAGCGCGCGCTCCAGGAGACCGGCCGGCGCGTCGCCCAGCGGCGCGGCCGTGGCGAGGTGGATGCGATCGCGGCGACCTTGCTGCTCTCGAGCTACCTCGAGCGACGCCGCCGCGAGGGGGAGGCGCGGTGAGCGCGCCGCCCGCCGTGACGCGCCGGAGTGGACGGCTCCTGCTGCGCGCCTTCGGCGCCCTGCTCGTGCTGGGCGCGGTCGTGGCGGCGAGCGGGATCTGGGCCGTGATCCACGCGCTCGGCCCGGCGGCCGCAGCCGCGCCGCCGGTCCGCTTCGACGTGCCCCCGGGAGCGACGCTCCGCAGCGTCGCCGAGCAGCTCGAGGCGCGCGGCGTGATCCGCAGCGCGCTCGCCCTGCGTGGGCTCGCGCGCTGGCAGGGCAGCGCCGGTCGGCTCCACGCCGGCGAGTACGAGCTCTCGCCCGGCTGGGGCACGGCGCGCGTGCTCGAGCAGATGGTCGAGGGCCGCGTCGTCACCTATCCGCTCACGCTGCCCGAGGGCATCGACGCGGGCGGGATCGCGCTGCGCGTCGAGCAGGCGGGGCTCGCTCCCGCGGCCGCCTTCCTGGCAGTGGTGCGCGACCCGGCGGCGGCCGCCGCGTTCGGCGTCGAGGGCCCGACGCTCGAGGGCTACCTGTTCCCCGAGACCTACCACCTGCCGCACGGGCTCCCGGCGCGCCAGGTCGCCAAGGTGCTGGTCGACCAGTTCCTGCGCGTGTGGCGCGAGATCGAGCCCCAGGCGCGCGCCCGCGGCCTGTCGATGCGCGAGGTGGTGACGCTGGCGTCGATCGTCGAGAAGGAGACGGGCGCCGGTGGCGAGCGGCCGCTCGTGGCGTCGGTGTTCCTGAACCGGCTCGCGCGCGGGATGCGCCTCGAGTCGGACCCGACCACCATCTACGGGATCCCGGACTTCGACGGCAACCTGAAGCGGAGCCACCTCGAGGACGAGGCCAACGCCTGGAACACCTACCGGATCGCGGGGCTTCCGCCGACACCGATCGCGAGCCCGGGCGAAGCCTCGCTGCGCGCGGTGGTGGAGCCCGCCGAGACCGACTACCTGTTCTTCGTCTCGCGCAACGACGGCTCGCACGTCTTCGCGTCGAGCTTCGCCGAGCACGTCCAGAACGTGAACCGCTTCCAGAGGAGCCGCCGCCGCCCATGAGCCAGCCGCAGACGCCGCCCGCGCCCGAGAGCTTCTTCGCCGAGCGCTTCCCCGCCCAGATGAACCGCCAGCTCGCCGAGCAGCAGGACGCCGCCGCGGCCGCCCAGCGCGCGCTCGAGGGCATGCGCGCCGTCGCGGCGACGCTGCGCTTCGACGTGCGCGGCACGGGCGGCGGCACCTGGTACGTGAACTTCGCGGAGGGCCGGGCCGCCGCCGGCGCCACGCCCGCGCACCCGCCCTTCCTCTCGATCGTGCTCGACCGCGCCGACTTCGAGCCGCTCTGGCGCGAGGCCGGCGACAACGTGCTCGGCTTCCTAGGCGGCGTCTCCGGCATGGGCGCGCCGATCAAGCTGACGCGAAGTCGTGTCGAGGCGATCGGGGCCGTGAAGGGCGCACTGCTCTTCGAGCTGACCGGCGAGGGCGGCTTCCGGCTCGTGGCCCACCTCGGCGCCGCCCCGCCGGCCGAGGACGCGCCGCCGGCCACGACGATCCGGGTCGACGCGCAGGCCTACCGCGAGCTGCGCAGCGGCGCGCTCCAGCCGCAGGACGCCTTCCTGGCCGGCAAGATCCAGATCGAGGGCGACATGCAGCTCGCGATGCAGCTCGCGCTCGCGGTGCTCTCGCCGGACTGAGCGCGCAGCGGCCGGCCTGCGGGTCGCCGAGCCCGCTCGACGCGTGCGCAGCGCTCCGCCACCCTGTCGACACCTCGCCCGCGGTCCCGTGGGTGAAGCCGCGAATGGCCTGCATGGACCTGCGCTCCGTCCTCCTTGCACTCCACGCCACCCTCGACGCCGAGGGGATCGCGCACGCCCTGATCGGCGGTCTCGCGCTGGCGGCACACGGCGCCGGGCGTGCGACCAACGGCCTCGATCTCGTCGTCGACGGCGATCACGCTGCCGACGTCGATCGTGTGCTGGCGGCGCATGGCTTCGAGCCGCTCCACCGGAGTGCCGACGTCGGGAACTACGTCTCGGCCGATCCCGCCCGCGGTCGCGTCGACGTCCTCTTCGCGCGCCGGCCGCAGGGGCGGGCCATCCTCGCCCGCGCGGCTCCGATCGAGGTGCTCGGCGCGACGCTGCGGGTCGCGGACGCCTCGGACCTGATCGGCCTGAAGGTGCAGGCCTACGCGAACGATCCGACGCGCGGGCGCCGGGACCTGGCCGACATCGAGCAGCTGCTGCGTCACGCGAAGGTCGACGGGAACCGGGTGCGCGAGTACTTCTGGAGCTTCGATCGCGAGGGCGACCTCGACGCCCGGCTCGCGATGGTCGAGCGATGGAAGCGATGAGGCGTCCCGCTCCGGACGGCGCCATCCTGCCGGCGAGCGCGCGCGAGGGCTTCGAGGCCTCGCGGCGGGCCGTCCGCGCCTGGGAGCGCGCGCACCCGCTCGGGATCGAGGAGATCCTCGACTGGATCGACCAGCTCCGCTCGCTCTTCGGGGATCCGCCGGTGGACCGCCGGCCCTGGCACGGCGACGACTTCCGGATCTAGTGCCCCGTCCCGGAAGACCGGCGCCGCACCGGCGGCCCGACGCCAGGGCCGGACGTCGGCGGCTTCCGGGGACGGGAGAGCCGCTCAGGGCCGGCCCGTCACCGGCGGCTCGTGCTCGCCGATCACCGCGCGCGACACCACGCCCGCCAGCGCGGCGCCCACGATCGGCGCCACCCAGAACAGCCAGAGCTGCCCGAGCGCCCAGCCTCCGACGAAGAGCGCCGGGCCCGTGCTGCGCGCCGGGTTCACCGAGGTGTTGGTGATCGGGATCGAGATCAGGTGGATCAGCGTGAGGCCGAAACCGATCGCGATCGGGGCGAAGCCGGCCGGCGCCCGCCCGTGCGTCGAGCCGAGGATGATCAGCAGGAAGAAGAAGGTGAGCACGAGCTCGGCGACGAAGGCCGAGAGCAGCGGGTAGCCGCCCGGCGAGTGCTCGCCGTAGCCATTGGAGGCGAAGCCGGCGGCGAGGTCGAAGCCCTCCTTGCCGCTCGCGATCAGGTAGAGGACCGCCGACGCCGCGATCGCACCGAGCACCTGGGCGACCACGTAGCCGGGCAGCTCGGAGCCGGGGAAGCGCCCGCCGGCCGCGAGCCCCACCGACACGGCCGGGTTCAGGTGACAGCCCGACACGTGGCCGATCGCGTAGGCCATCGTCAGGACCGTGAGGCCGAAGGCGAGCGCCACGCCGAGGAAGCCGATCCCGAGCTCGGGGAACGCCGCCGACACCACGGCGCTGCCGCAGCCTCCGAAGACCAGCCAGAAGGTGCCCAGGAACTCCGCCGCGATCTTGTTGCCCATGACCCCGGTCCTCCTCTACAACATCGTGTAGGGCCGATTCTGCCAGCCCTCGCGTGGGATGGGAAGCTGGAAGGCAGTCCGCCCGTCCATCGCGAGGGCATCTCCCCTCGCGCTTGCAGAGCCCTCGAGGCGTCAGCCCGCCAGGAGCCGCAGCCAGGGCCAGCGCGTCACCAGCAGTACGAACCCGAAGACCGCGAGGTAGGCGAGGCGCAGGCGCCGCCACGCGGGATCGCTCTGCGCGACGCCCATCGAGAGCAGGAGCCAGCCGAAGCCTGCGACCGGCGCGAGCACGTAGGTGCCGGCGCAGAACAGGAGCAGCAGCGCATGGCGCAGCGGCACGAGGAGCGCCGGCCGCGGCAGCAGGAACACGGCGGCGAGCGCGCCCTCGAGCACGAGGGTCGCCCCGGTGAGCACGGCGGCGAGCGCCCGGAAGGGCTCCGTCTCCTCGGGCATCACCGCCCAGGGCACGAACACGCCGTCGCCGTGCTCGCGCACCAGCTCGCGCAGGCTCCAGAAGGTCTCGTCGTCGAGGCCGCCCGCGAGCCGCGTGAACGCCTCCATCCGATCGTCGTCGAGCAGCGTCACCCGGAAGAAGCGGCCGTCGAGGAAGTCGGGGGACAGGGCGACCTTCCAGAGCGTCGCGAAGGCGAAGGTGAGGCCGATCAGCCAGCGGCCGTTCCAGGCCAGCGCGCGGCCGCGATCGGAGGAGCCCGTCGCGAGCGCCGCCGCCAGGCACCAGTAGGCGAGCAGGTAGGCGTGGTTGTCCGACATCGGCCAGTCCAGGACGACGCGCAGCCCCGCCAGCGCGGCCAGCGCGAGCCACAGGCCGGTGCTGCGCAGGGCGCCCGGCGCCAGGAGCCCGAGCGCCGCCAGGCCCACGAGCAGCGGGCGCAGCCAGCGGTCGCCGACCGGTGCCAGGAGCAGCGCCACCAGCAGGAGCCGCAGCGCCAGGTCGCTGCGGTCCATCCCGAGCAGATCGCGCGCGGCGCCTGTGAGCGACACGCCTCAGCGCTCCTCGAGCGGGACCGAGAGCGAGGCCAGGAGCTCGCTCGAGGGTCCGAGGGTCTCCGGGTCGTACCGGGTCGCGAAGACCTGGATCTCGATCGCCTCGGGCGGTCCCGCCTCGGGCTCGGCGCCGGCCTCGTAGGCCGCGAGCGCGAGCGCGAGCGCCCGCAGGCGCCGCTCGTCGGGCAGGGCCAGCGCGTGCCGCTCCGCGGTGCGCAGCTCCTCGGGCACGTCGAGCGCGCGGCGTGCCCCCTCCCACAACGCCCAGGCGTGCAGGTGGCGGCGCCCCCAGGCGTCGGTGGTCGAGAACATCCCGAAGCCGCCGCCCGACCAGGCGTCGAGCTGCGCCGTGCGCGCGAGCCAGATCTGGTGCAGCGCCACCACGACGAGCAGCGCCGCCGGCAGGCGGACGAGCCAGCTCACGATGCCGGCGATCCTTTCGAGCGTCGGCTGCGGGCGGCGCTCAGAGCCTGTGAAGGAATCGGCGACCGAGCAGCGCGCCGTCGCCGGTAGGCCAGATGCAAGGCGCGACGACGAGTCATGTCGAGATATGGCGAGGAGGGGCAACGCAGCAGATGGCCTGCCGCCGCAAGCGATGCGACCGAGCCGATTGCTTCACAGGCTCTCAGTACCCGGGTGGCGGGCTCACCGCCAGGTAGCGCAGGTCCCCTCCGGAGTAGGCCTTGATGTACCACGTCCCGCCGCAGCGGAAGTACTCGGTGTCGTCGACGTAGACCTGGTAGAGCTCACAGGCCGGCTGCGAGCTCATGTCGGTGAATGCCGCCACCGTGAGCGCGGTGCCGATCGTGATCGCGCTCCACGCGGCCACGTTGCCCCACTCGATGTCGTCGTCGTCCCAGACGTCGACCTCGTTCCAGTCCACCTCGTTCCAGTCCACCTCGCTCCAGTTGCCCTCGTCCAGGCGGTCGTCCCAGAAGTCCTGGCGGTCCTCCTGCATGTCGCTCCGGTGGCTCTGCCAGTCCTCGCGATTCTGGTTCCGCCAGTCCTCGCGGTCCCCCTGCCGGTCGCTCATGGCCTGGTCGCGGTTCGCCTGGCGATCGCTCACGGCCTGGCCGCGGTTCGCCTGGCGGTCCGCCGCGCTCTGCTGGCGGTTGGCCTGGCTCTCGCCGCGCTGGGCGCCGCGGTCGGGTCGCTGCGTGGCGCCGCCGCCCTGCCCGGGCCGCAGCCCCGCCTGCTGGCCGCCGCCCTGGCCCGGGCGCGGTCGTCCCTGCTGTCCAGCGCCCTGCCCCGGGCGGGGCCGCTGCTGGCCACCTCCCCCGAGCCGGGCCGACGACGCCGGCCGGGACTGTGCCCGCCGCACCGAGCCGAGGCCTCCCGAGGCCGGCCCCTGCCGCGAGATCTGCTGCCGGCTCGGGGCGCCACGGGAGCGACCGCCGCCGCCGCCACCAGCGCGCGGCGCCGACATCTGCGCGCGGCCACCGCCCCCACGGCCGCCGCCGCCGCCACGGCCCCCGCCGCCGCGGCCTCCGCCGCGCGCCATCACCTCGCCCGCGCCGAACAGCAGCGCGAGCGCCACGGCGCCGATCTGGATCAGGATCCGTCGCTCGAGGAAGCTCACTGTCCGCCCTCCTGCGCCGCACTGGCCGCCGCGCCTCGCTCCGGCAGCACGAACGGGACGCGCGTCGCTCCCCGGGGAGCCTCGAAGGCGAAGAGCCGGTCGGGCGTTCGCGGGGAGAGGTTCCAGTCGGTGAACGAGGCCCGGAACTGCGGGCGGCCGCGCGCGAGCTCGAAGTTGATGACGATCCGCTCGGGGACGGCCGGATCGCCCTGGCGGATCCAGAGCTGGATGCCGACGCCTTCGCGGGTGCGCAGCGCCACGTGGTCGCAGGGACGGTCCTCGACCGTCTGCACGTCGACGTGGCGGGCGGCGATCACGTTGTCGACGAGCACCTGGGCCAGGTCCTCGCCGAACAGGTCTGCGAGCGGCAGGCGCAGGCCGACGTCGTCACGCAGGAAGTCGGTGAGCTGGTCGAGCGTACCGCTGCGCTCGGCGCTCGCGTAGACGTTCGGGCCGTCGTCGTAGACCGTGACCGCCCGGCCGTCGTAGAAGGCCTGCAGGTGCCGGCCGGTGCGGTCCCAGCGCTCGACGCGCATGCGGTCGGGACGGCGGATCGTCTGCTCCGAGCGCGAGCCGAACTCGATCGCCTCGCCGTCGGCCTGGATCACGTCGTAGGACTGCTCGACGGTGAACGAGAGCTGCTTCGCGCCCGTGAGCGTGGCCACCATCCGCTGGACCGGCTCGACCGCCTCCGGGTCGATGAGCGGCTCCTCCGGCTCGGCCGCCGCCGCCTCCGGCGCGGGTGCCGGCGCAGGCGCCGGCTCCTGGCCGCGCGCCCCCGGCGCGCCGGCCAGGAGGGCGGCCAGCATCAGCCCGCCCGCTGCCGCGACTCCGATCTCCGATCGCCATCGTGTCGACAACGCTCGTCCTCCGCTGCGAAGCGTTACGGGACGGCGGGCCGCCGTCCAGTGGGACCTGCTCATGCCATCGCCTTCAGGACCTCGCGCAGGAGGTCCTGGATCGGGATCCGGATCGCCACGACCGCCAGCATCGGGAGGGCGGCCGGGAGCGCGATCGCCAGGAGGGCACCCCGGTCGAGGGGGACCGGGCGCATCGCCCGGACGGCGCCGTGGAGCGCCAGCGTGTCGGCCACCGGCCCGAGCTCGGGGGCGCCGAGCAGCGCATCGTCCGCCAGCGGCCGGCCTTCGATCCAGCGCTGATGCACGAGCCTGCCGTGGCGGCCGACGAGCGCGCCGTAGTCGAGCAGGGCCGCCCGCCGCGCAGCCGCGAGCCGAGGCGCGAAGGCGAGGAGCGGCGCCAGCACCAGCACGAGCATCAGGACCACGAACCCGATCATCGGCAGCCGCAGCGCGTCCAGCGCGAGGCCGTGGTAGACGACCTCGTGCGCCCAGCGTGCCGCCACCACCGACGCCACGCCGAGCACGACCAGCGCAAAGCTGCGTGGCAGGGTGCCGAGGAAGCCAAGTCCGCCGGCACGGTCGGGATGGGTGGGTACGATCGCGAGCGGGAGGCGCGCGACACGCGTGAGGGCGATCGCGAGCAGGAAGAGGCGCCAGAGCCAGGCGAGTGCCAGCAGCAGGTAGAGCGGCCGGACCACGTACGCGAACCAGAAGCCACCGAAGCCGAGCCGGTGCGAGCCCGCCTCCTCGGCCCAGACCAGCTCGTGCACGCCGGCGTGGGTAGGCGCCGCCAGCGTCCACGCCGCCACCAGCACCGCGAGGACGAGCCAGGGCTGCGCGCGATCGCGCAGGCGCGCGACGCCGTGCAGGGTCTCGGCGAAGCGGCCGTGGTCGGGCTCGGGGACGAGGCCGGAGTGGAGGAAGTACGGGAAGATCCGGCGCGTCGTCGTGTGTGCCATGGCCTCCGCGAGCACGAAGAGGGGGATCGCGACCAGGCAGCGTACCGACACGCCGAAGTGCTGGAGGAGGGGCTCGCCGGCGCCACCGGCGGCGCGTCCCGTCCAGGTTGCCCAGGCGGCGATCGGCAGCCAGGTGAGCGCGGCCAGAACGAGCGCGCGCCGGCCGACGCCGAGGCCGGCGCGCGGGATCAGTCCGATCGCCCGCTGGAGGCGGAAGCCCAGGTCGCCGCTCACGAGCGAGAGCGCGAGCGCGTCGGAGTCGTCGGACGCGGGCGTGGGGTCCGTGCGACGGGCCATGGTCAACCTCCTGGTCCCGGAGCGGACCCGCCCACGCGCACGCGGGCGCCCGCCCACACGGCGTGCTCGTCGATGCGCAGCTCGCCCGTCTGGACGTCGAGCGCGAGCGGGCGGCCCCGGACGTCCACCGACTCCCGGAGGCCCGCAGGGAAGCGGAAGGGCTCGATCTTGTGCAGCGGAAGCTTCACGCCGAAGCCCTTCTCCTGCGCCTGCTCGGCCAGGATCTCCTTCACGTCCACCCGCTCGAGCACCCAGCCGCACAGGCCCTGCTTGCTCGCGAGCAGGGCGTCCACGCGCCGCCAGGTCTCGGCGGAGGGGATCACGCGCAGCCTCACCTTGGTCTCGGGGAAGCGCGGTGTGCCGACGACCTCGCCGCCCTGGGCCTCGAGGGCGAGCGTGCCCGAGAGCACGTAGCGGTCCGGCTCCACGCTGCCCGAGACCGGCTCGGTCACGTCGAGATCGCCGCACACCGGCTTCGCGAGGCGCCCGCCTCGCCAGCGCAGGTGCACGGTGGCGTCGCCCGCGCCCTCGACGACCTCCACCGGCAGGGTGAGCGTGATCTCGTTGCCGCCGAAGCGCACCTCGGGGCGGCCGGGCGCGAGCCGGCCGTGCACCTCGTCGACCAGCAGGTCGATCTCGAGCGTGCCGACCTCGACGAAGCCCTTGCGCAGGATCTTCTCCTTGTGCGCCCGGATCCCACTCAGGGTGAGGCTCACGCGGCTCGCAACGTCGCTGAAGACGCGCTCGATCAGCTCGCGCAGGAAGGTCGTGGGGACCCCGATCACGACGTCGCCCTCCGGGACCCCGGCCCGACGCGGATCGGCGTCGACCAGGGCGCGGAAGCGCTGCTCGAGGGCCGCCCCCTCGGCTTCGAGGCGCGTGAGCTCGGCCGCCCAGGCCTCGCGCTCGGCGGCCGAGGGCGTACGCGAGCAGGCGCCCGCCGCGAGCAGCGCGCAGGCGAGCGCGGCAGCGGCCCGCCTCACGGGGCGGTCTCCGGGGCCGGCTCCGGCCGGCGGTGGAGCTCGACGCCGAGCCCCTGCTCGCCGCCCTTCACGGGGCCTACGCCCGCAGCGAACACCACCCAGAGCTTGCCTCCGACCGCCAGCACGCGCTCCACCGAGATCTCGAGCGGCACCTCGAGCGCCGCGAAGCGCACGCCGCCCTCCTCGACCGCCGGAACCGGCACCGCGCGCTCCAGGGTCACCGGGACCTCGATCGGCGGGATCGCCTCCTCGAGCAGCTCGCGCCCCTTGCCGCCGAGGTACGAGATCACGCCGCGGCCCAGCACCCTCTCGAGGCCGCCCGCCTCGGCGATGTCGATGTGGTCGATCGCGACGCGCACGCGCAGGATCCCCGTCGCGGGATCGATCGCCGCCTCGCCGAGGCCGCCTTCGATGCGCAACGCCACCTGGCGCGCCGGGAAGCGCACGGGGTGGATGCGGCCCTCGATGCGCACGGCGCCGTACTTGTCGTCGAGCTCGATCGCGGCGCTCTCGAGGCGCACCACGAAGCGGTCCTCGAGCGGCTGCTCGAGCGGGAGCTGGGAGCGGAAGAGATCCTGGACGAGCGTCTCGCCGACACCGACGAAGAAGCGGTCGGTCGGGATCAGCGAGCCCTGCTCGGCGTCGGCCACCAGCTCGCGCAGGCCCCGCGCGCGACGCTCGAGCTCCGCCCGGCGCGCCTGGTAGCGGACCTCCTCCTCCGAGGGGCCGCAGGCCAGCAGCAACGCGGCGGTCGCGGCGAGCCAGCACGGGCGTCGAGCACGAGCCCTCAGGCGCGACCCTCCCGATCCTTCTCGCTTTCTAGCACGAACCCGCCCGCGCCCGGGGAGCGCCCGCCGTCGACGCCTCGGAGAGGCTGCGCATGGCCCTGCCTCCAGCCGGGCCGGCCGCATCCCAAGGCGGGGGGGCCCGGCGGGCGGGAGCCTGCCGAAGCCGGGGCCACCGGATCCTGATCGAGTTCTGAGGGAGCCCGCTCGCGGCGGGGGAGGCCGGGCCTACTCGAAGCTCACCTGGCGCAGGAGCTCGAGGTCGTCGAGGGCCTTGCCGGCGCCGAAGCAGACGGCCGTGAAGGGGTCGTCCCCCCGGATGATCGGCAGGCCGGTGCGCTCGCGCAGGACCACGTCGAGGTCGCGCAGCAGCGAGGCGCCGCCCACCAGCACGATGCCGCGGTCGACGATGTCGGCGGCCAGCTCGGGCGGCGTCTTCTCGAGCGTGATGTGCACGCTCTCGACGATCGACGAGATCGGCTCGACCAGCGCCTCGTGGATCTCGTCGCTGGTCGCCATCACGGTCTTCGGGATGCCGGCCACCAGGTCGCGGCCCTTGATCTCCATGGTCTGCGACTTGCCGTGCGGGGAGGCGGTCCCGATCTGCACCTTCACGTCCTCGGCCGTGCGCTCACCGATCAGCACGTTGTACTTGCGGCGTACGTACTGGACGATCGCCTCGTCCATCTTGTCGCCCCCGCAGCGGATCGACGACGAGGTCACGATGCCCGACAGCGAGATCACGGCAACGTCCGTCGTGCCGCCGCCGACGTCGACGACCATGTTGCCGGTCGGGGCCGTCACGTCGAGGCCGGCGCCGATGGCTGCCGCCATCGGCTCCTCCA
The DNA here is from genome assembly GCA_035063765.1 of Deltaproteobacteria bacterium. Taxonomy (NCBI): domain Bacteria; kingdom Pseudomonadati; phylum Myxococcota; class Myxococcia; species Deltaproteobacteria bacterium. Next base: position 242,517 of record JAPSFT010000005.1, read on the forward strand.
TCAAGAAGACCTCACGGGCGCCGGCCGAGAGCGCCGACTCGCGCACCGCGCGCTTCTCGACGCTGGTGATCGCCGGCGGTACGCAGATCACGATCCGCGGCCGCACGAGCTTGCTGCGGTTGTGCGCCTTGTGGATGAAGTAGCGGAGCATCGCCTCGGTGACCTCGAAGTCCGCGATGACACCGTCCTGGATCGGGCGAACCGCGCGGATCGAGCCGGGCGTGCGGCCGAGCATCGCCTTGGCCTCGCTGCCGACCGCGAGGACCCGCTCGCCGTGTCCCTTCGGGTCGCTGGCCACGGCCACCACGCTCGGCTCCGAGCACACCATCCCCTTGTGACGGGCGTAGACCAGCGTGTTGGCCGTTCCGAGGTCGATCGCGAGGTCGTTCGAGAAGGTGCCCGCCAGGATCTTGAACATGCGTCCGGTCTCCACCCCAGCGCGCCGGCCGACGGCGCGGGATCCCCATCCTCTTCGGCGACGGGCCGGGGAAGGTTGAGGTGCGCGCTCGCGGCCCGCCGGCGCCGACCTGCCTACTCGGTGCCGCTCGCGGCACCGGCGGCCGGTACCGGTGCCGCGGCGGGGGCCGGCGCCGGCGTCGTGACCGGCGCGGTCGGGGCCTGTTCGGCCAGGCGGCGCAGCGCCGCGACCCGGGCCTCCACCTCCGCGGCGGCGCCGCGCAGGGCTTCGAGATGATGCTGGCGGGCCGTGATCTCCGCGCGGGCGGCCTCCAGGGCCGCGGAGAGCGCGTGAACCTGCGCCTCCAGGCCGGCGGCACGGCGGGACGCGGCTCCCCAGCCCGCGGCCGCCACGAACGCGGCCAGCAGGGCCAGGGGCAGGAGCCATCTCCAGCGCGCCGGAGCCGGGGCCGCGCCGGGCGACGGCGGCGACCCTTCGTCGGGCCGGACGAGCCGGGGCCGCGACGGCGGAGTCGAGGCGGGCATGGCAGCGAGCCTAGCGGATGGCGGCCGGCTGCCAGGCCCGGCGCGCTCCCGGCGGCCGGCGGCCAGCGGCTGGGGCACGCTCCAGCCGGGGCGGGCCGTGAAGGAGGAACCCGGTGCAGCTCGGCATGATCGGTCTCGGGCGGATGGGCGCGAACATGGTCCGGCGGCTGCTCCGGGCGGGGCACCAGTGCGTGGTCCACGATCTCGATCCGGCGGCGGTGGCCGCGCTCGGCCGGGAGGGCGCGATCGGCGCGGACTCGCTCGCGGCCCTCGCGGCACGCCTGACACCGCCGCGGGCCGTCTGGCTCATGGTGCCGGCCGGCGTGGTCGACCGGAGCCTCGACGCGCTGGCGCCCCACCTCGGCGCCGGCGACGCGGTCGTGGACGGCGGCAACTCGCGCTGGACCGACGACCTGCGGCGGGCCGCCGCGCTCGCCGCCCGCGGCGTCCACTACCTCGACGTCGGCACGAGCGGCGGCGTCTGGGGGCTCGAGCGCGGCTACTGCCTGATGGTGGGAGGAGACGACACCGCGGTGCAGCGCCTCGCGCCGGTGTTCCGCGCGCTCGCGCCCGGGGTCGCGGCGGCCCCGCGCACGGCCGGGCGCGCCGGGCCGCCGGTGCCGGCCGAGGAAGGCTGGCTCCACTGCGGCCCCGCCGGTGCCGGCCACTTCGTGAAGATGGTCCACAACGGGATCGAGTACGGGCTGATGGCGGCGTATGCCGAAGGCTTCAACGTCCTGCGCCACGCCGGCGTCGGCCGCGACGACCGCCCGCACGACGCCGAGACCACGCCGCTCGCCCACCCCGAGCACTATCGCTACGACCTCGACCTCGCGGCGATCGCCGAGCTGTGGCGGCGCGGCAGCGTCGTCGGATCCTGGCTGCTCGACCTCGCCGCGAAGGCGCTCCACGAGCAGCCGGGGCTCGAGGGCTTCTCGGGGCGCGTCGCGGACTCCGGTGAGGGGCGCTGGACGATCGACGCGGCGATCGACCAGGGCACGCCGGCGCCGGTGCTCGCGGCGGCGCTGTTCCAGCGCTTCGCGTCGCGCGGCGAGGCCGCGTTCGCCGACCAGCTGCTCTCGGCGCTGCGCTTCCAGTTCGGCGGGCACGTCGAGAAGACCTGAGGCGCTCGCGCCGTGGCCGGCGCGGACCGGCCGCTACGACTGGATGACGAGCTTCGAGAGGCTGGTCTTGCGCAGGTTGGTCTTCTGGATCGTGCGCACCAGCTCGGCCACCTTCTCGGTGTCGGTCTCGAAGGGGTTGTTGCAGATCACCCGCACGTTGAGCAGGTTGCCGAGGCGGATGTTCGACCAGTCGAGGTCGTACTGGATCGCGTTCTGCCGGGCCAGCTTGATGAACTCGCCGCGCATCTTGGCGCGCGTGTCCGGCGGCGGCTCGGTCTTGGCCTTGATCACCTCGTCGTCGCTCAGGATCCGCTCGACGGCGCCCTTGCGCTCGAGCAGGTAGTAGAGGCCCCTGCCGATCCGGATGTCGTGGTACTGGAGGTCGAGCATGAACACGCGCGGGTCGTTCCAGCTCGTGCCCTTGCTCGCCAGATACGACTCGATCATCTGGCGCTTGATCACCCAGTCCACCTCGCGCCCGAGCTTGTCGGGGTCGCTGTCGAGGCAGTCGAGCACGTGCTGCCACTTGTGGACCGCGTCCTGGAGCTCGTCCGACACCGGATACTGCTCGAGATAGCGCCAAGCCATCTCGCAGTACTCGCGCTGGATCTCGATCGGCGAGTACTCGCGGCCGTTGTCGAGGCGCAGCTTGCGCTTGCAGGTGGTGTCGTAGGAGATGTCCTTGATCGCCTTGACAGGATTGCGGAGCGTGAAGTCCTTGTTGATGAAGTTGTCCTCGATCATCTGCAGGACCACGGCGCAGGCGCCGATCTTCACGAAGTTCGTGTACTCGCTCATGTTCGAGTCGCCCACGATCACGTGCAGGCGCCGGTACCTCTCGCGGTCGGCGTGGGGCTCGTCACGGGTGTTGATGATCGAGCGGTCGTTGGTCGTGGTGCCCGAGATCTTCTGGTAGATGTGCTGGGCGCGCTGGCTGATGCAGTAGTGCACGCCGTCCTGGGTCTGGAAGACCTTGCCCGCGCCGGTGTAGATCTGGCGCGTCACGAGGAACGGGATCAGCTGTTCGGCCAGGTAGTAGAAGTCCACGTCGCGGTCCACGAGGTAGTTCTCGTGGCAGCCGTAGCTGTTCCCGACGAAATCGGTGTTGTTCTTGAAGATCGAGAGCTTCCCGGCGATCCGCTCCTCGCGGATCTTCTCCTCCGCGTAGTCCTCGAGCTCCTCGAGGATCCGCTCGCCGGCCTTGTCGTAGACGATCAGCTGGCGCGGCGAGGCGCACTCGGGGGTCGCGTACTCGGGATGGCAGCCGGTGTCCTGGTAGAAGCGGGCGCCGTTCTCGAGGAAGACGTTCAGGAAGTGCTCGGTCGTGATCAGCTTCTCGAACAGGAAGCGGATCGCCTTCTCGACCGGCAGGGTCTTCCGCCCCTCGGGCGTGAAGATGATCCCGTACTCGGTCTCGACGCCGTAGATCCGCTTCTGCACGACGGGCCCTCGGTTCGCGCTCCTAGCCGAGAATAGCTCTCAACTCTTCGGCGCCGGCGCGGCGGAACTTGCGGCCCACGCGCTCGCGATCGAGCGTGCAGACCTCGAGGCGCTCGGGCGCGATCGGCGCCGAGCCGTTGGACGCGGCCACCAGCGCATCGCGGCCCATCCGCACCGCATCCCCGAGGGGCAGACCGGATTTGTAACGATCGCGGAGGTAGGTCTCGAGCGCGTCGACGCCGCCGCCGATCGTCGTGTAGCCGCGATGATCGGAGATGCTCCCGTCGAAGGTCACGCGGAACATCAGGCTCTCTTCGTGGCCGGCGAGGCGCGGATCGCCGACCTCGGCCACGATCACCTCCACCTCGAGCGGCTTGAGCTCGCGCGTGAAGACGTCGCCGATCGCCTGGGAGTAGGCGTTGGCGAGCGCCTTGCCACGCACGTCCTCGCGGCTGTAGGCGTAGCCGCGCACGTCGGCGAAGCGCACGCCGATCTTCCGGAGCTGGTCGAACTCGCTGAACTTGCCGACGCCGGCGAAGGCGATCCGGTCGTAGATCTCGCCGATCTTCGACAGCCGCGACGGGTTCTCGGCGACCAGCACGATGCCCTTGTCGTACTCGAGGGCGACGATGGACTTGCCGCGAGCGATGCCCTTGCGGGCATACTCGGCCTTGTCCTGCATGAGCTGTTCGGGGGAGACGTAGAAGGGCATCGACATCGCTGGCTAGGCTCCCGCCCGGGTGCGCGCCACCACCACCTGCTCGCGATAGACGCGCTCGATCGTCTCGCGTCCCACTTCCTCGACGCCCGTCGCCGTGCACAGGCACACCAGCGGGAAGATCCCGCGGCCGAGGTCGACGCCGCCGGTGGCGCGATCCTCGTCGGCGGCGTCGGCGAGCGCCTGGACCGCGATGCGCAGCGCCTCCTCGCGCGCGAGGCCGGGCTGCCAGGCCTTCTTCACCGACTCGCGCGCGTAGAGCCCGCCCGAGCCGGAGGCGTCGTACTCGGTCTCCTCGTAGCGCCCGCCGGTCACGTCGTACTTCCACAGGCGGCCGATCCGGCGGCGCGGGTCGTAGCCGGCGAAGAGCGGCACCACCACCAGGCCCTGCATCGCCGCCGGGAGGTTCGCGCGCACCATCTGGGAGAGCTTGTTCGCCTTGCCCTCGAGCTCGAGCGGCTCGCCCTCGATCTTCTCGTAGTGCTCGAGCTCGATGCGCAGCATGCGCGCCATCTCGATCGCGGGCCCGGCGGCGCCGGCGATCGCGATGAGCGAGTGCGAGTCGGTCGGGAAGACCTTCTGCAGGTCGCGCGCCGCGACGCGGTGCCCCTCGGTCGCGAGCCGGTCGCCCGCCACGACGACGCCGTCCGCGAAGCGGAAGGCGAGCACCGTCGTACCGTGCGGCACCGACGCGAGCGCGGCGCCGGCATCGCTGCCGGCCAGGCGCGGCGCAGGCCGCAGCTCCGGATGTTCGGTCTCGAGCAGCTCGAAGAAGCTCGAGCCCTGGTACCTGCCTCGGATGAGCACCCCCCGTGCCTCCGCGGCGCGTGCGATTCCGTTACTGGCCGCCGCGCTGTACGTAGTTCTTGACGAACTCCTCGGCGTTCTCCTCGAGGACCTCGTCGATCTCGTCGATCAGGGCGTCCATCTCCTCCTTCAGCTCCTCGCCCTTCTTGGCGAGCTTCTGGCCGCCCTTGCCCGCGCCCTTGTCCTCGCCGCCGCCGTCACCGCCGCCCTTCTTCTGCTGCTGCTGGGACTCGGCCGCCGAGACGAAGCGCAGGCGCCGCGAATCCTCGCGCTGCGGGAGGGAGGTCTCGAGGATCTTCATCGCGTTCTCCAGGCCGAGGCCGCCGCCCGGGCGGCGGCGCTCAGCTCTTCAGATTCTTCACGAGCTCGGCGGCGCTCGGCGACGACCGGAACAGGTCGTCCACGTGGCGCTTCGAGCCCTTCAGCGGCTCGGCCATCAACACGCGCTTGATCGGCTCGTCGCCGATGCCGAACGAGATCGAGTCCCAGTTCACGCCGAACACCTCGGCGCCGTAGCGGCGCAGGCAGCTCCCGCGGAAGTACGCCCGGGTGTCCTCCGGAGGGTGGTGCACGGCCCGCTCGATCTCCTCGTCCGTCACCACCCGCTGGATCTTGCCCTGGCGCTCGAGAAGATAGTACAGGCCCTTGTCGGGTCGCAGGTCGTGGTACTGGAGGTCCAGCATGTGGACCTGCGGCGAGCTCCAGTCGGCGCCCTTGCGGGCCATGAAGCCTTCGACCAGTGCCTTCTTCGCCACCCAGTCGAGCTGGTCCGCCAGCTCCATCGGATCGCGGGCGAGCGCGGCCAGCACCCGCTCCCAGTACGCGAGCACCTCCTTTGCGCCGGGGTCGGTCTCGCGGCCGACCACGTAGCGCTGCGCCATCTCCAGGTACTCCCCCTGGAGCTGCACGGCGTTCATGCGGCGGCCGCTCTGGAGCTCGATCTCGCGCCGGCACGTGACGTCGTGGGAGACCTCCTTGATGGCCTTCACCGGGTCGCGCAGCGAGAGGTCGCGGTCGACGGCGCCGTCCTCGATCATCGCGAGGACCAGCGCGGTGGCGCCGTTGCGCAGGTAGATCGAGGGCTCGGCCATGTTGGCGTCGCCCACGATCACGTGCAGGCGCCGGTACTTCTCCCGGTCCGCGTGGGGCTCGTCGCGCGTGTTGATGATCGGGCGCTTCACCATCGTGTCGAGCGCCACCTCGGTCTCGAAGAAGTCCGCGCGCTGCGAGAGCTGGTAGTCGCAGGGGTGGGCACGGTTCTCGGAGCCGACCTTGCCCGCGCCGCTGTAGACCTGGCGCGAGACGAAGAACGGCATCAGGTGCTCGACGATCTGCTTGAAGGACGTGCGGCGGTCCATCAAGTAGTTCTCGTGCGAGCCGTAGCTGTTGCCCTTGCGGTCGCTGTTGTTCTTGTAGATCAGCATCTGGGTGCCCGGCGGCAGCACCCGGTTGGCCTCGCGGCGCGACTGCTCGACGATCCGCTCGCCTGCCTTCTCGAAGATCACGAGATCGCGGGCGTTGGTCACCTCGGGGCACGAGTATTCGGGGTGGGCGTGGTCGACGTAGTAGCGCGCCCCGTTCGCCAGCGTCTTGTTGCGGGCGATGTTCTCCTGCTGGTTCGGGGTGTACTTCTCGCCCTCGACCTGGAAGCCGCGGGCGTCGGCCAGCGGGTTCTCCTGGTCGTAGTCCCAGAGGATCTTCGCCGTCGAATCCTCTCGATACGAGTTCACGAGGAGCACGCAACTCGAGATGGGGTCGAAATCACGGTCGTTCTTGACGGTGATGCCGTACTCGATCTCGGTCCCCATCACCTTGGGAATCGCCATCGTCTCCCCGGTCCCTCGAACCCGCGCCGCGTCCGCGCGGGCTAGAGGTACTGCCCCGATCGGATGTCCTCGACCGAGCGTCCTTCGTTGCGATTGATCCCGGTGATGAGCGTCCGGACGTTGATGATCCGTTCTCCCTTGCGGCCGGAGATGCGCGCCCAGTCGTCCGGGTTGGTGGTGTTCGGGAGGTCCTCGTTCTCCTTGAACTCGTCGCGCACCGCGTCGATCAGGTCGTCCAGCTTGATGCCGCGCTCGTTCTGCTCGATCAGGCGCTTCACGGCCTTCTTCTTGGCGCGGTCGACGATGTTCTGGATCATCGCGCCGCTCGCGAAGTCCTTGAAGTAGAAGATCTCGCGCTCGCCCTTCGCGTAGGTGACCTCGAGGAACTTGTTGTCCTCGGTGGTCGCGTACATGTTGTCGATCGTATCGCGGATCAGGCCGTCGACGATCTTCGCCGCGTCGCTGCCGTAGCGCTCCTCGCTCCCGCGGTGGAAGGGCAGCTCGGCCCGCAGGTACTTGGTGAAGATGTCGAAGGCCGCCTTGGCGTCCGGACGGTTCACCTTGACCTTGAGGTCGAGGCGCCCGGGCCGCAGCACGGCCGGGTCGATCAGGTCCTGGCGGTTGCTGGCGCCGATCACGATCACGTTCTTGAGCGCCTCGACGCCGTCGATCTCCGACAGGAACTGCGCGACGACCGTCGCCTCCATGTCCGAGCTGATGCCCGAGCCGCGCATCCGGAACAGCGAGTCCATCTCGTCGAAGAAGATCACGACGGGCACGTCCTCGCTGGCCTTCTCGCGCGCCTTGCGGAACACCTCGCGGATCTTGTGCTCGGTCTCGCCCACGTACTTGTTCAGGAGCTCGGGCCCCTTCACGTTCAGGAAGTAGGCGGGAGTCGCGCGGCCGGTCCGCTTCTCGACGCTCTTGGCGAGGCTGTTGGCCACCGCCTTCGCGATCAGCGTCTTGCCGCAACCCGGCGGGCCGTAGAGCAGGATGCCCTTGGGCGGCGAGAGCTGGTGGTCGGCGAACACCTCCGGGTGCAGGTACGGCAGCTCGATCGCGTCGCGCAGCACCTCGATCTGCTCGTCGAGGCCGCCGATGCGCTCGTAGGTGACGTCCGGCACCTCCTCGAGCATCACCTCCTCGACGGCGGACTTCGGCATCTTCTCGTAGGCGTACTGGGTGCGCGGGTCGATCATCACGTGATCGCCCGCCTTGAGGTTCTCCGCACGCAGCGCCGAGGAGAGCGTGACCACGCGCTCGTCGTCGGTGTGGCCGAGCACGATGGCGCGCCCGTCACCGAGCAGCTCGATCACCGAGGCGATCTCGCCGCGCTGCACCCAGCCCGACGGCTCGATCACGTTCATGGCCTCGTTGAGCAGGACGAGCTGGCCTTCCTCGAACTGGTGCGGGTCCACCTTCGGGTGCACGTTCACGCGCAGCGGGCGGCCGTCGACCACGATCTCGGCGGTCCCGTCCTTGTTCGCGCGGGTGAAGACGCCATAGCCGTTGGGCGGCGCGCACAGCTTGTCCACCTCCTCCTTGAGCAGCTCGATCTGCTGCTTCGCTTCCTGGAGCGTGTGGACGAGCTTCTCGTTCTGGCGCTCGGCGTCGCCGAGCTGCTGGCGGACGAGCTGGTAGCGCCGGCGGGCGGCCTCGTGCTCGGCGAGCACGCGCTCGAGCCGGCGGCGGAACTCGGTCGACTCCGCCCCGAAGAAGCGCAGTGCGTCCTGCAGCTCGTCGACGGGGTCGGCGGGAGGCGCACCGCGCCCGGGCTCGTCGTCCGGCCGCGGCCCCGAAGCGGAGATGCGCCGCATGACGTCGCGCACGAATCCCTTGCGTCCCGAGCTGCCGGCGTCGTCGAACTCGCTCATCGCACGCTCTCCTCGTTCAGAGGCTCCACTCGATCGGCCCCCTGCTCCCGGAGCGGTGCAAGGCGCGTGCCGCGGCCGGCCGGTCGGGGCCGGCGCGGAACCCGAGCGGCCGTCGCGCCGTGGCGCGCCGATCTGCGCACCCCCGCGCGATGGCAGGCGTGGGGTTGGCGCCGCGGGCGCCACCGCCCGGCGTCGGGTCGGAAGCAGCCCCCGATTCCGGGGCACGACCGTTCCGGACGCGATCCAGCTTCGCCGCCCACACCCGCGCTGCGGCTCGCACGAGCCCGCCGCGACGGCGTCGGGAGCGGCCGGTCGCTGCGGCCCCAGCTGCCGGAGGGCAGCGTCGTTCGTAGATCGCCGAGAACTCGAAACCCCTTGAAATTACGAGACAGTTCAGGCTGGGCAGCATATCAGAGGACCCTTGCCTTTCAACCGGCGACCGGCGCGTCGCGCGGCCTTGGTCGCGCAGGCCCGACACCCGTGTCGGTGACCGCGAGCCCCGAATGGGACGCACGAGCGCAGATTCGTGAAGCCGCCGCAGAGCGAGTCGACACCCCACGGGGCGACAGGGTTCGTCAGGGAGCCGCTCCGGTGCGTCCGCCGCCGTTGTCCGTTGCCGGTCCCCTGCCAATGCCTGATGCGAAGCTGCCGCCGCGAGAGCCGTTTTCTTGACGCCTCCGTCGGCCCTCCAGCGCCGCCCGGGGCCCGCAGCGGCGTGCGGCACCGGCCGGGCCCTGGGCAACGCTGTGCCGCAGGAGGCGACGCTGCGACCCCCGGCCCTCATCGCGCGGGCGGCACCGTGATCACGCGCGTGCCCTCCGGTGGCTCGAAGTGGAAGAGCCCGTCCCGGGGCCCTGTGTTGGCTCGCACGTCGCTCAACTCGATCTCGGTCCGGTTGCCGAGCAGGTCGAGGACGACCGTCGAGCGGACGTCGCCGCTCTTCGCGTCGGCACGGAGCTCGAGACGTTCATAGGTCGCGTCCCGTCGGGGGGTCAGCAGCAGCTCGACCTCGGGTCGGCCGCAGCCGCGCGCCGCGATCGTGAACTCGTCGCCGAGCCGGCCGCCGCCGAGCAGGAACTGGAGGGCGGCGCCCGACAGGAACCCGGGCCCGAGCGGCAGCACCTGGACCTCCCGGGCCTCCGGGTCGTGGATCCAGAGCGTCTGGCCGTCGCTCACGACCAGGCTCGGCGCGGGCTCACGGTACGACCAGCGCATGCGCCCGGGCTTCGCGAAGACCACCTCGCCGCTCGACTCGAGCACCGCGCCGGGCGCGCTGCCGAGGGCGACGCTGGCCGTGCGTTGCGTGAAGTGGGCGCGCAGGTCGCGTACGGCGTCGTAGCGGTGCTGGACGCGCTCGGCGACGGCTGCCGCGCACGCACCTTCGCCCTCGCCGGTCTCGACCGCGACCGCTGCGAGAGGCAGGAGCAGGGCGGCGGCCAGCAGCGCCGCGCGTGCCGGGATCGCGCGGGTCATGGCTGCTTCGACGCGCGGCGCCGGGGCCGATTCGGCCGCGGCGCCGCGACGGCCCCGCGCGCTCACTCGGCCTCGATCGGCCGGACGAAGACCTCGCGCGCCTTGGTCCCGATCTGGGGTCCGACGACGCCCTCGGCCTCCATCTGCTCGATCATGCGCGCGGCGCGGTTGTAGCCGACCTTGAGGCGGCGCTGGACGTACGAGATCGAGGCGTTGCGCGTCTCCGCCACGATCGCGACCGCGCGGTCGTACAGGTCGTCGCCGTCCTCGCCGCGCTCCTCCTTCTCGTCGCTCTCCTGCTTGGCCCGCAGCAGCGTCTCGTCGAACTGCGGCGCGCCCTGCTTGCGCAGGAACGCCACCAGCTCCGCCACCTCCTTCTCGGAGACGTAGGCGCCGTGCATGCGCTGGAGCTTCGAGGTGCCCGGCGGGAGGAAGAGCATGTCGCCCTGGCCGAGCAGGTGCTCGGCCCCGTTCTGGTCCATGATCGTGCGCGAGTCGATCCGCGACGCCACCTGGAAGGCGATCCGCGACGGGAAGTTCGCCTTGATGACGCCGGTCAGCACGTCGACGCTCGGCCGCTGCGTCGCGAGCACGAGGTGGATGCCGGCGGCGCGGGCCATCTGCGCCAGGCGCTGCAGCGCCTCCTCGACGTCGCGGGCCGACACCACCATGAGATCGGCCAGCTCGTCGATCACGACCACGATGTACGGGATCCGCTCGAGCGGGACCTCCTGCCCCTGCTCCTCGCCCGGCCGCGCCTTGAGCCGCAGCAGGGTCTGCCCGTCGGCCAGGAGCTCGTCCACGCGCGCGTTGAACTGCTCGATGTTGCGCACGCCGAGCGCCGCCATCGCCCGGTAGCGCTCCTCCATCTTGTGGACGATGCCGGCCAGCGCCGCCGCGGCCCGCTTGGGGTTGGTCACGACGTCGGCGATCAGGTGCGGAATGCCCTCGTAGATCGAGAGCTCGAGGATCTTCGGGTCGATCAGCAGGAGCTTGAGCTCCGCGGGCGAGGCGCGGAACAGGATCGAGCAGAGCAGCGCGTTCAGGAACACGCTCTTGCCGGTGCCGGTGGCGCCCGCCACCAGCAGGTGCGGCATGCGCGCGAGGTCGCCTTCGACGGGGTTGCCGAAGATGTCCTTGCCGAGCGCGAGCGTGAGCTTCGACTTGCTCTTGCGGAAGGTCTCCGACTCGAGGAGGTCGCGGATGTACACGACGTCGCGTTCCGGGTTCGGGATCTCGATGCCGACCACGGACTTCCCGGGCAGGGGCGCGATGATGCGTACCGACAGTGCCCGCAGCGCCAGCGCCAGGTCGTCGGCCAGGTTCGTGATGCGGTTGACCTTGACGCCGGCGCCGGGTTCGAACTCGTACATCGTGATCACCGGGCCGGGGTGCACGGTGACGACGCGGCCGGCGACGCCGAAGTCGGCGAGCTTCTTCTCGAGGATCCGCGAGTTCATGATCAGGCTCTCGCGGTCGTAGCGGCGCCCCACCTCGGGTGCGCGCTGGAAGATCGAGACCTCGGGGAACTGGTAGGGCCCCTGCGGCGTGTGCTCGCTGAAGACGAACGCCTCCTGGGCCGGATCGCGCGGCTTGCGCTCGGCGCGATGATCGACGATGTGCGGCTCCTCGTGGCCGCCGCGGCGGGAGGATCGCGCGGGCGCTGCGGCGGCCGCCTCCGCGCGGGCGGGCTCCGCGGGTGGCGCAGGCGCCTCCGGGGCGAGCGCTTCGAGGGGGTCGCGATCGGAGCCGGCGGGCGGCGCGAACTGCGCGCGCCGAGCCAGGCGCGCGCGCCGCACACCGAAGGCCTGCCAGGCGCGCGCCCAGGCGGCGTGCGCCTGCGCCGCGGCTGTGCGGGTGGCGGCGGCGGCGGCCGCCACTGCCCGTGCGACGCCGCGCGCGACCGCCTGGCCGAGTCCTCCCAGGAGGCGTGCCACGACGCGCGCCGCCGCCGCGAGCGCTGCGGTGAGGCGCGCGGACGCGGCGAGCGACGCGCGCAGGGCACTCCCGAGCGGGATGCCGGCGATCGAGAGCGCACCGCCGATCCCGAGCAGCAGGTTCACGAGCAGCGCGCCCCCGAGGCTGAGCAGGATCCGCTCGCCCGAGGCCAGCCAGACGCCGACGAGGCCTCCGCTGCCGGGGTCGATCGCGCGGATGCCGGCGGCGGCGAGCAGCGGCGGCAGCGCCGCGAGCGCCACGAGCAGCGAGCAGGCGCCCAGCCAGAAGCGGGGCCCGGGGGCGCCGCGCCCGAGCACGAGCCGGCCGCCGACCACGATCGCGGCCCCGACGAGCACCGCCGAGCCCCAGCCCGCCGCGCTGCGCAAGAGCCCCGCGAGCGTGGCGCCGACGGCGCCGGCGCCATTGGCGACCTCGGTCAGGCGGAAGAGGGGATCGCTCGGGGTGTAGGTCGCGAGCGCGAGCGCTGCGACGGCCGAGAGCGCGATCAGGAGCAGTCCGGCCGACTCGGCGGCCCAGCGGCCGGCACTCCGACCCGGGCCTCCGAAGCCGGAGCCCGCACCGCGCCCGGAGGCGCGGCGGCGACGCGCCGCGGATCGAGCCATGGACGTCCCTCACCCCCCGGTGGGACGAAAGTCGGGCGGAAGGTACCGCGAGCCGCCGGCGGCGCCACGCGCCTCAGCCGCGCTTGCTGGCGGCGCGCGGCGCTCCCTCCATCGGCGTGTCGTGCTCCTCCGGCGCGGCCTCGATCACCGGCGGGCCCTGCAGCGCGACGTCGTAGCCCTGGGCGATCGCCTCGCGCACGCGCGCCTTCAGGCCGCCGCGCTCCTCGAGGCGGATGCCGCGCGTCGGGATCGGCTTGCCGTAGACGATCTTCACGACACCCGGGTGGACCTGGAGGCTGCCCTTCGGCGTGATGTGCTGGGAGCCCGAGACCGTGACCGGCACGATCGGGACCTGCGCCTCGAGCGCCAGGTGGAAGGGTCCGCTCTTGAAGGGGCGCAGGCTCCCGCTCGGGCTGCGCGTGCCTTCCGGGAAGACGATCACGCTGGCGCCGCTCCGGATGCGCTCGGCGGCCCGGTGCAGGCTCGCCACCGCCCGCTCGCGGTTCCCGCGGTCGATGATGATCTGCCCGGTCGTGACCAGGCACCAGCCGAAGATCGGGACCCGGACCAGCTCCCGCTTCGCGACGAAGCGCCACGAGACCGACGGCGGCAGGGTGTCGACGAGCGCGGCGATGTCGACCAGGCTCTGGTGGTTCGACATGAGCACCACCGGAGCCTGCGTCGGCACGTTGTCGAGGCCTTCGACCACGACGCGGACGCCGAAGGTGCGCAGGATCCAGCGCACCCAGACGCGCCCGAGCGCGCGCACCACGCGCGCTTCCCGATCGAAGGGGCTGGCCGCGAGCACCGGGATCCCGATGACGACGGTGTAGATCCCGAGCAGCAGCAGGCGGAAGAGGTTGCCCATGGGGTCTCGCCTCGCCTGGGACGCTGCTTCGATGCTAGGGGCTCGCGAGAACGGCTGTCAACGCGAGGGCGATGCCGCGCGTTCCGCTTGACGGCGCGCTCCGCCGCGGAGAAGATCCGGGGGTCTCCTCACCCCCCTCGGACGGAGCGGTCACCCGGGCGCAGCGCGCCCGGGACGCGCTCCGGGAGATCCCCTGAAAGGAGATCCGTCGACATGGCCAGCGTCAACAAGGTCATCCTGATCGGCAACCTCGGGCGGGACCCGGAGCTGCGCTTCACCAAGGGCGGTCAGGCGGTGGCGAACTTCTCGCTCGCGACGAGCGACAGCTTCACCAACCGCGAAGGTGCCCGCGAGGAGCGCACGGAGTGGCACCGGATCGTGGCGTGGGGCAAGACGGCGGAGCTGTGCACCAAGTGGCTGCACAAGGGTCGCACCGTCTACGTCGAGGGCCAGCTCCGCACCCGGGACTGGGAAGACAAGGACGGGAACAAGCGCCAGACGACCGAGGTGCACGTCCAGACCGTCCAGTTCCTCGGTGCACCCGGCGGACGGGGTGAGGGCGGCGCGCCGCGCGGCGGCCCGTCGGACCCCGGCGCAGCGGAGGAGCCGCCGGTCGCGAGCGGCGACGAGATCCCGTTCTAGGGCTGGCTAGCGGCCGGCGGAGCGCAGGCGACGCACGAGCGCGTCGATGTGGCGGCGCGCGTCGGAGCCGAGGTGCTCGAACTCGACGCCCATCCCGGCGGGCCCGTCCGCGGAGGCGGGCCGGATCCAGGCGACGCGCCCGCGGGCGCGGATCGGCTCGTCGCTGCCGGGCAGCTCGAACTGGAGCGCGACGCGCGTGTCGGTCGGCGGCGGGGTCTCCGTCTCGATGAAGACGCCGCCCTCGTTGATGTTGCGGCTGAACTCGGAGAACAGCGCGTCGACCGTGGAGTAGGCCACGCGCACGATCAGCGGCGAGCGCGGCGAGCGCCGGCGCTCCACCTCCGTCTCGACCCGCTCGACCACGGCGTCGAACGGCTCCTGCTCCCCGACCGCGGCTTCGCGCACGCCGACCGGCTCGCCCATCTGCGACCTCCGGGACTCTCCCACGGCCCCGGAGGAACCATCGTCCGGCGGGCGGGCGGGCCTTAGCCGGGCCCGCCCGCCTCCCCCGGGCGCCCGGCGAGCATCCCCGCCTCGCGCAGGCTCGCGTAGCCCCGCTCCGCCACCACCACGTGATCCACGACGGGGATCCCGAGCAGGTCGCCGGCCTCCGCCAGGCGCCGGGTGATCTCCTGGTCCTCCCGGCTCGGCGTCGGGTCACCGCTCGGGTGGTTGTGGACGAGCACCACCGCGGCCGCCGCCTCGCGCAGCGCAGGCCGGAACACCTCGCGGGGATGGACCAGGCTGGCGGTGAGGGTGCCCTGCGAGATCGCCACCTCGCGCAGCATGCGATGGCGCCCGTCGAGCAGGAGCAGGAGGAAGCGCTCGCAGCGGGCATCGCGCAGGCGCGCATGGAAATGGCGGAAGACGTCCGCGGGCCCGCGCACCGGCTCCCCGCTGCGCAGGCGGCGTGCCGCGATGCGGCGCCCGAGCTCGAGCGCCGCCACCAGCGTGGCGCTCTTCGCGGGCCCCATCCCCTCCTCGCGGGCGAGCTCGGAGGCCGAGCCCACCGCGAGGCCCGCGAGTCCGCCGTAGCGCTGCAGGAGCCGCGCACCGAGCGCGAGGGCGTCGCGCCGGCCGTCGCCGGTGCGCAGCAGCAGCGCGATCAGCTCGGCGTCCGAGAGCGCCTCGGGGCCGAGTGCGGCGAGCCGCTCGCGCGGCCCGTCGCCGGCGGCGAGCCCGGCCTCGCGCGCGTCGCGCATCGGCTCGGCTTCGTCGGCTGTCCAGCCCAAGGCGTCTCCGGCGGGACCGGGGAGCGGGCGGGCGAGGAGGAACGGGTGGCGCTAGCCCTCGCGCGCGCCCGCGCGGGCGGAGGTGCCGCCGCGGCAGCCGGCCTCGGCGGCGCGCGCGCGGGCGAGCACGCGGTCGAACGCGGCGGGCTGCAGCTCGGGGGCGACCAGGCTGCGCAGGGCCTCGTCGCGGTACGGCTCGGGCTCGAGCAGGCGCACCCACTGGCGCAGCAGCGCCAGGTACCCGCGGGCCGACACCGCCTGGCTGGCGGCCGCGGCCAGCTCGAGCGGGACCCCCGGCCGGTAGCGCACGCCGTCCTCGAGCGCGATCGCGCCACCTGGCGATACCTCGCCGAGCCGGCGCAACGCCGCGCGCAGGTAGGGATCCGTGAAGTCACCGCGCGGGGCGAGCGCCCGCGCCAGCGCCTCGCGGTCGAGCGCGCGCCGCAGCGCGGAGTCGAAGGTCGCGTTGCAGCCGGTGACGTCGCCGCCGCCGATCTGGGCGAGCGCCGTCCGCGCGCGCGTGACGCCGGCGTCGGCCTGGCCGCGCGGGATCATGTCGACCGTGAAGCGGTGCAGGCCGCGCACGGGATCGGCCTGCTCGCGCGAGCGCAGCTCGAGGTCCGCGCCCGTCACGCCGCCCGGGAGCGTCACCTTGACCAGCAGGTCCTCCCCGAGCTGCTGCACCGAGGCGCCCGCGAGCAGCGGGCTGCGGAGCCCGCCCAGCACCTCCGTGGCGCTCGGCTCGACCGCCGTCTGGGCCAGCACCAGGCTGAACCCCTGCTCGGCCTTGCGCACGCGCACCTGGGCGGGCGTGCGCAGCAGCAGCGAGAGCCCGGCACGCCCCGCGAAATAGGTGTGCGCCACCGACACGAGCGTGTTGTCGAGCGGGTGGAGCTCGATCAGCACCCGCTCCTCCCCGCCCTTCACGTCCACCTGGCGGGTCTCGATGCGGTGGCCGGGCAGGAAGGCGCGGATCGTCACCGAGTCGCGCTTGCCGGCCTCCGCACGGGTCGGGAGCTCGAGCAGCACCGGCGCCTGCGCCTGCTCGTAGCGCTTCTGGAAGCTGGCGCGGACGTAGAAGAGATCGAGGGTGGCGCCGGGCGGGGAGGTCTCGACCTTCAGCGTGCGGTCCGAGTGGTAGTCCGGACGCATCGAGCCGAAGAGCTGCGTGGGGCTCCAGCCGGCGCGGTCCTCGGGCTTGAGCACGATGCGCTGGGCGCCTTGCGGGTCGGCCGCCATCGCGGGGGGCGGCCCATCGAGGGCGAGGCAGGCCAGGCCGGTGAAGGCAAGGAGGCGCGCGACCCGCTTGGGCAAGGCGAGTTCTCCCCCGGAACGGATGTCGGCCCCCGCGCGCACGATAGCCTCGCGACGGCCCCGCGGACAGGCCGATCCGCTCAGGCGGGCGCCTCGTCCTCGCCGGGGCGGTGCCAGTCGCCGCTCTTCCCGCCGCTCTTGCGCACGAGCCGCACCGCGTCGAGCGTCATGGCGCGGTCGATCGCCTTGCACATGTCGTAGAGGGTGAGGCCGGCGGCGCTGGCCGCGACGAGCGCCTCCATCTCGACGCCGGTGCGCGCCCGCGCCCGGACCCGTGCCTCGACGTGCACGCAGGAGCCGGCCGGGTCCGGGCGCAGCTCCACCTCGACGGCGTCGAGGGCGAGCGGGTGGGCGAGCGGGATCCACTCGTGGGTGCGCTTGGCGGCCTGCACCCCCGCGATCCGCGCGACGGCGAGCACGTCACCCTTCGGCGTGCGTCCCTCGGTGATCGCGGCGAGCGTGGCCGGCGCCATCCGGACGGCCGCCCGCGCCACGCACTCGCGCCGGCTCTCCGCCTTGTCGCCGACGTCGACCATGCGCGCCCGGCCCTGCTCGTCGAGATGGCTCAGGCCGGCCACGGCTCAGGCCTCGCGCTCGCGGAGCCAGGCGAGCAGGTCCTCGAGGACCTGCTCGTGCTCAGGCTCGTTGAAGATCTCGTGGCGAAGCTGGGGGTAGATCTTGAGGCGATGGCCCGGACCCCGGAGCTGGCCGTGGAAGGCGCGGCTGCCGCGCGCCGGACACAGGCGATCGGCCTCGCCGTGGAGCAGCAGCATCGGCACCTGCACCTGGAAGGCGCCGCCGGCAGTGCGCGCCACCGCCTCGAGCAGCTCGGAGGCCAGCGAGACGGTGATGCGCCGGAACACGAGCGGGTCCTCGACGTAGGCGCGCACGACCTCGGGGTCGCGCGACAGGTCCTCCGGCGCGAGGCCGGCCGCCATCCGCAGCCGCGGCACGATCCGGCGCAGCCCCCGCGCCATCCGCAGCCGCCCCGCCGACACGTGCTCCGGCACCTCGAGCGCCGGTCCGGACACGACCGCGCAGGCGACGTCGGGCTTGCGCTCGGCGAGCAGCGCCGTGGTGACGAGGCCGCCCATGCTGTGGCCGATCGGGACCAGCGGGAGATCGGGATGCTCGCGGCGGACGAGCTGGAGGAAGGCCTCGAGATCGTCGAGGAGCTGCGCGAACGAGCTCGCGTGGCCACGCCTGCCCTCGGATTGGCCGTGCCCGCGGTGGTCGTAGGCGTGTACGGCACAGTCCCGGGTGGAGAGCCAGGCGCCCACGTGGTCGTAGCGGCCGCTGTGCTCGGCGAGGCCGTGCACGAGCACGACGGCACGGCGCGCCTCGCGGGGCAGCCACGCACGGCGGAGGAGCCGGGTCCCGTCGGGGGCTTCGAACTTCGCTTGCGAGCGGCGGACGACGCGGCGCTCCACGCGGCGAACCCTACAGCGCGGCGGATTCACGTCAACGGAGATCGCGCCCGGTATGCAGCGAGTCGCCCGGGCCCCGAGGGGGCTTCATGTGGTGGTCACACCCATCGCCCGCCGGGTTTGACCCCCGCTTTCGCAGGGTGGTACGATCGCACTCCGCTCGGAACCCGAAACCAATCGTCGTCTCACGAGGAGCTGCGTGGCTCTCGCCCGACCCACGGCTTCGCATCCGCCGGAGACCGCCACCGGAGGTGGAGTCCACCCGGACCCGGGTCCCGACGCGGACCTGGGCGGGCGGCTCGCTGCCCTCGCGGCCGTCTTCGACGAGTCGCCCGAAGCGGTCGCGGTCATCGGGCGAACCGGCCGGCTTCGCTACGCGAACGCGGCCTGCGGGGCGCTCCTCGGCCAGGCGCCCGCTTCGTTGCTCGGCTGGCCCGTCGCCGAGTGTGCGCGCCGGCTCGCCGGTGCGCGCGCCCTGCCGTGCACCGGCCCCGTGTTGCGTGGCTCCTTCGAGCTCCATCCCCGCCAGGGCGGTGAGCCGCGCTGGCTCTCGGCCTCGGCGAGCCCGCTGCGCGACGAGGCGGGGGTGGGGGTGGGCGTCGTGGTGCTCCTGCGCGACGACACCGAGCGGCGCCGGGACGAGCGGCAGTGGAGCCGCCGCCACGAGGACCTCGAGCAGACGATCCGGGCGGTTGCCCACGACCTGCGATCACCGCTGGTCTCGGTGCTCGGCTTCTCCCGGCTCCTGCGCGACGACTTCGGCGGACTTCTCGGCGAGCGGGGCACCCACTACCTCGACCGCATCACCGAGGCCGGCCGGACGATGGAGACCCTGATCCGGGAGCTCCTCGACTTCGCCCGCATCGGGCACGGCGAGCAGCGTGTGCTGGTGGACCCGCTCGCGGTGCTCGAGCAGCTGAAGGGCGAGCTCAAGCCACGCTTCGACGCGGCGGGCGCTTCGCTGGCGCTGCCGGTGGAGTCGCCGCTCCTGTTGTGCGATCGCACGCGCCTCTACCAGCTCTTCTCCAACCTGCTCGGCAACGCGCTCGAGCACATGGGGCCCTGCGAGCGGCCGCAGGTCGCGGTCGAGATCCGCGAGGACGCGCGCTGGCACGAGGTCGTGGTGCGCGACAACGGGCGCGGCGTCGACCCGAGCCAGCACCGGCGCATCTTCGAGATGTTCCACAGCATCCCCCGCGAAGGCGGTCGCAGGGGAACCGGGATCGGCCTCGCGATCGTACAGAAGATCGCCGAGCTGCACGGGGGGCGCGCGTGGGTGGAGAGTGCCCCCGGCACGGGCGCCGCCTTCCACGTCGCACTGCCGCGACCCTGACGGAGTCTGCGGCGGCTCCCTGCGCGTCCTGCGCGCGACGCTTCCCCTTGTCGCTGGCGTCCTCGGGCCGGCTCCCGTAGCCTGCGCCCCTCCGAGGACACCATGTATCCCGTCGTCTTCGAGATCTTCGGGTTCCCGATCTCGTCCTTCGGGCTCCTGCTCGCCGTGGGCTTCCTGGCCGGAACCTGGCTGACGGCCCGGCGGATGGCGGAGATGGGGCTCGACCCCGAGGGCGCCACCACCCTGCTGATCTACGCGATGGTGGGGGGCATCGGCGGCTCCAAGCTCTACTACGCCCTCGACATGTGGCTGCGCGGCGAGCTTCCGTTCGCCGAGGCGTTCCTGTCGCGCGCGGGGATCACCTTCTATGGCGGGCTGCTCGGCGCGATCGGGCTGTGCTGGATCGGGACCCGGATCCACCGGATCCCCAGCTCGGCCTTCTTCGACGCCGCGGCGCTCGCCGGCGCGATCGGCCAGGCCTTCGGCAGGCTCGGCTGCTTCCTGGTGGGCGACGACTACGGCAGGCCGACGGACGCGCCCTGGGGCATGGCGTTCCCCGAAGGCGCCCCGCCGACACTCGAGCGCGTGCACCCGACCCAGCTCTACGAGATGGTCTGGCTCTTCGCGCTCACCGCCTTCCTGTGGTGGCGCCGGAAGCGCAGCCCGCTGTTGTGGGGGGAGTACCTGGTGCTCGCCGCCGCCGGCCGCTTCGCCGTCGAGTTCCTGCGCGTGAACCCGCGCGTGTGGCTCGGGCTCAGCGAGGCGCAGCTGATCGCGATCGCGCTCGCGCTGGTGGGCGGGGTGAGCTGGCTGGCCGCGGCGCGGCGTACCCCTGCTCCGGCCACGACCTGACGCCACGGGGAGGGGAGCCCTTGTCGCGAGCCCAGGACACACGCAGCCGCATCCTCGAGGTGGCCGAGCGCGAGTTCGCCACCGAGGGCTTCGCGGGCGCGCACCTGCAGAAGATCGCCGAGCAGGTGGGCGTGCGGAAGACGGCGCTCTACTACTACTTCGAGAGCAAGGCGGCGCTCTACACCGCGGTGCTCGAGGACATGCTCGAGACCTTCGACCGCGCGCTGGTCGAGGCGCTCACGGGCACCGATGCGCCCGAGAAGCGCCTCGAGCGGCTGGTGACGGGCTTCCACCATCTGCTCGCGGAGCACCCGTCCTACGCGCGGATCCTGATCCGGGTCTTCGTCGACAGCCCCGGGGTCGACGCGAGCCGCGTGCTCCCGATCGTCGAGCGCGTGATCGGACGCCTGTTCCGCTTCTACCGGGAGGGCGTCGACGCGGGCGCCTTCCGCCGGCTCTCCTCGCGCCACTTCTTCCAGCACTTCCTCGGCCTCGGCATCTTCCACTACGCGGCGCCCTCCTTCAGCGCGCCCGTGCTGGGGGTCGAGGACATCTTCTCGGCGGAGGCCGTGGCCTGGCGCACCGAGGAGGTGCTCGGCGTGCTCCAGGACGGCGTGCTGCGCCGCGAGGGCAAGCCGGAGCCCCAGCGCATGCGCCCGCCGCGGCCGGACTGAACGCCACGAAGGGGGCCGTCAGCGCGCTGCCGCCAGGGTGCGTCCGAGCGCACTGGCGCGCGCCGAGAGCGTCGCGGCGCTCTCGCCTTCGACGAGCTGGCCGAGCCGCGAGATCGCCGCCAGCGCCAGCTCCCGGAAGCGCGCGTCCTCGGGTGCGTGGGGCTGGCCGGCCCAGTGCTCGAGCTGGTCGAGCGCGCGCTCGTAGTCGCCGTGCAGCCAGGAGCTCATGCCCTCGGCGTAGGAGGTGGCCGCCCGGAGCGCCGGCTGCGCGGGATCGCGCGCGCTGGCCTCGGCGAGCGCCCGGCGCGCCTCGTCGAAGTGGCCGCTCTCGAGATAGGAGCGGGCTGCCAGCGCGTAGCCCGCGACCGCGTCGCCGTGGATCGAGGCGAAGAGCGCGTCGAGCGGCTCCCCGAGCACCTCCTCGGCGAGCGAGGCGTTCTCGAGCAGGTAGCGCGCGACGAACCCGTTCTCGCGGTGCGCGGCGAGGAGCACGCGGAACTGCCGCCGCGTCTGTTCGAGCAGCGATTCGCTCTCGCCGAGCGCTTCCTCGAGCCGCGTGCGCGACGCACGCAGGATCCGCGCGAACTCGTCGAACAACGCCTCGCTGCCCGGCTCCGCGTCGCTGCGCGCCGCCTCCACCTTCGGCGCGTAGACCTCGAGCTGGTAGAAGTTCTCGCGCAGCTTCATGGCCTCGTGGAAGAGCGAGCCCACGGCCAGGTCGAAGAGCGCGACGCGCGGCAGCTCGGCGCCCGCGTTCGCGCCACGGAACAGCGCGTGCGAGCGCTCCTTGAGCCGGAACAGCACGCTCGCCTCGTCGCCGCCGACCAGCCGCTGCACCTCCTCCCAGCGCAGCGTGCCCTGCCGGTGGCGCTCGAAGAGACGGTGCAGCTCGCGGTGCGCGAGCAGGAACTCGCGCACGATGTCGACGAGACCGGCGTCGCTGCGGGACATGAGGCAGGAGCATAACCGCGCGCGCATCGTGCCCCGCATCCGAGACCCCGGGGGATCCGCTCCGGAGGATCGGACAGAAGAGGGATGGAAGGGCTCCGTTGACCCGCGGGAACGGTCCCCTTACGTTGAGCCCGAACCGAGAGGCCGGCGGCCGCCGGAGGAGAGCGGGATGAGCGAGATCGAACGCGAGAGCCTCGAGGTCGACGTCCTCTACGTCGGGGCGGGCCCGGGAACGCTGGCGTCGGCCCTGCACCTGATGCGCTCGATCGACCGCCACAACGAGGAGGCCGCGAGGACCGGCGCCGCCCCGCTCGAGAAGCCGAGCGTGCTGGTGATCGAGAAGGCGGCCGGCGTCGGCGACCACTCGCTCTCGGGAGCCGTCGTCAACACGCGGGCGATCGCCGAGCTGATGCCCGACTTCCAGGCGCAGGGCTTCCCGACCGAGTACGTCTGCGACGACGCCTCGTTCTACGTGTTCTTCCGCTCCTTCACGATCAAGAGCCCGATCTGCCCGCCCAACTTCCAGAAGAAGGGCTACCACGTCGCGTCGCTCTCGAACATCACCAAGTGGCTCGCGGAGAAGTGCGAGGCGGCCGGCATCGACATCTACCCGGGCTTCGCGGGCGACCAGCTCCTCGTCGAGGGTGGGCGCGTGGTCGGCGTGCGGATCGGCGACATGGGTGTCGACCGCAACGGCAAGCCGAAGGCGAACTACCAGCCCGGCATGGACATCCGAGCGAAGGTGACGGTGCTGGGGGAGGGCGTGCGCGGGAGCCTCACCAAGCAGCTCATCGAACGCTTCGAGCTCGAGGGCCCGTATCCGCAGGTCTACGAGACGGGCATCAAGGAGATCTGGCGGGTCCAGCCCGGGAAGCACAAGCCCGGGCGCGTGATCCACGGCTCGCTCTTCCCGGACTTCCTGAAGCAGTTCAACGGCATGTGGCTCTACGACATGAAGGACCACCTCGTGTCCTTCGGCTTCGTGACGATGCTCGACTCGAAGAACCCCTTCAACGACCCGCATCTCGAGGCGCAGCGCTTCAAGACGACGCCCTTCATGCGCGACCTGCTCGAGGGCGCGGAGCTCGTGCGCTACGGCGCCAAGACGCTCCCGATCGGCGGCCTCTACTCGCAGCCGAAGCTCTACTGCGACGGGGCCCTGCTGGTCGGCGACGCGGCGAGCATGCTGAACCCGTTCAAGCTGTCCGGCGTGCATCTCGCGATGAAGACCGGGATGCTGGCAGCCGAGACGATCGTGGATGCGCTCGCGCGGGACGACTTCTCGTCGGTCACCCTGGGCGGCTATGCGGAGCGCTACCGCGCGAGCTGGGCCTACCAGGAGCATCGGGAGGCGCGCAACTTCCACGGCTCGACCGAGGTGAGCCCGATCTTCGCGATGGGTCTCAACATCCCGCTGATGCTGATCACCGGGGGGCGCGGCCTCGTCGACCCGCTGCCCTTCACGGCCGGCCACACGCACATGAAGAAGCTCTCCGAGCTGCCGGCCGGGAAGCGCCGGAAGGAGGCCTTCGAGTTCGACGGCAAGCTCACCTTCTCGAAGGAGCACCTGGTCCAGTTCAGCGGCGCCCAGCACGAGGTGGACCAGCCCGCGCACCTGGTGGTGGCGGACGTCGACCTGTGCAGCGACGTCTGCACGGTGGAGTACGGCAACCCCTGCGAGAGCTTCTGCCCGGCCGCGGTCTACGAGATGATGCCGGACCCCGAACAGGCCGGACGCAAGAAGCTCTTCATCCACCACGAGAACTGCGTGCACTGCAAGACCTGCGACATCGCCGATCCGTACCAGGTGATCACCTGGACCCCGCCGCAGGGCGGAGAGGGCCCCGATTACACGAACATGTGATCAGGCACGCAGTGCAGCCCCGGACGATCCCGCGCGCAGCGCCTTCTGGATCGCAGCGGCCGTCTCGCGGTCGGAGGCCACCACCAGCGAGGTGGCGGGCGCGTCGAGGGAGTCGGGGAAGGGCTCGCCGGCGGCGGTCTCGACGAGCGCGCCGCCCTCGCGGGCGATCAGGGTCGGGATCCGGCCGCGCGCGCTGATCGTCGCGTACTTCGAGACGCGCAGGCCGCCGCGCACGCCCGGCACCAGCGGCGCGAGCGCCACGGCCCCGCCGCAGGCGCGGTCGATCGCGAAACCCTCGGCGCACAGGCGTGCCTCGATCGCGTCGGGGACGCCGTCGCTGAGGAACAGGCGATTGCCGCTCGTCGTGCAGCGGGCCGGCTCGGAGGTTCCTCCCGGCCGGGCGCGCCGCGCGCCGCCGCCGCGGACGGCCTCGAAGCGCAGGGCCTCGCGCGGCAGCGCCACCACCGCCGCCTCGAATCGTTCGGCGATCGCGAAGCCCGCCATCACGGCGTACAGCCCGCGGCCGGCCAGGTAGAAGTGGAGGGTCCCGTCGATGGGGTCGACGACGATGCGATGCGAGGGCGCGGCGCCGGTGAAGAGCTCGACGCTGTGGGTCGCCTCCTCGGCCTCGAGGCGCACCGCGCGAAAGCGCGCCAGCAGCGGCACCAGGAGCGCCTCCTGCGCCGCGGTGTCGGCGATCGTGAGGGCGGCCTTCACGGCGGTGCTCTCGCCCGCCTTCGGGACGTTCGGCACGCGCCCCTGGAGCGCGGTGGCAATCGCGGCCGCCTGGTCGAGCGCCGGCGCGAGCGTGCGCACGAACTCCCCGGGCGTGGGCAGGGCCTCCATGCCGCGGCGGAGTAGCCCAGCCGCCGTGCCGACACCAGCGGCCGGCGCCGCGGGCGGGCGCTGAGGCCCATGGCGCTGCGCGCGGTCACCTTCGACTGCTGGCAGACGCTGCTCGCGGACGGCAACCTCGACGCCGCCCGCGAGCTGCGCACGGCGGCGCTCGTCGAGGCCTCTGCCGCGCGCGGCGTCGAGGTCGCGCCCGAGGCCGCCCTCGCGGCGATCCGCGCCGCGCACGGCCGCCACGTCGAGCTCTGGTCGCGCGGGATCGGCAGCGGCTCGCCCGAGATCGCGGGCTGGGCGCTCGCCTCGCTCGGCATCGACGACGCTCCGCTCGCCGCGGCGCTCGGCCGCCGCTTCGAGGACGCCGGCCTGGCTGGCGAGGTCGAGGCCCTGCCGGGCGCCGGGGAGACGCTCGCCGCGCTCGCCCGGCGCGGCGTCCGCCTCGCGCTCGTCTGCGACACCGGCTTCAGCGGGGGCCGCATCGTGCGCCGCTTCCTGGCGCGCGTGGGCCTGCTGGACGCGCTCGAGATCCTGGTCTTCTCGGACGAGGTCGGCGTCCCGAAGCCGCACCCGCGCATGTTCGAGGCCGCGCTGGGCCCCCTCGGTGTCGACCCGGCCCACGCGGTGCACGTCGGCGACCTGCGCCGCACCGACGTGGCGGGCGGGCGCGGCCACGGCATGGGCACTGTGCGCATCCGCGCCACCCACGACGACCTCTCGGATCACCCGGAGGCGGACGCCGTCGCCGACAGCCACGCGGAGCTCCGGGAGCTGCTCTGCGCGAGACTCCCCTGAAGCCAGGCAGGAGGCCGCCATGTGCATCGGCTGCAATCCGAAGCTCGAGACCGCGCTCCGCCTGATGGTCTCGCGCCGCGAGGTGATCGCGGGCGGGATCGGCGCGCTGGCGGCGCCGCTCGCGCCGCACGTCGCACGAGCGCAGCCCGAGCGCGCCGAGATCCTGTTCCGCAACGGGACCGTGCTCACGATGGACCCCGCCCGGCCGCGCGCCGAGGCGGTCGCGGTCGCCGGCGGGCGGATCCTCGCGGTCGGCGCGGAGCACGAGCTCGAGGGCCTGCGGGCGGCCGGGACGCGCGTGGTCGACCTGGCCGGCGGGGCGCTCCTGCCGGGCTTCGTCGATCCCCACATGCACACCATCTTCGCGGCCTTCGAGAGCTGGCTCGACGCCGGCCCCTTCGCGCGCCGGACCCTGGACGAGGTCGTCGAGGCGCTGCGCGCGCAGACGGCGAAGACGCCGCCGGGCGGGTGGGTCAAGGCCTGGCAGTTCGACGCCTCGATCACGCCCGGCACGATCCCGATCGATCGCGCGCTCCTCGACCGGATCGCCCCCGAGCACCCGCTCTTCCTCTTCGAGTCGAACGGCCACATCGCGCACGTGAACAGCAAGGCGCTCGCCGCGGCCGGGATCGGCCGCGAGACGCCCGATCCGCCGCAGGGGCGCTTCGAGCGCGACGCGAACGGCGAGCTCACCGGCCGGCTCGACGAGGGGCCGGCGCTCGCGCCCTTCCTCGCCCGGATCGGGATGCCCGGACCCGAGGAGCTCGCGGCGGCGATCGGGCGCCTGTTCCGCAAGGCCGCGAGCCGCGGCTGCACGAGCCTCTTCGACTGCAGCATCGGCGCGCTCGGCCCGGCCGACCTCGAGCTCCTCCGGGGCGTCATGGCCGCGGACCCGCCGATCCGCTTCGGCGGCGCCCTCGTCTCGACGCACGCGAAGGCGTGGCGCGACGCCGGGCTCGCGCCGGGCTTCGGGAACGAGCGCTTCCGGATCGGCGCCGTGAAGGCATGGTCCGACGGGTCGAACCAGGGGCGCAGCGGCTACCAGCGCCAGCCTTATCTGGGCTCCGGAGGCCGGGGCGCCCTCAACTACACGCCGGAGGCCCTGACCGAGACCGTGCGCGCCGCCCACGACGCGGGCTGGCAGGTCTGCGTGCACGCCAACGGCGACGCCGCGATCGACACCACGCTCGACGCCTACGAGGCCGCGCTGGCGGCCCGGCCCCGTCCCGGCCACCGGCACCGGATCGAGCACTGCTCGATCCTCCACGACGACCAGATCGCGCGGATGAAGGCGCTCGGCCTGTCGCCCTCGTTCCTGATCGGCCACGTCCACTTCTGGGGCCGCGCCTTCCGCGACGAGATCCTCGGGCCCGCGCGCGCGAGCCGCCTCGACCCCTGCGCCTCCGCGTTGCGCGCCGGCCTGCGCCCGAGCCTGCACTCGGACTGGAGCGTGACCGACATCGAGCCGCTGCGGCTCGTCGAGAACGCCGTCACGCGCCGGATGCGCGACGGCGGCGAGGTGCTGAACCCGGCCGAGCGCGTCACGCCGGAGGCCGCGCTGCGCATGGTGACCGCCGACGCGGCCTGGCAGTGCGGGCGCGACGCGACCGGCGTCCTGGCCGCCGGCAAGGCCGCGGACCTCGTGATCCTCGCCGCGGACCCCACCCGCGTGGACCCCGCGGCGCTGCGCAGCATCGCCGTCCGCGAGACCTGGCTCGACGGCGAGCGGCGCTTCCAGGCCTAGTGCCCGGCGCCCCCAGGGCCCGGGCGGCGCGCGCGGAAGCCAGAGGGTGGGGAGCCCGGTCGCCCGAGCTCCCCACCCTCCTGCCGGCGCCTCACCCCCCTTGGAAGCGCCGGCTCTGCGTGGTCGGGGTACGAGGGGTCGGGGGTTCCTGGTGTCCCGGATCGGACGTTCGCCTGCATTCGATCACGGCTACGGGCCGCGCGCAGCGTTGCGCTCCCTCCCCATAGCGACGGCTATGGCCCGGTCGCGCGCCTTGCGAGCGGCCCGTAGCCGCGATCTCGGTGCACACCCAGCCGGAAGCGACGGCTCGCGACTTCGACGGCGAACGTCCGATCCAGGACACTAGCTGCAGCCCATCGAGAGCCCGCAGTTGGGGCACTTGTAGCAGGAGCCGTTGCGGACGGTGATCGAGCCGCAATCCGTACACGCGGGCGCGTCGGCCTGGTTGACGAAGGCCTGCTGCGCCGCGGGCCTCGCCTCGGCCAGCGCCGGGCGCCCGGAGCCGCCCGCGACCGCGGCGCGCGGCAGCGCGCGCACCGTCGCCGCCTCGAGCCCGTCGGCCTCCTGCTCCTCGGGCGGCGCCTCGCTCTGCAGGAAGCGGCTGCCGAGGTAGCGGAACACGTAGTCGGTCACCGACTTCGCGAACGGGATCTCGGGGTTGTTGGTGAAGCCCGAGGGCTCGAAGCGGGTGTGGCTGAACTTGTCCACCAGGGCCTTCAGCGGCACGCCGTACTGGAGCGCGATCGAGGTCATCGTGGCGATCGTGTCCATGAGGCCGGAGACCGTGCTGCCCTCCTTGGCCATGCGCAGGAAGATCTCGCCGGGGTCGCCGTCCTCGTAGAGGCCGACGGTGAGGTAGCCCTCGTGGCCCGCGATCGAGAACTTGTGGGTCCGCGCCACCCGCTCGTCGGGGAGCTTCACGCGCCGCGGCCGCGCCTCCTCGATCGAGATCACCTGGGCACCGGCGCCCGCTGCCTCGTCCTTCGCCTTCCCCGTGTTGAGCGGCTGCGAGCGCTTGCAGCCGTCGCGGTACACGGCGAGCGCCTTCAGCCCGAGCCGCCAGGCCTCCGTGTAGGCGGTCGTGATGTCGTCGATCGTGGCTTCCTCGGGCAGGTTCACGGTCTTCGAGATCGCGCCCGAGAGGAAGGGCTGGACGGCGCCCATCATGCGCACGTGGCCCATCCAGTGGATCGAGCGCTTGCCACTGGCCGGCCGGAACGCGCAGTCGAAGACCGCGAGGTGCTCCTCGCGCAGCTCGGGGGCGCCCTCGATCGTCTCCTGCTCGTCCACGTAGCGCACGATCGACGCGATCTGCTCGCCCGAATAGCCGAGCCGGGCCAGCGCCATCGGGACGGTCTGGTTCACGATCTTGAGCAGCCCGCCGCCGACCAGCTTCTTGTACTTCACGAGCGCGATGTCGGGCTCGACCCCGGTCGTGTCGCAGTCCATCATGAAGGCGATCGTGCCGGTCGGAGCCAGCACCGTGGTCTGGGCGTTCTTGAAGCCGTGCCGGCGGCCGTGCGCCAGGGCGTCGCTCCAGGCGCTGCGCGCCGCGGCGAGCAGGTCGGCCGGAACGCCTGCCGCCGGGATCACGTCGGCGGCCGCCTTGTGCATGCCGATCACGTCGAGGAACGACTCGCGGTTCTCGCGGAAGCGCGGGAAGGGGCCCATCGCCTCGGCGATCTCCGCCGAGCTCAGGTAGGCCTGCCCGCACATCAGCGCCGTCACCGCGGCCGCCAGGTTGCGGCCCTCGTCGCTGTCGTAGGCGAGCCCGCGCGACATCAGCAGTGCGCCCAGGTTCGCGTAGCCGAGCCCGATCGTGCGGTAGAGGTGGCTGTTCTCGGCGATCCGCGCCGTCGGGTAGTCGGCGTGGTCGACGAGGATCTCCTGGGCCAGGAACACCACCGCCACCGCGCGCCGGAACGACTCGACGTCGAAGCGGCCCGCCTCGTCGACGAAGCGCATCAGGTTCAGGCTCGCGAGGTTGCAGGCCGTGTCGTCGAGGAACATGTACTCGGAGCAGGGATTGCTGGCGTTGATCCGGCCCGAGGTCTTGCACGGGTTCCAGCGGTTGATCGTGGTGTCGTACTGGATGCCGGGGTCGCCGCAGGCGTGGGCGGCCTCCGCCATCGCGTGCATCAGCCGGCGCGCCGGGAAGGTCTCCACGGGCTTGCCGGTCAGCACCTCGCGGGTCTGCCACTCGCGGTCGGCGCGCACCGCCTCCATGAAGCCGTCCGTCACGCGCACCGAGTGGTTCGCGTTCTGGAAGAACACCGAGTCGTAGGCGCCGCCCGGCACGTTGAAGCCGCCGTCGTAGCCGGCCTCGATCAGCGCCCAGGCCTTCTTCTCCTCGTCCCACTTGCAGCGCGCGAACTCGAGGATGTCGGGATGCTCGGCGTCGAGGATCACCATCTTCGCCGCGCGCCGGGTCTTGCCCCCGGACTTGATGACGCCGGCGAAGGCGTCGAAGCCCTTCATGAACGACACCGGCCCCGAGGCGATGCCGCCCCCCGAGAGCTTCTCGTGCGAGGAGCGGATCCGCGACAGGTTGGAGCCCGCCCCCGAGCCGCCCTTGAAGAGCGTGGCCTCGGTGCGCGCCAGCTCCATGATCGACTCCATGGTGTCGTCGACCGAGTTGATGAAGCAGGCGCTGGCCTGCTGCGGCGTGTCGGGGACGCCGAGGTTGAACCAGACGGGGCTGTTGAAGCTGGCGAGCTGGTGGACCAGCACGTGGGTCAGCTCGTCGCGGAAGCTCTGGCCGTCGGCGGGCGTGCGGAAGTAGCCCGAGGCGTCGCCCCACCCGGCGATCCGGTCGACCACGCGGCCGATCAGCTGCTTCACGCTGTGCTCGCGGTCGGGCGAGCCGACGTGGCCGCGGAAGTACTTCGAGACCACGACGTTCGTGGCGAGCGCCGACCAGGCGGCGGGCACCTCGACGTCGTTCTGCTCGAAGAGGGTCTCACCGCGCTCGTTGGCGATGCGGGCGGAGCGCAGCTCCCACGCGACGCGATCGAAGGGGTCCTCGCCGGCGCGCGTGAAGTGGCGCGGGATCGCGAGGCCGCGCGGCTTGCGCGCACCTGCCCGCACCCGGGGCCGCCAGGTCCCGTTGATGGAACGCTCGCTCGCGTGCTGGACCTCGGTCACGTCGCTTCCCCCGGTTCGACTGTTGGCAGACCGACTGTTGGCAGATCGACGATCGACGGGCTGGCGGTCGCTGCGTGATGGGCGGAGCTCCGGGCCGCTTCGCCCCGGGGCGCCCTCGTGCCGAGTGAACCCCCTCGAGCTCCCCCGATCCGAGAGCTCGCCTGCGAGACCCGAGCAGGGCATGGGACGTAGGAGCGAGCGGCCGAGCCACCCGGAGACCGGATCACGAAGAGACCGAGCCACGAGGAGGCGAAGAGGGCGCCCAGAGCCACCCGGCCTTTCGAGCCGGGCATTCCGGGCGCCCCCCGAGCCGGGTCCGGGTCCTCCTTCCCTTCACCAGCTCGCCACCCGCCAGCGACCGCCTTGTTACTGAACCCCCCCAAGTCGCTGGCAGGCCGTTCACATCCCCGTGATGCTGGGTGTACTCCTCGGGGCCGGGAGCGTCAACGGGAAAATACAAGATGTCGCGGGAGAGGGCGGATGGAGGCACAACCCATCGTGTTCGTAGGCCCTGGACGGCCGCGGAGGGCCCCTCTCGAAGAGGGCTTGCCAGGGGGCAGCGGGACCGGTCGCGCAAGCCCGCGTCGCAGCGTGATTTACGCGGCGCGTTGGCTCACTGCGTCAGCCATCAGACGGGAACGCCCGTGAAACGGACCCCGACGCCCTCGGGAATCCGGTAGCGGACGTTGAGGCCGATCAGGAGCGCGGTCACGCCCTCGACGTAGCGGGCGTTCGCGAGCGGCCCGCCGTCGATGCCGCGCAGCCCGGGCACCAGCCCGCAGAGCTCCATCACGAGCTTGCGCGCAGCGGGGGGGCCCGAGACCACGACGTCGCATTCGACGGGATGGGCCAGCTCCCGGAGCCGGTGGGCCGAGACGTTCTGGAAGGCCGACACGACCGGGACGCCCGCGGGCACGAGCGACGCGACGAGCTCCGCGCACGAGCCCTGCCACACCCCGACCGTGCGCACCGGCCCGTCGCCGATCGCCGTGGCGAGCGGCACGCCCATCGACACCACCACGTGCTGCGCGCCGAGCCGCTCCTTCACCGCCTTCACCGTGTCCGCCGTGTGCTCGAAGGGCACCGAGAGGATCACGAGCGGCGCCTTCGCGACGGCGTCGGCGTTGTCGAGGCCCGCCACGTCGGCGCCGGGGACGGCGGCGCGCACCTCGCCGGCAGCGGCCTGCGCGCGCTCGAGCCGGCGCGAGCCGATCACGACCGGCCGGCCCGCCTGCGCGAAGCGCAGCGCGAGGCCGAGGCCCTGGTCGCCGGTTCCACCCAGGATCGCGATCGCATGGGGATCCATGGCGCGGGAGACTAGAGCCCCTCTCGCGAACCCGCTTCCCGCGGCCGGCCTCGGCGCGATCGTCGCCGCGATCTCCTCGCGTGGCTAGGCTGTTCGCGATGGCCACGTCGGGCAACGACGAGCACCGCTTCGTCCCGAGTGCGATCGCGCAGGAGGGCCCGGGTGCGCTCGCCATCACCTGGGCCGACGGCCACCGGAGCGTCTACCCGGTGCGCGCGCTGCGGCTCGCGTGCGCCTGCGCGTACTGCGTCGACGAGTGGACCGGCCGCGGGCAGCTCGACGAGGCGCGGGTGCCCGCCGACGTCCACCCGCTCCAGATCGCGCCGGTCGGGCGCTACGCGCTGCGGATCACCTGGAGCGACGGGCACGAGAGCGGGATCTACCCCTTCCAGCGCCTGCGCTCGCTGTGCGGCTGCGAGGACTGCCGCGCGCAGGAGCCGTAGCCGGCCCGCGCGCAGGACACGAAGCCGGCCCGGCGCGCCGCGCCGGCGCGCCCGCCGTCGCGAGCGGCGCCACGGCTATCCTCCGGCGCCGTGGACCTGCGCCCCCTCCCGCCGCGCGACTACACGGACGAGACCCGGACGCTCGCGCCGCACGGCCTGCGGCTCGTGCTCGTCGCGGTGGGGCTCGGGTGCGTCGCGCTCGGGGCGGTCGGCGTGGTCACGCCGGTGCTCCCGACGACGCCCTTCCTGCTGGTCGCCGCGGCCTGCTTCGCGCGCGCGTCGCCGCGCTTCTACCAGCGCCTGCTCGCGAACCCCACCTTCGGGCCGCTGATCCGCGACTGGCGCGAGCAGCGCGCCATCCCGCTGCGCGCAAAGCTCACGGCGATCGCCACCATCACGCTCACGATCGGCAGCTCGGTCGTCTTCTTCGTCGAGCCGCGCTGGGCCGACGCGCTGATGGTCGCGACCGGCGTCACGCTCTGTACCTGGCTGTGGCGCCAGAAGACCCTCGAGCGGGGCTGATCAGCCGGGCGAGCCGAAGCGGCGGTAGCCGGCGCGGACCAGGTGGTGCACGGCCGACGGGAAGAGCCGCTTCGCCCAGTCCACGACGTAGGTCTCGCGGCACACGCGCACGCGCAGCGCGCCGCGCTCGACGCCGCGCGCGATCTGCTCGGCCACCACCGCGGGGTCGATCGCCTGGCGCTCGAAGCGCTCGACCATCCGCGCCTTCGTGTCGGGGTCGGCCGTGCGGCTCGCGCGCACGATGTTGGTGCGCACGCCGCCCGGGTGGACCACGGTCACGCCGATCCGGGCGTCCGCGAGCTCGGCCCAGAGCGCCTCCGAGAAGCCACGCACGCCGAACTTGGTGGCGCAGTAGCTGCTCTGGGTCGGGAGCCCGATCAGGCCGAAGAGGCTCGACACGTTCACGAGGTGCCCTTCGGGCCGCCGGCGCAGGTGCGGCAGGAAGGCCTTGCAGCCGTGCACGACGCCCCAGAGGTTCACGCCCACGATCCAGCGCAGGTCCTCGATCGACTGCTCCTCGAGCGTCCCCGTTACCGACACGCCGGCGTTGTTGACGACGAGGTCGACGCCGCCGTGGGCCGCGACGGTCTCGGCGGCGAAGGCCACGACGGCCTCCCAGTCGGCGACGTCGACGGCGTGGGTCGTGGCGCGCCGGCCGAGGGCTTCGACGCGACGGGCGGTTTCGGCGAGGCCGGCCGCGTCGACGTCCCCGAGCGCGAGCGAGCAGCCGCGGCCCGCGAGGACCAGGGCCAGCGCGCGGCCGATCCCGCTCGCCGCGCCCGTCACCACCGCTACCTTGCCGTGCAGCTCCACGCGCGCCCTCCCTCACGCCGCCGGCGTCTCGAGCAGCCGGGCGAAGAGCTCCTCCATCGCGGCCACCTGGTCGAGCGCCACCCACTCGCGGGCGGTGTGGGCCTGCTCGATCGAGCCCGGACCGAGCACCACGGCGGGGATCCCGCGCGCGGCGAAGACGCCCGCGTCGGTGGCGAAGCCGGCCGCCGCGGGGGGCGCGTCGCAGCCGGCCGCTGCGAGCGCGGCGCGGCAGGCCCGCACGCACGGGGCGGCCGGGTCGGTGGCGAGCGCGGGCTTGCGCGCCTCCAGGTGGGTGAGCGCGACGTCGTCCGCCAGGCCGGCGTCCCGCAGCACCGCCTCCACCTCGCGACGCACGTTCGTGGCGTCCTCGCCGGGGAGCAGCCGGCGGTCGGCCACCAGCCAGGCGTGGTCCGGGACGACGTTGAAGGCGTGGCCCCCGCCGACGCGGCCGACCGAGAGCGTGGCCGGGCCGAGCGCCGGGTCGCGGCGGGCGGCGAGGCGCTCGGCGAGCCCGGCGAGCGCGAGGGCGGCGCGCGCCAGCGCGTAGATCGCGTTGCGGCCCGCCTCGGGCGCGCTCGAGTGGCCGGCCCGGCCGTGCGCCTCGAGGCGCAGCTCCGCGATCCCCTTGTGGTGGGTGACGACGCGCAGGCCGGTGGGCTCGGTCGCGAGCGCCCAGGCGGGCCGCGCGGCGCCGAGGTGCGCGAGCACGTCGTGGACGCCCGCGCTCCCGAACTCCTCGTCGGCCTCGCCGACGACGACCAGCGGCCGGCGCAGCGTGCCGCGCGCCAGCACCCGCTCGAGCGCGGCGACGAGCGCCGCCATCCCGCCCTTGGTGTCGCAGGCGCCGCGCCCGTAGAGCCGTCCTGCGGCGAGGTGCGGGTCGAAGGGAGCGATCTCCATCCCGTCCACCGGCACCGTGTCGAGGTGCGAGGCCACCAGCAGCGGGGCGCCCCGCGCCCCGGCAGGGCGCGCCTCGGCGACCACGCTCGCCCGCTCGCCCGTCCCGATCACCGCCGCGTCGAGGTGGAGCCGGCGAAGCTGCGCCGCCAGGTGCTCCGCATAGCGCCGCTCACCCGTGATCGCCGCCGGCAGGTCGTCGCGCCCCATCGGATTCACCGACGGGATCGACACGTAGTCGCGCAGCAGCTCGAGGCTCCGCTCCGCCACCCGCCGACCATACCGCAGGCCGGGACGCCCCCCGATCAGAGCCAGTGGACCCAGGCGCCGTGCCAGTGGGTGCGGGCGAGGAGGCGGTCCTCGCCGCCGGGCCAGAGCAGGAGGCGGAGCTCGGCCTCGTCGAGCCGGGCGCCCTCCATGCGCAGCCAGGCGAGGGGGGCACCCGGCGTGGCGCGGGCGCCCGCGGCCCGCACGTCGGTGTCGATGCGCTGGCGCTCGGCCCCGGAGAGGTACCACCAGACGACCGAGTGGAAGAGCACCGTCGCCTCGCCGGGCGCCGGTGCGGCCAGCTCGCGGGCCACCCAGTCGCCGGCGTGCGCCGCCTCGACCGGCGGCGGCTCCGGCCGCAGCGCGGCGATCGCGGCGCGGAGCGTCGCGAGACGCTCGAGCTGCTCGGGCCAGACGAAGGACTCGAGCTTCCGGCACTGCTCCCCGTCGCGAAGATCGATCGGAGCCACGTCGCAGCCGGCGCGGCTCGCCACCCGCACGGGGGCCGCGAGGGGCGGCAGCGCTCCCGACCAGTCGCTGCCGAGCACCACGCGCGCCCGGGGCTCGCCCCAGCCCTGCGGCCCGAGCGCGTAGCGGTAGCGGTCCCAGCCGAGGTTCAGGCCCGCGCTCGCGCCCACCTCGCGCAGCCGCAGCGGCAGCCCCGTCTCGTGCGCAACGCGCAGGAAGCCGCCGAGGAGGACCGCGCAGCGGCGGACCTCGTTGGTCTGGACGGGCCGGGCGACCGCCGCGACGCGCAGATCGTCGCGCCGCTCGCGCGCGAGGGCGTGGAGCGCGCGCCAGGCCCCCTCGGCCTCGTAGCGGCCGCCCGCGGAGGGATAGTGGGCCGCGAGCGCCGGCGCGTCGCCCGCGAGCACGAGCGCATGGACCGCCGCGAAGATGCGTAGAGCCAGCGCGTCGAGGAGCGGGTGGCCGCGGTAGTCGGCCACGATCTCGGCGAAGACGCCGCCCGCGGCTAGATCGCCGCCGGCGCGCGCGAGGAGCTCGGCGTAGATCGGCGAGCCGGTGGAGGCACAGCCCAGGGCCTGGCTGCGGAAGGCCTCGGCGAGCATCCCGCGCGAGGGGGCCTCGCGGCTCACGGCCCGGCCTGCTCCAGCGGGAAGGCGCGCACCCGCCGCAGGCGCCGCGCCAGCGCGAGGGGCCGCTCGGGGAGCGTGGCGCAGTAGGCGACGAAGCCGGGCAGCGTCGCGAAGGTGCGCTCCGCCGCGGCGAAGCGCGGATCGGCGCGCAGCGTCTGCTCCTGGCGCACCGGCGGCGGGCTCGCCGGGTCGCGCCGGTAGCGGCGCACGTAGTCGAGCAGCCGCGCGTGGTAGCCGGGATCCTCGACGATCGCCCCGATCGTGCCCGCCCGCGGGTGCGTGCCGGCGATCATCTCCCCCACCTGCCGCTCGAGCTCCTCGAGCCCGTCCGGGAACATCTCGAGGAGCTGGAGGTCGTAGACCGGGTTCAGGTGCACGACCTGCATCACGTGACCGATGATGGTGTCACGCTCGGAGAGGAAGCCGGTCGGGTCGATCATCGAGACCGGGTCGTCGAGCACGCGCAGGAGCTGGTGGAAGCCGAACGAGATGCCCTTCTGCCGGTAGTAGTCGCGCGCGGCCGGCTCGATCACGAAGCGCAGCATGTCGAGGCCGCCGAAGAAGACCTGCCACGGCGTCGGCTCGGCGGGCGCGTAGCCGCGCTCGGCGAGGAGCGCGAGGCGGCGGCGGATCTCGCGGCGGTCGAGCCACAGGCGCACGGTCCGCGCGAGGCGCGTGGCCTTGCCGGCGAGGGCACGCGGCCCGCCGATCGCGGCCGCGACGAGCCGCCAGGGCGGCGCAGCGAGGCGGCGCGATCCGGCGGGCGCGGCGGCCGGCGCCGGCGCCCCGGCGTCGGCCCTCACGCCGTCTTCCCGACGCCGCCCATGAAGTCGCCGCCTGCGCCCCCGGCAGGCCCCGCCACCTCGACGATGCGCTCCGGCACGTCGTCGTACTCGAGGCGCAGGGCACGGCTCATGATCGCGTGCATCTCGTAGAGCGCGGTGATGTAGGTGAGCTCGAGGATCTCCTCGTCGCCGAGATGCTCGCGCAGGCGCGCGAAGGTGGCATCCTGGACGCGGCCGTTCTGGAGCACCAGCTCGTCCACGTAGGCGAGCACCGCGCGCTCGGCCGGCGCGAAGACGGCGGCGCCGGCCCAGCTCGCGATCGCCTGGATCTTCTCCTCGGGGAGGCCGACGTCGCGCGCCGCCTTGCAGTGCTGCGAGTAGACGAACTGGCTCTCGCGCAGGAAGCCGGCCCGGGTCTGGCCGAGCTCGCGCAGGCAGGGGTCGAGCTTGCGCTTCGCGCTGCGGTAGAAGGCGAAGCCCGCCACCGCGTGGCGGAAGCAGTCGGGCACCAGCGCGAACACCGTCCACCAGTCGCCGCGCGTGCCGGTCGCGGTGCCGGGCTCGGCCACCGGGCAGCGCCCGCCGAAGAGCATGTCGTAGATCGTCTGCACGTCCGCGGGCGCCTCGGCGCGCGGGACCTGTCGGAGTCTGGGCATCGCAGGAGGGCCTCCGGCCCGATCTTAGTGCGCGCCCGCTAGTGCGCGCCCGCGCCCGAGCGCCCCTTCCAGGTGGCGCCGCGCGCCCGGCGGTGGCGGCGCGCCGAGTCGATCGTCATCGCCGCGTAGAGGATCCCCGCCAGCGGGAGCCCGAGCGCCGCGGCGGCCGGCCGCCCGTAGAGCGCGAGCGTCGGCACGAAGGTGGCGGCCGAGAGCGCCCAGGCGGCTGCGCCCAGCGCGCCGGCCGCGGCGTCGCCGTGCCAGGGCCAGAGCAGGACGGCGAGCGGCGGCGCCAGGTACAGGAGCGCGAGCCCCGCGATCGTGCCCGCGAGCCGCCGGGGCGAGCAGGCGAGCTGCGTGTAGGCGCTGCGCGCCACCATGTTCCAGACGTCGGCGATGCCGGTGCAGGGGCGCACCGAGCGCTCGCTCGTCGAGAGGCCGAGCCAGATCGGGCCGCCGCGCTTCACGGCGCGCCCGAGCGCGCAGTCGTCGATCACCTCGCCGCGCAGCGCCGCGATGCCGCCGGCGCGCGCCAGCGCCTCGCGCCGCACCAGCACGCAGCCGCCGGCCGCGGCTGCCGTCCGCGCGCGCGGGTCGTTGACGCGCGGGAAGGGGTAGAGCTGCTGGAAGAAGTAGACGAAGGCCGGCACCAGGAGGGCACCCCAGCCCGGTCCCGCGTGCAGGAGCACCATCTGCGACACCAGGTCGCGTTGCATCGCCCCGGCTGCCGACACGAGACGCCGCAGGCTGTCGGGCCCGTGGACGACGTCGGCATCGGTGAGCAGCCAGAAGGCGTGGTCGCCGGCGCCGGCGCGCGTCCCGGTCTCGACCGCCCACATCTTGCCGACCCAGCCCGGCGGGCGCGGCGGTGCCCGCACCACCGTGAGCCGGGCACCGTGCGGATGCGCCTGCGCGACCCGCTCCGCGACCTCCGCCGTGCCGTCGCTGCTCTCGTCGTCGACGAGCACGATGCGCAGCGCCCCCGGGTAGTCCTGGTCGAGGAGCGAGCCGAGCGTCGCGGGCAGGAGCGCGGCCTCGTCGCGCGCCGGCACCACGGCCACGACCGCAGGCCAGGAGGCGGGCGCCGGCGCGCGGCCGTCGAGGCGCTGGTCGCAGAGCCAGAAGCGCCCGTGCCCGAAGGCGAGGTAGAGCCACGCCGCGAAGGCGAGCGCGCAGGGGAGGGCGAGGCTCACGCCGCCTCCCCCGGGAGCGCCGCCAGGAAGTCCACGAGCGCCTCGTTCACCGCCTCGCGCGCCTCGAGGTTGACCACGTGCCCCGCGCCCGGCACCACCACGAGGCGGGCGCCCGGGAGCGCCGCCGCGAGGCTCTCGCAGGGCCCGCGCGACACGGGATCGCGTTCCCCCACGACGAGCAGGGCCGGCTTGCCCAGCGGCGCAAGCTGCGCGGCGAGCTCGCGCCAGCCGGGCTGCACCGCGAGGAGCCCGCGCAGCGTGTGTGCGATCGCCTGCGGCGCGTGCTCGAGGAAGCCCTGCTTCACGAGCGCTGCCGCTCCCGGGTCGAGGCCCGAGCCGGGCCCCCACGCGAAGCGCGCGCCGGCCGCCTCGAGCCCCTCGCGCTCGATCGCGTCCGCGAAGGCCAGCGCCCAGCCGCGCTGGCGCGTGCCCTCGCCGGCGCCGGGCGGGAGCGCCATCAGCACGAGCGCGCGCACGCGCCCGGGCTGCGCGGCAGCGAAGCGCGCCGCGATGCCGGCGCCCATCGAGAGGCCGCCCACGACCGCGCGCGCCGCGCCCAGGTGGTCGAGCACGCGCCCGACGTCGGCGACGAAGCGCTCGGGCGCGTAGGCCGCCGCGCCCGCCGGCGCCTCGCTGCGCGCGTGGCCGCGCAGGTCGAAGGCGGCCGGCCGCGCGCCCGCCCGCAGGGCCCGGAGCTGCGGCCGCCAGTTGCGCGCGCTGCCGCCGAAGCCGTGCAGCAGGCACACGACCGCTCCGCCCCCGTCCGAGCCCTCGCGCTCGAGGTGCAGCGCCACCTCGCCCGCCACGCGCTCCGCCGCCACCCCCGTCCTCCGTCGCCCTCCGGTCCCGTGTGCCATCATGCCGCCGCCGTGAGCGAAGCGAAACGCCCCGTCCCGCCCCCGATCCCCTCGGCGACGATCCTGCTGCTCCGCGAGGAGCCCGGGCCGCTCGAGGTGTTCATGGTCCAGCGCCACCACGCGGTCGACTTCGCCTCGAGCGCGCTCGTCTTCCCGGGCGGCAAGGTGGACCCGAGCGATCACGATCCGGACCTGCACGCCCGCTGCGCGGGTGCCGCGAGCCTCGAGCCCGCGGCGCTCGCGCTCCGGATCGCGGCGGTGCGCGAGACCTTCGAGGAGGCCGGGGTGCTGCTCGCGCGCCCGCAGGGCTCCGGCGCGCTCCTCCCCGGCGCGCGGGCCGGCGCGATCGAGGCGCGCTGGCGCGGCGCGCTCAACGAGGACCGCACGACGATCGGCGCCATCGCGGCGACCGAGGACCTGGTGCTGGCGCTCGACGCGCTGGTCGCCTTTGCGCACTGGATCACGCCCGAGCTCCTGCCGAAGCGCTTCGACACCCACTTCTACCTGGCGGCGGCCCCGGCCGGCCAGGCCGCGACGCACGACGGACACGAGTCGGTGGACTCGCTGTGGATCGCGCCGGCGCGCGCGCTCGAGGAGGCGGCCCGGGGCCGGCTCTCGATCCCCTTCCCGACCCGCATGCAGCTCGCGAAGCTCGCGCGCGCGCACTCGGTGGCCGACGCCCTCGACCGCGCGCGCGCCGCGCCGGTGCTGCCCACGGTCGGCCGGGGCGCCGGCGGCCCGGTGCTCCGGATCCCGGCCGAGGCCGACTACGACCTCGTCGAGGCGCCGATCGACGAGCTGCGCTAGCGGCCCGCGCTCACCCCGCGGCGGCGAGCGCGCGGATCGCGCGCATCCCGACCGTGCGGATCCCGGCGGCGGCCAGCGCCGCACGGCCCTCCTCGCTGCCGTAGAAGCGGTGCTCGAAGGTGCGCGCGTGATGGCCGGGCCCGAGCGCGCGCAGCTCCGCGCCGTCGCGCGCGGGATGGGTGATGAAGTAGGTGACGCCGGGCGCGAGGCGCTCGAGCCGGGCCCGCGTGTGCGCCGCGCCGGCGCCGGGCTCGAAGCCGAGCGAGTCGGCGTCGAGCCCGTCGAGGATCGGCTGGCCCGACCCCTCGATGAGCTCGACCGCGCGGCGGATGATCGGCTCGGCACCGGCCAGGCCCGCGCGCGCGAGGGCCTCGGCGTCGGGCCGCACCGCAAGCGCCGGGATCCGGAACTCGCGTGCGAGCTTCGCGTAGATCTCGACGAAGGGCGGGAAGAAGGCGGTGCCCATGTGGGCGTCGAGGTGCGTCACGTCGATGCCCGCCGCGAGCGCCGTCTCGATCTGCGCGCGCAGCTCGATCTCCACCTCCTCGGGCCGGGCGCGCTGGGCCACCTCGAGGGAGGTGCGCGGCAGGTAGCCCTCCGCGTCCACCAGCGACGGCACGGCGCGGCGGCCCGCGACGGGGCCCCAGCGGTAGCGCGACCACTCGGCGTTGAGCGTGAGATGGACGCCGAGGTCGTAGGCGCCCGGGTTCGCGCGCGCCCGTTCGGCCGCGCCGGGGAACCAGGGGCAGGGCACCATCAACGAGCCGCAGGTGACGGCGCCCGACTCCATCGCCTCGAAGGCGCCAGCGTTCGCGGCATGACACATCCCGATGTCGTCGGCGTGGAGCACGATCACGCGATCGCCGGCGGCGAAGCCGAGGCGCTCGGCGAGCGAGGGCGGGGCGGGCGGGGCGGACGGGGCCGGCATGCTGACCTCCAGGGGCCGGCGATGATACCCTGCCGCCGCCGTGCCCCACGACCTCGCCGCCCTGGCCGCGCTCGCCGAGCGCGCCGTCGACGCCGCCCGCGCCGAGATCCTGCCCCGCTTCCGCAAGGTCGGGGTGGAGACCAAGGCCGACGGCTCGCCGGTCACCGAGGCGGACCGCGCCGCCGAGCGCGCGATGCGCCGCGTCCTCCAGCAGGGCGACCCGGGCGCCGCGATCCTCGGCGAGGAGCTCGGCGCCGAGGGCGACACCGCGCGCGGCGCCGCCTGGGTGATCGACCCGATCGACGGGACGATCGCCTTCGCGCGCGGCATCCCCCTCTTCTCGACCCTGCTCGCGCGCCTCGAGGACGGCGTGCCCGTGCTGGGCGTGATCGACCTGCCGGCGCTCGGCGAGCGGACCGTGGGCTGGACCGGCGGCGGCGTGCGCCGCAACGGCGAGCCGGTGCGCTGCTCGACCGCCAGCGACCTGCAGCGCGCGATGGTCGCCCACGGCGACGGCTTCTGCTTCGTGCGCGCCGGCGAGCAGGAGGCGTACCTGCGGATGGCGCGCGAGCTGCCGCTCTTCCGCGGCTACACCGACGGCTTCGGACACGCGCAGGTGTTGGCCGGAGCGGTGGACGCGATGGTGGACCTCGACCTGAACCCGTGGGACGCGGCCGCCACCCAGGCGCTGGTGCCCGCGGCCGGCGGGCGCTGCGAGACGATCCGCTACCCGGAGCAGGGCAAGATCGGGCTCGTCTTCGGGGCGCCGGCGCTGGTCGAGGCGCTGGTCGCCCACCTGGCCCGCAAGCCGGCCGGCTGAGGCCGGCAACCCCGCGCCGCCGGAGCGGTTTCGGCCGCGGCCCGGACCCCGGGCTTCGCTAGACTCGGCGGCCCCGCTCCCCCCGTGACGTGGAGACCCCCATGGCCGACCCCGCGCTCCCGACCCTCGACGACGCCCGCGCGCTGCTCGCCCCCGCCGAGGCGCTGCTCGAGCGCGCGCTCGCGAGCGCGCGCTCGCTCACGAAGCAGGGCGCCGCGATCGACGACCACCAGGTGCTCACCGAGCGCGTGGCCTACGCCGCCACCGAGGCGCGCGCCGCCCGCGAGCTCGTCGCCTTCGTCGAGCGCACGCAGGCGGAGGGGCGCGCCGACGCGCTCCTCGAGGCGACGGCGGCCGCCGCCGCCGCGGACCTGGTCACGAGCCTCGTGAACCGCCTCGCGCCCTCGGCCGACGAGCTCGGCATCGACGACGCGCTGCCCGCCGACCTGCGCCGGCGCCTGCGCGCGGCCGGCAGCGAGGCGGTGTTCCGCGCGCTCGGGCGCGCGGTCGGGCAGCGGCGCGGGCGCAACGAGACGCCGCTCGACGAGACGCTCGAGCAGGTGCGCGCCTCCGTGCGCGAGTTCGCCGAGAAGGAGATCGCGCCGCACGCCGAGCGCATCCACCGCCACGACGAGACGATTCCCGAGGAGTTCATCACGAAGATGGCCGAGCTCGGCTACTTCGGGCTCTCGGTGCCGGAGTCCTACGGCGGCACCGAGATGGGCAACCTCGCGATGATCCTCACCACCGAGGAGCTCTCGCGCGCGTCGCTCGCGGGCGCCGGGTCCCTGATCACGCGCCCCGAGATCCTCGCCAAGGCGCTGCTGGCGGGCGGCACCGAGGAGCAGAAGCAGCGCTGGCTGCCGCGGATCGCCGGCGGCGAGGTGATGGTGGGGATCGCGGTGACCGAGCCGGACGTGGGCAGCGACGTCGCCTCGGTCAAGTGCCGCGCCGAGCGCGCCACCGTGGGCGGCCGCGAGGGCTGGGTGCTGAACGGACCGAAGGCGTGGTGCACCTTCGCGGGCCGGGCCAACATCCTGGCGCTGCTCGCCCGCACCGACGGCAACCCGGCCTCGGGCGCGAAGGGGCTCTCGCTCTTCGTCGTCGAGAAGGAGGCGAGCCGCGAGCACGCCTTCAAGCAGACCCAGCCGGGCGGCGGCACGATGGAGGGCAAGGCGGACGCCACGATCGGCTACCGCGGCATGCACTCCTACACCGTGCAGCTCGAGCACTGGTTCGTGCCCGCGGAGAACCTCGTGGGCGGCGAGGGCGGGCTCGGCAAGGGCTTCTACCTCCAGATGGGCGGCTTCGCGGCGGGCCGGCTCCAGACCGGCGGACGCGCCTGCGGCCTCGCGCAGGCCGCCCTCGAGAAGAGCGCCGAGTACGTGCTCGACCGCATCCAGTTCGGCAAGCCCACGATCGAGTACGGGCTCACCCAGTACGAGCTCGGCCGCATGGCCGCGCGCCTCGCGGCGGCGCGCGCGATCACCTACGCCGCCGCCGAGGCGATGGACGAGAACGAGCGCCAGGCGGCGCCGCTCGCGGCGCAGGCCAAGCTCTTCGCCTGCGACGTCGCCGTCGAGATCACGCAGAAGGGCCAGATCCTGCACGGCGGCTGGGGCTACGCCGAGGAGTACCCGATCAGCCGCTACACCGTGGACGCCCTGGTGCTGCCGATCTTCGAGGGCGTGCGGCCGACGCTCACGCTGAAGGTGGTCGGGCGGAACCTGCTCGCTTCGTGAACGCGCGCCCGGCGCGCGGCGGCATCCCGGGGGCGCGCGGGCTCGCGTGGATCCTGCTGGCCGCCGGCCTCGTGGGCCTGGTCACCGGCTCGTGGGCGGGCGCGCAGCTCCAGCGCAGCCTCGCCTTCGGCGTGCCGCTGGCGTCGCCGTCGGGGCTCGCGGTCGACGAGGAGGGCCGGGTCTACGCCGGCACCGGCGTCGATCGCCTCCACGTGTACGGCGCCGACGGCCGCTTCGTGCGCGCCTGGTCCCTCGATCGCGGCGCGGGCCGCGTGCGGCTGCGGGTCGCGGCGCCGGGACGGATCGAGGTGGCCACCGGGGGCAGCGGGCGCCTCCACAGCTTCGACCACGACGGCCGGCTCACCGGGACGACCCCGGACGCCGGCGCGTTCGCGCGCTTCGGACCGACGCAGGATCGCGTCGCGGAGGGGCCCGGCGGGACGCGCTACGAGATCGAGGGCGGCGCGCTCGTGCAAGCGGCGCCGCCCCCCCGCCACGTCCTGTCACCGGCGGTCCACGCGCCGCTCGCGTGGTTCGCGCGAGCCCCGATCCAGGCGTTGACGCTGGTCCTCGGCACGAGCACCGCGGCGATCCTGGTCGGCATCGTGCTCGCGAGCCGGCGCCGCGGGGCCTCGCCGGCACGCGCGCGCTGACCTACCGTCCGCCCGTCGCCCCGGCCGGTCCCGCCGGACCGCCCCATGCAAACGAGCCCGCCCGCCTTCCCGCCGGCCCGGCCGCGCCTGCTCGATCGCGTCCGCCAGGCGCTCCGCCTGCGCCACATGAGCCCGCGCACCGAGGCCGCCTACGTCGCCTGGATCCGCCGCTTCATCTTCTTCCACGCCAAGCGCCACCCCGCCGAGATGGGCGCCTTCGAGGTGACCGCCTTCCTCTCCGACCTCGCCGTACGGGGGCGCGTGTCGGCCTCGACGCAGAACCAGGCGCTCGCCGCGCTGCTCTTCCTGTACCGCGAGGTCCTCGGCCGCGAGCTCCCGGGCATCGACCAGGCCGTGCGTGCGCGGCGGCAGCGCGCGCTGCCGGTCGTGCTCTCGCGCGAGGAGGTGCGCCAGGTGCTCGCGAAGCTCGAGCCGACACCGCGCCTGGTCG
This sequence comes from Deltaproteobacteria bacterium, assembly GCA_035063765.1. Classification (NCBI taxonomy): domain Bacteria; kingdom Pseudomonadati; phylum Myxococcota; class Myxococcia; species Deltaproteobacteria bacterium. The sequence continues at coordinate 287,205 of JAPSFT010000005.1, forward strand.
GCACCCTCCTCTACGGCAGCGGCCTGCGCCTGCTGGAAGCCCTGCGGCTGCGGGTGAAGGACGTGGACTTCGAGCGCCGCCAGCTCCTGCTGCGCGAGCCCAAGGGCGGCCGCGACCGCGCCGTCCCGCTGCCGCGTGTCGCCGAGGCGCCGCTCCGCCGCCACCTGGCCCGCGTGCAGCAGCTCCACCAGGCGGACCTCGCCCGGGGCCTCGCCGGCCCGCCGCTGCCTCACGGGCTCGAGCGCAAGTACCCGGGTGCGCCGCGCGAGTGGGCGTGGCAGTGGGTCTTCCCCGCCACGCGCGTCGGCGCCGCCCCCGATGGCCGCCGCTTCCGCCACCACCTGCACGAAACCGTCCTGCAGCGCGCCGTGAAGCTGGCCGTCCAGCAGGCCGGTCTCACCAAGCGCGCCACCTGCCACAGCTTCCGACACTCCTTCGCGACCCACCTCCTCGAGGACGGCGCCGACATCCGCACCGTCCAGGAGCTCCTCGGCCACCGCGAGCTGCGCACCACGATGATCTACACCCACGTCCTCGACCGCGGCCCCCTCGGCGTCCGCAGCCCAGCCGACCGCCTGTGACCCCGACCCGGAGGCTCACGGCTCGATCCCCGACGGGCGTCTTCCCTGCGATCTCGCAACCGACCGAGCAAGCCGCCCATATCCTGCACGCCCCCACCGCCGAACCCCGGCCCCCTTGGCACCCCCGATCCCCCATCTCGGCCCCGCACCGCCAGAACCCGCGCCACCCCCCACCGCCCGAATGTATTATCCACCCCGGCCATGCACCTCACAGGGAACGGGGGGTGTTGGCCAATAATAGTTAGCCAGCAGGGACTGATCAGCGTTCTTGGTACAGCAAGAGCTCTCGCGACCGCGATCGCGGTGCTTCGTGCGGAGGCTAGTCGCGACACCTTGCCATGCAGCTCCGCTCGGCCGCCCTCGAGCCAAGACGGCCCGTTCTCCTCGGCGGCGCCCGTCTTCGTAGAGGGTCGCTCAGCGCACACATCTGCTGGCTGGGGCGGCGCCGCCGTCTGCCGCCCGCGCAGTGCTCTCATTCGCGGAGTGAAGGCTGCTCCGGTCGCGCGCTGGCTCCAAGAGGGTGCTTCGGGCGGAGGCTGGCCTGCGCGGGCGTGCTTCTCGGCGGCGCCAGGTTTGTGAAAGGGCAGATCGGCAAGCGGCATTGCTGGTTGGGAATGGGCGCCGCCGTCTGCCAGGCGGAGATGGTGCCAGCGCGGAGGGAGTCCCCATTCCCTCGCAGGGAATGTCGGCCTGCTGGCTAACATGACGTTGCAGCTGTCCGCCCGCAGCCTCGGGACCGCGGCGGCCCCGGCCGGCGGCGCGGTGTATGCTGCCAGCTCGAGGTCGCGTTGGCGGCCGCCGTCGAACCGCAGGTGGTTCATGGCGGGCGGCAGCTGAACGTCGATCCGTTGGGCAGCGTGAACGCAACAGGGAGTCGAACCGTGGGGCGAGGCATCCTCCGTGTTCTAGGCATCGTGACCTTCTTCGCGAGTGGACTGCTGATGTTCGTCTTCTGGATGACCGCCATGTATCGGTGGCTCGGCGGCCTTGGTGTGATACTCGGGCTGGTCCTCACCCCGGGCGCAGTCGTATTCCCACTCGTCTATTGGTACGTCGAGGACGTATTCCCCACGGAGTACTTCGCTATCTGGGGAGTCGGCCTTGCCGGCATGTTCATCGCCGCGATTGGTGGAGCCGCCTCGGATTCCGGCGGGTAACCGTGACGTCGGACTCGCAATACCCGGGTGCCGTGCCGCCGGAGGACTCGCCTGGTGCCTTTGCCTGGCTTGGATGGTATTTCCGGCAGCGCCTCGGAAGCATCTTGACCGTTCCACTGCTCATTCTCATTACTTGGGCGCTGGTCGTCTCAGCCGCCGGCACCCTCATTCAAGGGCTGGCAATGCTGCGAGCATCCCATGCCGTGTTCGGCTTTCTTGGACTCGTCGCGGTCTTGTTGGTTGGCTGGGCCCCCATTCTCCTCCCGCCTGCTCTCTACTTCTCGCTGCTCAGGTACCTCCCCGGGCTGTGGATTCAGACGGACACCTCAAGGCGAGCGAAATTGAGCCTGACACTCCTGGCCGTGATCGCGATTCCACTTCTCGCGCATCTGGTGTACCAGGGCATAGTTCTCGGTATCGGCTGGATCGCGGACCAGGACCCTTGTGCTGCATTCCAGGCGGGTGTTACCGGCTCACGCCCCCCTCCTCCGGACTGCGGGTAGGTCGCACGCTGCCCAACAAGCCGCTGAAGCTGTCGGCCGCGGGCTTCAGCCGCGCGGGCGGCCGTGCTCTACGCGAGTCGTGGTAGGCTCACGCGCGGCCGCAGCTTAGCGGCCAGCCGTTGGGCGGCGAACGGAAAGTGAACTCGCAGGTCCTTGCTACGGTCGTTGGCCTGGTCGTGGCGCTCGGCGGCCCGCTCCTTTTGATCAGCCCCGCAAGCCGCCTGCTCGGTAGGTCCGATGCCATCGTCACGAAGGTCCTCGAGCAGGCCGTGCTCTGGGTCTTCCTTGCGATGGTCTTGGCCGTTGTTCTCATCTGGGAGCGGAAGCCCCTTACATCCCTTTGGTTCCAGCCGTTCCACTGGCAGTCGCTCGCATGGGGCCTTCTGCTGGCCGCGACCATGATCTGTCTGGTCTTCCCCTTGCGGGTGTGGCTGGTCCGTGTGTCGGGCCTCCCGGACTTCCAAGCCGGACTCGAGAGAGTCCTTGCGCTCCCGATCTGGTTCCGTGTCGTGGCCGTCGTTACGGCCGGCGTGGTCGAGGAAACCCTGTTTCACGGCTACGCGCTTACTCGGGTCGGCGCGTTCATGGGAAGCTACTGGCTCGCCGCCCTGGTTCTCGTTCCGGCATTCGCCCTCGTACACCTTCCGTTCTGGGGCTCGGGGTTCGTCCTCAGTCTGCTCCCAGCCGGCGTGCTGAGCGCGGCCTTCTTCATCTGGAAGCAAGACCTCCTGGCAATGGTCGTCGCGCACACCTTTGTCGACGCCATGGGCCTCATCTTCGCGCCTCCAGTCTCGAAGTAGCGAAGCGGCTCGCGCGAGCCGGGCGTGTTCGCCGCCCAACAAGGCGCTGCAGCTGACAAGCCACAGCAGGCTCCAATCGGTCCGTGGTAGAGTCTGGCGTTGACACGTGGGCGCTTCGGTCGAGCCGCGGAGGCGCTGTGGCTCGCAGCTGAGCGCCGATCCGTTGGACGGCGATAAGAACCTAGGGTCACGCGTGGCTCAATCGGAAGAGTCGGCTCTCGTTGTACTCGTTCCCGCCGCGGAGCCCTTGGTCGCCACCTTTCGCAGCCAGTTCGATCGGTCGGCCATTCGCGGGCTACCCGCTCACATCACGGTCCTCTATCCGTTCCGTCATCCTGATTCGCTGTCCTCCGAGCTTTTGCGCGACCTGCAGGCTCTCTTCCGAGGGCACCGCCGCTTCAGCTTCTCCCTTGCCGGCGCCTGTGGCTTTCCGGGCGTCGTCTATCTGGCACCACAGCCCGTCGCGCCCTTCGATGCACTGATGCGGGACGCGGCCTCTCGCTTCCCGGACACGCCGCCTTACGGAGGCATGTTCGCCCATCCGGTGCCACATCTCACCGTCGCCCAAGACCCGCCGGCGCGATGCCTCCTCGAAGTCACATCCCAGTTCCTCCGCGCGGCGGGCGCGAAGCTTCCCCTGCAATGTATGGCCGACGAAGTCGCCCTGGCGGTCAAGAGAGCGGGACGCTGGTCCGTCGGTCCGCGGTTCCCGCTTGCGTAAAGGCTCGCCGTCCAACAAGCGGCTGCAGCTGACGGCCGCGGTCGGAGGCTTGCGGGGGCCTGTAGCCGTCGGCCGGCCGGTCGGGGGCTGGGCACGCGGCCGGCCTCCGGACGTGGCATCATGGCCTGCGCGCGGCCGCAGCTGAGCCGCGATCCGTTGGGCCGCCTGAGAAGCTTTGCTGTCACCACCAAGTGAGAACTGGTGTAGGATTGGCGGTGCCTACCGGAGGGAGGAATCTCGATGAGCGACGTTCAGTCCGAGAAGGAACTTGTAGCCACCATTTTCGGAACTGTAAGCGATCGGCGAGTCGTCTATTTCGGCAAGAAGGGCTGGTTCAGGGGCGGATCGCGCCAAGATATCCCGCTAAAGCATGTGACATCGGTCCGCGTCGATACCTGGCGAAGCCTCTTCCTCGGGTTGCCCATCGCGTTCACCGGTTTTCTCTGCTCTCTCGCCATCCTTTCCGGCTCCGGAGGAGCCACGGTGTTCGGAGTGGTTGTCGGCCTGCCGTTGCTGTTTCTTGGAGTCCTTCTCGTTTGGGGCTCGCCGTCGGTCATGGTGAATACCGCCGGAACAGACCTCAGCGCATCGGTCGGATGGCCCTGGCAGCGAGGCGAGGCTGAGAAGTTCGCCGAAACGCTTCGGAGCCAGCTCTTCCGAGAGTAGTTCTTCGGCTTCAGCGTTGGCTCAGCGAACCGAGACAGCGGCCCAACAAGGCGCTGCAGCTGTCGATCGCCCGGTTTCCTCCATCAAGCGCCGGTGCCGTCTGGCGGCGAGCAGTGGCGTACCAACCGGGCCGGTCAGCCCGGGCGCTCGCAGCTGAGCGCCAAGCCGTTGGGCGGCGGGAAGAGGAGTGTCGCGGTGAGCGGTAGTCCGCTGGATCAGATTCTCGCCGAGAATCCGACTCTCGCGGAGCACGTTGGAAGCAACCCAGAGTTTCGCGCCTACCTCGAGAAGGCTCTGCAGGCGAGCCCCCAACTTTTCGCGGCCGATCGTGCGCTGGCAAAGGAATGGCAGGATCGGCTCAGCCAGCACCGGGACTGGCTCGTCCGCACCGAGTACGAGGTCTCAACGGCATACGACAAGACGCTGGTCACCTTGGCCACCGGTGCCCTGGCACTCTCCGTTGCCTTGCTGAACGCCCTCAAGCTCGATCCGTCCGACAGTGCGCTCTTCTGGCTCCGACTCGGCTGGATCACTCTGGTTTCCAGCATCGTTACGCTGCTTGCGTCCGTGGCCGCCGGAAGGGTCTCCCTTCGTCACGCCATCTCGTTTACGGATCAGATGCTGGTTAACCCCCCTTCCCTCATTCAGGCCATCCCGGTCAATGGAAAGCCAAAGCCGAAGCGCTGGGCGAGCACCCTGACCATTATCCTTACCGCCGTCGCCAGTCTGCTCTTCGCACTCGGTGTCGGGAGTCTCGTATACTTCGCAGCCTCAACCATTCCTCCGAAGATGGAGAGCGACATGTCTTCCGAGAATAAGCGTCCGGCACCCGCTGGCTACGAGAAGCGTGGCTATTCGCCTCCGCCTCCTCCGCCCGCGCCCGCCCAACAGGCCCCCGCGAATCAGCCGCAGAGCCCGGCGCCCGCGGCGCCTCAGCCCGCACCCTCTGCGGTCGCAGAGCCGTCGTCTCCGCAATCATCCGAGCCCGCCGCCCAACAAGGCGCTGCAGCTGACGAGCCACAGCATCCTCCAATCGGTCCGTAGTACCGTTTGGCATCGAACTCAGGCGCTTCGATCGGGCCCCAGAGGCGCTGTGGCTCGCAGCTGAGCGCTGATCCGTTAGCCGGCGCCAGGAGAGCAGGCACTTGCGCGCGGCGGCCGACTGGGAGAACTTCTTCGCGTGAGCATTCTCTCACCCGAGCGAATCCGAGGGCTGAGTCCCGCAGAGCGGATCGAGCTCATCGAGCTTCTCTGGGAGAGCTTCGTCGAAGCTCCGGACGCGCTCCCCGTGACCGAGGAACAGCGGGCTGAACTCCGCCGCCGCCTGGCCGAGCACGAGCGCGATCCGGATGCCGCCAAACCCTGGCCTGAGGTCCGAGCCGAGCTCGATCGAGAGTGAGAGTCCGGCTCACCCCCGAGGCGAAGGCTGACGTTGCAGAGGCGCGGCGCTGGTACCGCAAACGGAGAGCCGGGCTCGACACGCGGTTTCTCGACGCGCTCGGAGTCTGCTTGGATTCCATCTCTGCTCATCCCGAGCGCGGCGCGATCGTCGAGGGCAGAATCCGCCGCGTCCTCATGCGCGGGTTCCCCTACGGCGTCTTCTACGTTGTCTACTCCAACGAAGCCATCGTGGTTGCTTGTCTCCACGGAGCCCGCAGCCCTCAGGTCTGGCGTCGGAGGGGCGCCGGCTAACAAGCGGTTGCAGCTGACGAGCCACAGCGCGCTCCAATCGACCTCTGGTAGAGTCTGGCATTGACACTTGGGTGCTCCGTTCGGACCACGGAGGCGCTGTGGCTCGCAGCTGAACCGCCATCCGTTAGGCGGCCGGAGCCGAAGAGGGGGTGAGATGCGAGCGCTGATCCTAAGAGCGCACTACAACGACCACACCGAGGAGTCCCGCGTCACCTCAGAGGATGACCCGTGCGGCATGTTTGTTGCCGGACACTTCCTGGAGGTTCGGTGGCCGTCACCGCAGGAGGCGACGGTCAACGTCGAAGGGAAGGACGTCCGAATCGCTCCTGCCGGTACGACCGAGTTCACCTTCATCGGCGTGCGTGTGCAGGCAACATTCGCTCGCTAGCGTGCGAAAACTCGGAGGTCTCGCCGCATGAACCGCACCTTTCCTGTGCTTCTCGTTCTGCTGTTCATCTCTTCTAATGCCAACGCGGCTTCCATCAGCCAACGCCTTCCTCAGCTCGAGGCCATTCACACAGCCGATCAGGTGCTTGTATCGACGGTCCAGGAGCTCGCAATCGTGCCTACTATCGTCGATCCGATCAGTCTGAGCTTCGACTTTTCGGGCGTGATCGACTCCCCGCTGGTTCTAGACGCGAACGCTCAAGTCATCCCTTTTCACTTTACGGGCGTGCTCAGCATGAGCGGGCCCGAGTGGAATCCATACGACCCGGGCGGTTCGAACTTCACCGTGCTCATACCCCTGGTGTCGCTCTCAGACACGCAATCCACGGCCGGCTTCCGATTCGTCCTCGAGCCAGACGGCCACTTCAGGTACAGCTTCACCGGCCTCTTCAACGGCCTCGGTATCCCGTCGCTTTCCTCTGTGAACGTGGGGCTTGGTTTCACTGTCCACACGGCATGCCCGGTGTACGTGCTTCTCCCCTGCCCCAGCAACCCTCCGTTCTCCTTCTATCAGCCTGGTTCGGTGTCTGTCACCTATGCCGCGATCACGCTCTCCGACCAACTCCTCTCCCCCGACCTCACTCGAACGGTGCCCGAGCCCTTGACCAGCTCCTTGCTCGCCCTCGGAATTCTGTCTCTTGCGGCACGCAGGATGTCACCGCGTCCATGGCGAAATCAACGCCGGCCGCCTAACCAGCGGCTGCAGCTGACGGCCGCGGGCGGTGGTGTGCCGAGCGGTAGCCCGGCCGCCGCTGGGTCCGGGGTGGGGCGCGCCAGCGGCGTCCGGTCGGTGGTAGGGCGCTCCACGCGCGGCCGCAGCTGAGCCGCGATCCGTTATGCGCACTGAGACTGAGACCGAGGTAGGTTCCGCTGATGCGCTCATTCCGCGTCTATGTCGACACCTCGGTTCTTGGCGGCTGCTTCGATCCTGAGTTCGCTGAGTGGTCGCTCAGTCTCATTCAAGACTTCCGGCTCGGTCGCCTCGCGCCGGTGCTATCCGAGGTCATCGCCGCTGAAGTCGAGCCGGCTCCGTCGGCCGTTCGCGAGCTCCACGAGGAACTGCTTCTCCTGCCGGCGGAGGTCGTGCGGGTCACGTCCGAGGCGCTCTCGCTCGTTACGGCGTACCAGCAGCGAGGCGTCCTATCCCCGCGGTACCGGAACGACATGCTGCACATCGCCTTGGCAACGATCGCCCGCGTGGATGTGCTCGTGAGCTGGAACTTCCGCCATATCGTTCGGCTCGATAAGATCCGGGCATTCAATGCGGTGAACGCGGAGCGCGGGCTCGGCGACTTGAGCATCTACTCCCCGCGAGAGGTCACGTTCTATGGAGAAGAGTGAGATCCACGCCGTCGAGATGGTTCGCAAGATTCGCGATGAGCAAGCTGGGCTCCTCTCTGGCAAGCCCGAGGAGGAGGTCTTAGCCTTCTTCCGTGCCGCGGCGCAGCGGGCTCAAGAGCGCGCCAAGGCGCATGGAAAGTCGCAGCATCCACCCGAGGAAGGCGCATAACAAGCCGCTGCACCTGACGGCCGCGGGCTTGAGCTGGCCGTCGCGCCTCCTCTCGCTCGTGACATCGTAGCTCCACGGTAACCGATCACTCTGAGGCGTTCTTCCCCGCCTGGGTCCTGCTGCTGTAGAAGTCGCCCTCGAGGAGGGTGACGGATGCGAGTTCTGGCAGATGGGCGCGTGCGCCGCACCGAGGCGGAGTGGCGGGG